>NZ_JBICUP010000002.1:93628-271911 GCF_043198215.1 Micromonospora sp. NPDC048830
CGCCGGCTGCCCCGGCCGCGCCGGCTGCCCCGGCCGCGCCGGCTGCCCCGGCCGCGCCGGCTGCCCCGGCCGCGCCGGCTGCCCCGGCCGCGCCGGCTGCCCCGGCCGCGCCGGTGCTGCCGGCCGGCCCGGTCGCGGGCGCGGTGCCGAGCGCTCCGGCCGTGCCGGTGGCCCCGCCGGCCCCGCCGGCCCCGCCGGCCGAGGCGCCGATCTTCCGCGAGATGGAGGCGGTCTGGTTCCGGTCGCACGGCAACGACACGACCGCGATCTTCCAGCGGCCCAGCTTCGACGAGGAGCCGCCGCCGGCCGCGCCGCGCGTCGCGGAGGCGCCCCGGCCCACGCTGGCCACCCGGGTCCCGGGCGCCACCTCCATGGCCACCGCCCCCACACCCCTCGCGCCCATGGCCCCTGCCCCCACGGCGGCCCCTGCCCCCACGGTCGCCGCCCCGCCGGCCGCCGCCCCGACGCCGCCGCCCGCGTACGCCCCGCCCGCCACCCCGGCGATCGACCCGGACGCCTGGCGGACCGCGGCCGACGAGGGCTGGTCCCGCGCCAGCCGGGCGGCTGAGCCGGATGTCGGCGGGACCACCCGCTCCGGCCTGCCGAAGCGGGTGCCGCAGGCGCAGCTCGTCCCCGGTGGGATCGAGACCAAGAGCAGCCAGCGCACCCGGCGCAGCCCGGACGAAGTACGCGGCCTGCTGTCGGCCTACCACCGCGGCGTGCAGCGGGGCCGCTCGGCCGGCGGGAACCTCAACAGCACCTCGACCAAGGAGACGAACCGATGAACAGGCCGGCGGCCATGCAGGACATGGGTTGGCTGCTCACCAACTTCGCCGACAGCGTGGCCGGCATCGCGCACGTGGTGGCGGTGTCCGCGGACGGGCTGCTGCTCGCCTCGTCGCGGGACCTGCCCCCGGACAGGGCCGACCAGCTCGCCGCGATCACGTCCGGCGTGGTGAGCCTGACCGAGGGTGCGGCCCGGATGTTCAGCGCGGGCGGTGTGCTCCAGACGGTAATCGAGATGGACAGCGGGTACCTGTTCCTCATGTCGATCAGCGATGGCTCGTCGATGGCCGTGCTCGCCGCGCGCAGCTGTGACGTCGGCCAGGTCGGCTACGAGATGGCGCTGCTGGTCGAGCGGGTGGGCGCCGCGCTGGTGCCGCTGCCCCGCGACGCGGTGCGCGCGTAGCGCGGCCGCAGGCACGAGTACGAACGGCGTCGAGGGACGGCGCCGACCGGGAGGAGGTGATCGCGGATGGACCAACGGCGAGAGGACCCGCGGGGTGCGCTGGTACGTCCGTATGCGGTCACCCGCGGCCGGACCGAGCCGCGGCAGAACATCGCGCTGGAGGCGGTGCTGACCGCCAGCCCGACCGCGGTCGCCGAGTCCCGGTTCGCGGGCCACGACAAGCACCGCATCGCCACGATCTGCGAGGGCCGGCCCCAGTCGCTCGCGGAGATCGCCGCGTACGCCCGAATGCCGCTCGGCGTCGCGCGGGTGCTGGTCGCCGACATGGTGGCCGAGAACCTGCTGACGCTACACACTGCCGCTCCCCCCGACGGATACGAGGAGCGGATGGAAATCCTTGGAAGGGTGCTAAGTGGACTTCGCAGGCTATGACCCCGCCGGGGCGCGCCGCAACCGCGGGATCACCTCCGCGAAGATCGTGATTGCGGGCGGCTTCGGCGTGGGCAAGACCACTCTGGTCGGCGCGGTCTCGGAGATCACTCCGCTGACCACCGAGGCGGTGATGACCGCGGCCGGCGTCGGTATCGACGATCCGTCGAAGGTGCCGGGGAAGCACACCACCACCGTCGCCATGGACTTCGGCCGTATCACCATGGCCGAGGACCTCATCCTGTATCTCTTTGGCACCCCCGGCCAGACCCGGTTCTGGTTCATGTGGGACGAGATCATCAAGGGTGCGGTGGGCGCGGCGGTGCTGGTCGACACCCGCCGGATCACCGACGCGTTCGCGCCGCTGGACTACTTCGAGAACCGCGGCCTGCCGTACGTGGTGGCGCTGAACCGGTTCGACAACGCCCCGCAGTACGAGCTGGACGAGGTGCGCGAGGCCCTGGCCATCTCGCCCCAGGTGCCGCTCATCCACACCGACGCCCGGCACCGCGAGGCGGTGAAGCAGGTGCTGGTCACGGTCGTCGAGCACGCGATGATGCGGCTGCAGGCCGAGCACGGCCGGGGCTACCCGGCCCGGGTCTGAGGCCACGCTCCACCCCGGGCCGGCGCTGAGCCGCGCTCAAGCCGACCCGGCGGCGGTGGCCGCGCTCAGTCCACCCGCAGGCGATAGCCGCGCTTGACGACCGTCTGCACCACCCGGGGCGCGCCCAGCCCGGCCCGCAGCCGGGCCACCGCCATCTCCACCGCGTGCTCGTCGGCGCCGCGTGGCAGCGTGCGCAGCAGCACGGTGCGGGACAGCACCCGCCCCGGGGACGCGGCCAGCGCCCGCAGCACCGCCATCGGGGCGGGGGCGAGCGGACACAGCTCGCCGTCGACCACCGCCGCGTGCCCGCGCAGGGTCAGCAGATGCCCGGCGGCCCGGATGGTGACGGCACGCTGGGGCAGCTCGTCCACGATGGTCCGGACCAGCGCACCGAGCCGCGCCCGGCTCGGCGCGCTGACCGGCACACCGCGGCGGATCAGGGGTTCCGCGGTCACCGGGCCGACGCAGCCGGCCAGCACGTCGCCGCGTAGCGCCTCCAGCACCGTCTCGGTCCGGTCCCCGGCGGCGCGCAGCAGCGCCTCGGCGGCCGCGGCGGAGGTGAACGTGACCGCGTCCACCAGCCGTCCGGCGACGAGGTCGATCAGCCGGTGCAGCGGAGCCGGGTCGGCCGGCGGGGCCCACCGGTAGACGGGGATCTCGATCACCGTGGCCCCGGCCGCCTCCAGCGCCTCGGTGCACTCCGGCTGCCGCTCGCCGTGCAGTTGGAGCGCGACGACCTGGCCCGCCACCCCACGCCGCACCAGGTGGTCCACGACCTCGTCGCAGCTCTCCGAGGCCGGGGACCAGTGCTCGCGCAGCCCGGCCGCCCGGATCGCGCCGGTCGCCTTCGGACCGCGGGCGACCACGTACGACCGGGAGAGCACGTCGCGCAGGGGCTCGCCCAGGGCCCACCCCTCGGCAGCCTCAAGCCAGCCGCGCATCCCGATGCCGGTGTTCGCCATCAGCACGTCCGGCGGACGGTCGAGGCACGCCCGGGTGGCGTCGCGCAGGTCGGTGTCGTCGGCCAGCGGGGCGATCCGCAGGGCCGGCGCGAGCACCACCCGGGCGCCGCGCCGCTGCAGCAGCGTGGCCAACTCGTCGCGCCGCCGGTCGGCGGTGACCCCGATGGTGAAGCCGGCCAGTTCCTCCCGCATCACTCCTCCCGCAGCCGCACCTCGACCAGCCCGTCCCGGCAGCGCACCTCGTGCCGCCGCAGCGCCACGTCCGGGCGGTCCAGGCACCGCCCGGTCCGCAGGTCGTAGACCTGCTTGTGCAGCGGGGAGGCGAGCGTGGGCACGCCGCCGCGGCTGCCCACGATCCCGCGGGACATCACGTACGCGCCGCCGACCGGGTCGAGGTTGTCGACCGCGTACAGCTCGCCGCCGGTCCGGACGAGCGCGACCTGCACGCCGTCGACCAGCGCGGCCACCCCCCGGTCCGGGTCCAGCAGGTCGAGCGGGCAGACCACTGCCCAGTCCAACATGGTCGGCGCGGTCATCGGCGAACCTCCGGGAGTCCCAGGGTGACGGGCTGGCGGTGGCGGTCGGCGGCGGCCGTCGGCGGTGCCCCGCGTGCGGGCACCGGCTGGCCGCGTTCGACGGCGAACGTGATGGACGAGTCGGGTACGTCGGGGGCGTTGACGAAGGAGGTGAAGCGGCGCAGCCGCTCCGGGTCCTCCAGGACGTCCCGCCACTCGTCGGAGTACGACGCGACGTGCCGGGCCATCGCCGCGTCGAGTTCGGCGCAGAGCCCGAGCGAGTCGTCCACGATCACCGAGCGCAGGTGGTCGAGGCCGCCGTCCATCGCCTCGATCCAGGCGGCGGTGCGCTGCAACCGGTCGGCGGTGCGGATGTAGTACATCAGGAACCGGTCGATCAGCCGGACCAGCTCCTCGGTGCTCAGGTCGGTGGCGAACAGGTCGGCGTGCCGGGGGCGGAAGCCGCCGTTGCCACCGACGTAGAGGTTCCAGCCGGTCTCGGTGGCGATGATGCCGAAGTCCTTGCTGCGCGCCTCGGCGCACTCGCGGGCGCAGCCGGAGACCGCCGACTTGAGCTTGTGCGGGGCGCGCAGCCCCCGGTAGCGCAGTTCGAGGGCGACGGCCAGCCCGACGGAGTCCTGCACCCCGTACCGGCACCAGGTCTCACCGACGCAGGACTTCACCGTGCGCAGCGCCTTGCCGTACGCGTGGCCGGACTCGAAGCCGGCGTCGACCAGCCGGCGCCAGATCTGCGGGAGCTGCTCGACCCGGGCCCCGAACAGGTCGATCCGCTGCCCGCCGGTGATCTTGGTGTAGAGCCGGAAGTCCCGGGCCACCTCACCGATCACGATGAGTTTCTCCGGGGTGATCTCCCCACCCGGGATCCGGGGCACCACCGAGTAGCTGCCGTCGCGTTGCAGGTTGGCCAGGAAGTGGTCGTTGGTGTCCTGGAGGGACGCCTGCTCGCCGTCGAGCACGTGCCCGGTGCCGAGCGAGGCGAGGATCGAGGCCACCACGGGCTTGCAGATGTCGCAGCCGCGCCCCCGCCCGTGCTCGGCGATGAGCTGGGAGAAGGTGCGGATGCCGCGGACCCGGACGATGTCGAACAGCTCCTGCCGGCTGGCGTCGAAGTGCTCGCAGAGCGCGGTGGACTGCTTCACCCCGGCAGCGTCCAGCAGCTGCTTGAGCATCGGCACGCAGGAGCCGCAGCTCGTGCCCGCCCGGGTGCAGGCCTTGAGCGCCGGCACGTCGGCCGCGCCGTCCGCGATCGCCGCGTCGATCTGCTCGCGGGTCACCGCGTTGCACGAGCACACCTGCGCCGCGGCCGGCAGCGCGCCGACCCCGGCGGTCGCGCCACCGGCCGGCGCCAGCAGCGCCAGCGGAGGACCGGGCAGCGGCCCGCCGACACAGGCCCGCAGCGTCGGGTACGCGCTCGCGTCGCCGACCAGCACGCCGCCGAGCAGTGTCTGCGCGTCGTCGGAGAGGACCAGCTTCGCGTACGTGCGGGTGGCCGGGTCGGTGAAGGTGACGTCGAGGCAGCCCGGGGTGACGCCGTGCGCGTCGCCGAACGAGGCCACGTCCACGCCGAGCAGCTTCAGCTTGGTGGCGGTGTCCGCGCCGGGGAAGGTCGCCGCCCCGCCCAGCAGCCGGTCGGCGGCCACCTCGGCGGTCGCGTAGCCGGGGGCGACGAGGCCGTGACAGATGCCGTCCACCGCGGCGCACTCGCCGACCGCCCAGATCCGCTCGTCGGCCGTCCGGCAGGTGTCGTCGACCAGCACGCCGCCGCGCGGCCCGAGTGGTAGCCCGGCCGCCCGGGCCAGCTCGTCCCGGGGCCGGATGCCGGCGGCCACCACGACCAGCTCCGCGTCGACCGTACGGCCGTCGGAGAGCTCCAGGGCGGCGACCGCGCCGTCCGGGCCGGGGCGCAGGGCGGTGGTGGCCACCCCGAGGTACGAGGTGACGCCCAGCTCCTCGACGTAGCGGCGGAGCATCGCCCCGCCGGCCTCGTCGACCTGCACCGGCATCAGCCGGGGCGCGAACTCCACCACGCTGGTGGACAGGTCGAGCAGGCGCAGCGCGTTCGCCGCCTCCAGGCCGAGCAGGCCGCCGCCGATCACCGCGCCGGTCCGCCGGCCCCGGGCGTGCTCCCGGATGGCCTCCAGATCGTCCAGCGTCCGGTAGACGAAGACTCCCGGCAGGTCGGTGCCGTCGACGGGCGGCACGAAGGCGTACGACCCGGTGGCCAGCACCAGGGCGTCGTACGGGTGCTCGCCGGTCGCCGTGGTCACCACCCGCCGGGCCCGGTCGATCCCGGTGGCCGGCTCGCCCAGGCGCAGCTCCACCCCGTCGTCGGGGGTGTGCAGGTTCAGCTCCTCGGCGCTGGCCCCGTCGAAGAAGGCCGAGAGCCGCACCCGGTCGTACGCCGGCCGCCGCTCCTCCGCGAGCACCGTCACCCGCCAGCGCCGCTCGTGGTCCCGGGCCCGCAACGCCTCGACGAAGCGCTGCCCGACCATGCCGTTGCCGACGACCACCACCCTGCTGGTTCGCTCGCTCATCGGGTCACCTCCATGCCGTTCCTCGTTCCAGCCGTCGCCGGTTCCGCCCCGGCGAGCCACTCGGCGATGCCGGCCACCGCGTCCCGGCAGCCGCCGCAGCCGGTCCCGGCCCGGGTCGCCGCCGACAACTCCTCCGTGGTGCGGGCGCCGGAGCGCCAGCAGGCCACCAGCGCGCCCTTGCTGACGTCGTTGCACTGGCACACCGTGGCCGCGTCCGGCATCAGCGCCGGGGACGCGGCCGGGGTGGCCGGGGCGGCGCCGAACGCCCGCCCGAGCAGCAGCGACCGGCGGTCCGCCGGCACCGGGCCACCCCGGTCGAAGAGCTGCACCACCGTGCCGACGGCCGGGTTGTCGCCGAGCAGGATCGCCCCGGTCAACCGGTCGTCGCGGATCCGCAGCCGGGCGTACGTGCCGCGGGCCGGGTCCGCGAAGGTCAGCTCCTCGACCGCTCCGCCGTGGTCGCCGCCGTCGTCCGGCGCGGTGTCGGCGGCGTCGCCCATCGCGGCCAGGTCGATGCCGGCCGCCTTGAGTCGGGTCACCACCGGGCGGGGCCGGTACCGGGCCTGCGGCTCGTCCCCGGCCAGCACCTGGGCCACCACCCGCGCCTGCGCCCAGGCGGGGGCGACCAGCCCGGTCAGCGCGCCGGCGTGCTGGGCGCAGTCGCCGATCGCCGAGACGTGCGGGTCGCTGGTCCGCATCCGGTCGTCCACCACCACACCCCGGTCCACGGTCAGCCCGGCCGCGGCGGCCAGGGCGGTGTCGGGGCGTACGCCGCAGGAGAGGACCAGCAGGTCGGCGTCGAGCGAGCGGCCGTCGGCGAGGTCGAGGCGGACCCCGTGGGAGTCGGCGGCCACCCCGATCGCCGGGACGGCCAGCGCGGTCCGTACGCCGAGCCCGGCGAGGGTGCCGGCGAGCATCGTCCCGGCGGTCGCGTCGAGCTGCCGTTCCATCAGCCAGCCGGTCGGGTGCACCACCGTCACGTCCAGCCCCCGGGCGGCGAGCCCGCGGGCCGCCTCCAGACCGAGCAGCCCGCCGCCGAGCACCAGGACGCGGCGGGCGTCCCGGGCGGCGGCGAGGATCCGCCGGCAGTCGTCCAGGGTGCGGAACGGGATCACCCGGTCGGGCAGCGGGTCGAGCCCGGGCAGCGGCGGCACCACGGCGCGGCTGCCGGTGGCGAGGACCAGGTGGTCGTAGCCGTGCCGGTCGCCGTCGGCCGTGTGCACCTCCCGGGCGGCCCGGTCGATCGCGGTGACCGCCACCCCGGTCCGGACGTCCACGCCCTGCCCGGTGACGTGGGTCAGCTCCACGTCCGGCTCGTCGATCTTCCCGGCGAGCAGGGTGGAGAGCATGATCCGGTTGTAGGCCCGGTGCGGCTCCGCGCCGAGCACGGTGACCTTCCGGTCCCCGTCCCGCGCGTGCAGCTCGGCGGCGAGCCGCGCGCCCGCCATCCCGTACCCGACGACGACCACTCGCTCGCTCATGCTCTC
Organism: Micromonospora sp. NPDC048830; assembly: GCF_043198215.1. Classification (NCBI taxonomy): domain Bacteria; kingdom Bacillati; phylum Actinomycetota; class Actinomycetes; order Micromonosporales; family Micromonosporaceae; genus Micromonospora; species Micromonospora sp. NPDC048830. Next base: position 101,370 of record NZ_JBICUP010000002.1, read on the forward strand.
TCCACTCGGACCGCGCAGATCTTGAACTCCGGCATGCCGGAGATCGGATCGACGGCGTCGTTGGTGACCGAGTTGGCCCGGGCCGCGCCCGGCCAGTGGAACGGGGCGAAGACGGTGTCCGGCCGGATCGCCGGGCTGACCCGGGCCGGCGCCCGCAGCTCGCCCCGGCGGGAGACCACCCGCACCTCGTCGCCCTCGGTCACGCCGAGCCGGTCGGCCAGGTCCGGGTGCAGCTCGACGAAGCCGTTGGGGGCGGCCCGGCGCAGCGCGTCGACCCGGCGGGTCTGCGCGCCGGACTGGTACTGGGCGAGCACCCGGCCGGTGGTGAAGTGCAGCGGGTACTCGGCGGACACCGCCTCCGCGGCGGGCCGGTGCGTCACGGCGTGGAACCGGGCGCGCCCGTCCGGGGTGGGGAAGGAGTCGGCGAAGAGCCGGGGCGTGTCGGGCCCGTCCGGGTCGGGACAGGGCCAGAAGACGCCGTCGTCCCGCTCGACCCGATCCCAGGTCACCCCGGCGTAGTCCGCCGGTCCGCCGGCTGAGGCCCGGCGCAGCTCCTCGAACACCGCACGCGGGTCGGTCGGGAAGCCCTCGCCGCCGGCGGCCCCTCCTTCCAGGCGGGCGGCCAGGGCGGCGAGCACGGCCAGGTCGGTACGGACCCCGGCGGGCGGCTCCCGCAGCGCCCGCCGGCGCAGCACCCGACCCTCCAGGTTGGTCATCGTGCCGTCCTCCTCGGCCCACTGGGCGACGGGCAGCACCACGTCGGCCAGCTCGGCGGTCTCGGAGCGCAGGAAGTCGGCCACCACCAGCAGGTCCAGGTCGCGCAGCCGGGACTCGATCCGGGCCGCCCGGGGCGCGGACACCACCGGGTTGGAGCCGAAGACCAGCAGCGCCCGGGGGCCGGTCGCGGTGCCGAGGGAGTCCAGCAGCGCGTACGCGGGGACGCCCGGCCCGGGCAGGTCCTCGGCGGGTACGCCCCAGACCCGCGCCACGTGCTCCCGGGCCGCCGGATCGTCGATCCGCCGGTAGCCGGGGAGCTGGTCGGCCTTCTGCCCGTGTTCCCGGCCGCCCTGGCCGTTGCCCTGGCCGGTGAGGCAGCCGTACCCGGAGCCGGGGCGGCCTGGCAGGCCCAGGGCGAGCGTCAGGTTGATGAACGCGGCGACGGTGTCCACGCCCTTGGCGTGCTGTTCCGCGCCCCGGGCGGTGAGGACGATCGCGCGGTCCACGGTGGCCAGCGCCCGGGCGGTCGCCTCCAGGTCGGCCACCGGCACCCCGGAGAGGCGTTCCACCTCGGCCGGCCAGTATCCCGCCACGGTCCGCCGGACCTCGTCGAAGCCGCTGGTCCGCTCGGCCACGTACGCCCGGTCGACCCAGCCCTCGGAGAGCGCGATGTGCAGCAGCGCGTTGGCCACCGCCAGGTCGGTGCCGGGGAGTGGTTGCAGGTGCAGGTCGGCCTGGCGGGCGGTGGCGGTGAGCCGGGGGTCGACCACGATCAGCCGGCCGCCCCGGGCGCGCTGGTCGGCGAGGTGGCGCAGCAGCGGCGGCATGGTCTCGGCCGGGTTCGCGCCGACCAGCAGCAGGGTCTCCGCCCGGCCGAGGTCGGCGAGGGGGAAGGGCAGCCCCCGGTCGACGCCGAAGGCGCGCAGCCCGGCCGCCGCGGCCGAGGACATGCACCAGCGGCCGTTGTAGTCGATGTGCCGGGTACGCAGCGCCACCCGGGCGAACTTGCCGAGCGCGTACGCCTTCTCGTTGGTCAGCCCGCCGCCGCCGAAGACCGCGACCGCGTCCCGCCCGTACCGGTCCTGGACGGCGCGGATCCCGGTGGCCACCCGGTCGAGGGCCTCGTCCCAGCTCGCCGGGCGCAGTTCGCCGCCGCGGCGGTCCCGCACCAGCGGGGTGGTGAGCCGGTCCGGGTGGTCGAGCAGCTCGGCGGCGGTCCAGCCCTTCTGGCAGAGGCCGCCCCGGTTGGTGGGGAACTGCCGGGGGAGCACCTCGACCCGCCGCCCGTTCTCGCGCAGCACCATGCCGCACTGGAGGGCGCAGTACGGGCAGTGCGTGGCCGCCTCCCGGGACGGTGTCCCCGGTCGTGTCGTCACGCGCGCACCCTGTGTCATGCCAAGAGAGCGTGCCGCCGGGCGGTTTCCGGTCCGGGTCCCTTTTGTTTCGGTCCTGTCAAGAGCGCCTCACACCGCACGGGAGCGACGGGCCGGGCCGCGTGGTTTAGAATGTGGGACAAAAATCCTAGATAATGGGAGACGGGATGAGTGTGGCGGAGGCGTTCGACGCCGTCGCGGGCAGCTACGACGAGGCCCGGCGCCGGCTGGTGCCCTGCTTCGACGCGTTCTACGGCACGGCCGTCCAGGTGGCCGCGCCGCCGCTGCGGGCGGCGCTCGCGTCGGGGCGTACCCCCGAGGTGCTGGACCTGGGCGCGGGCACCGGCCTGCTCTCCCTGCTGCTCGCCGCGGCGGTCCCGGGCATCCGGCTGACCCTGGTCGACGGCGCGGCGGGCATGCTTGCGGTGGCCGCCGGGCACCTGGCCGCCCGGGACGTGCCGCACCGGACGGTGCTCGCCGACCTGACCGATCCGCTGCCCGCGGGCCGGTACGACGCGGTGGTCTCCGCCCTGGCCATCCACCACCTCGCCGACGACGGCAAGCAGGCGCTCTACCGGCGGGCGGCCGAGGCGCTGGCGCCGGGCGGCGTGTTCGTCAACGCCGAACAGGTCGCCGGCCCGACCCCGGCGCTGGACAGGCGCTACGACGAGGTCTGGACGGCCCGGATCACCGAGTTGGGCTCGGACGCCGAGGAGATCGCCGCGGCCCGGGAGCGGATGCGCCACGACCGCCCGGCGCCGGTGGCCGACCAGTGCCGCTGGCTGACCGAGGCCGGCCTGGCGGACGTGGACTGCTTCTTCAAGGAGTGGCGCTTCGCCGTCTTCGGCGGTCGCCGCCCCTGACGGCCTGGTCGCCGCCCTGACGGCCCCGGCGGGTCGGGTTGTCCCGTTCACCGACGGGTGCGAGCGGGGACGACTGGCGGTCATACCAGTGGGTAATCTCTCCGGCATGACCGCCAAGGTGACACTGTCGTTCTCCGACGAGACGATCGAGGAGGCGCGCCGGTTCGCCAAGCGGGAGGGCCTCTCCCTCTCCGCCTGGATGGACCAGGCCGCCCGGGAGAAGGCGCTGCGCGAGGTCTTCACCGCGCACGCCGCCGCAGTCGGACGCGCCGGCCTGGACCTGGAGTCCGCCGCCCTGGCCGACGCCCAGGAGGCCGCCATGGTCGACGACGCCCTCTTCGGCGGCGGGCGCCCGCGTGCTGCGTAGGGGAGAGGTCTGGCGCATCTCCGGCGCCCGGGAACGGCTCGGGCTGGTCATCAGTTCCGACGTCTACAACTCCACCGACGTGCCGATCGTGATCGTGGCCGAGGTGGTCGAGGAGTCGCTGCTGCGGGACTCGCCCCTGGCGGTGCCCATGGGCGGGCACGTGGTGATGCCCGACCGCCTCTCCGCGCCGCTGAAGCAGTGGTTCACCGAGTGCGTGGACGTGGCCGACACCGAGACCATGCAACGGGTGGGCCGGGCGCTGCGCATCCTCCAGGAGCTGTGAACGTCTCACCGCCGGCTCCCGGCGAACGTGCGGTCTCCGTTTCCGGGCCGACGCGCGACGGGCACCGCCGGGAAACCGCCCGTTCCTAGCGTCCCCCTCGTCACCGACGAGGAGGAGTCGCCGTGAGCACGCTCGCTTCCACCAGGTCCCTGGCCCCGGACGCCCCCGGGCGCCGGCGGCGGATCACCGACTGGCGCCCCGAGGACCCCGAATTCTGGGCGACCACCGGCGCCCCGATCGCCCGCCGGAACCTGTATGTCTCGATCTTCGCCGAGCACGTCGGCTTCTCCGTGTGGAGCCTCTGGTCGGTGATGGTGCTCTTCCTCGGCCCCGAGTACGGGATCGATCCGGCAGGGAAGTTCCTGCTCACCGCCGTGCCGGCCGCCCTTGGCGCGGTGCTGCGGCTGCCGTACACCCTGGCGGTGGCCCGGTTCGGCGGCCGGAACTGGACGATCGTCAGCGCGTTGCTGCTGCTGGTGCCCGCGGTGCCGATGGCGGTGCTGATCGAGCCGGGGGTGTCGTACTCGACGCTCATGGTGCTGGCCTGCCTGACCGGGGTCGGCGGGGGCAACTTCGCCTCCTCGATGGCGAACATCAACCAGTTCTTCCCGGAGCGGCTCAAGGGGCGGGCGCTCGGCCTCAACGCCGGCGGCGGAAACCTCGGCGTGCCGGCGGTGCAGCTCGTCGGGCTGGCGGTGATGGCCGCCGCCGGGGCCGCGTACCCCCGGCTGGTGCCGGCGGTCTACCTGCCGCTGATCGTGGTCGCGGCCCTCGCCTCGGCGCGCTGGCTGGACAACGTTCCCGGGGCGCGCAACGAGCCGGGGGCGCTGCGGACGGCCGCCCGCGACCCGCACACGTGGGTGATGTCCCTGCTCTACCTCGGCACCTTCGGCTCGTTCATCGGCTTCGGCTTCGCCTTCGGCCAGGTGCTCCAGCTCCAGTTCCACGACCGGTTCCCCACCCCGGTCGACGCCGCCTGGCTGACCTTCCTCGGGCCGCTGATCGGCTCGCTGATCCGGCCGCTCGGCGGCCAGCTCGCCGACCGGCTCGGCGGGGCGCGGGTCACCTTCTGGAACTTCGTCGCCATGGCCGCGGGCGCTGCTGCGGTGCTGTACGCCGCGCGGGAGCGGTCGTTCCCGCTCTACCTCGCCGGGTTCCTGGCGCTCTTCGTGTTCTCCGGGATCGGCAACGGGTCGACGTACAAGATGATCCCGGCGATCTTCCGGGCCCGCGCGGTCGCCGAGGCGGAGCGGACCGGGGACCGGGCGGCGGCCGAGCGCCGGAGCCGGCGGCTGTCCGGGGCGCTGATCGGCATCGCGGGGGCGGTCGGCGCCTCGGGTGGGGTGCTGGTGAACGTGGCCTTCCGGCAGTCCTTCCTCGCCTCCGGAACGGCGGACGCCGCCTACCTGACCTTCATCGGCTGGTACGCCCTCTGCTTCGTCGTGACCTGGGTGGTGTACCTGCGGCCGGGGCCGCGTAGGCTGTCCGGCGTGTGACCTGCACCATCGGAAAGGAGCAGGCCGCGCGGCGTGGTACCCCGTTTTGACCTGCCGACCGGGCGCCGGGTATCGTTGCCTGCTGTTGTACGACATCCAGAGGCGTGCCACATCAGGTACGCTTGGTCGTTCGTGCGCGCTGGTCCGGCCGGGAAGTCCCGGTCACCTCGGCGCGCAATCCCAGACCGACGACGAGACAAGGTAGACCTGTGCGTACGTACAGCCCGAAGCCGGGTGAGATCGAGCGTCAGTGGCACGTCATCGACGCCTCTGATGTCGTGCTGGGCCGCCTGGCCACCCACGCCGCCACGCTGCTGCGCGGTAAGCACAAGCCGACTTTCGCGCCGCACGTCGACACGGGCGACTTCGTCGTCGTCGTGAACGCGGGCAAGGTCGCGCTGACCGGCAACAAGCGCCAGACCAAGGTCGCTTACCGCCACTCCGGATACCCGGGCGGCCTCAAGCAGGTCGGCTACGAGGAGCTGCTCAGCAAGCGTCCCGAGCGGGCCATCGAGCTGGCCGTGAAGGGGATGCTCCCGCACAACAAGCTCGGCCGTCAGCTGATCAAGAAGCTGAAGGTCTACGCCGGTGCCGAGCACCCGCACGGCGCGCAGCAGCCGGTGCCGTTCGAGATCAAGCAGATCGCGCAGTGAGCGCGGGCGAAGGAATCAGCATGACCGACATCACCGCCACCGAGGTTGCCCCCGAGGCCGCCGAGGCGCCGGCGCCCGTCGCCCGCGCGCCCCGTGGCGACCGGCCGATCCAGACCGTGGGTCGGCGCAAGGAGGCCATCGTCCGGGTCCGTATCGTCCCGGGCAGCGGCAAGATCACCTGCAACGGCCGTGACCTCGAGGCCTACTTCCCGAGCAAGGTGCACCAGCAGCTCATCAAGGACCCGCTGGTGACCGCCGAGAAGGCCGAGGCGTTCGACGTCATCGCCAACCTGCGGGGCGGCGGCACCACCGGCCAGGCCGGTGCGCTGCGGCTCGCCATCGCCCGCGCGCTGATCGTCAGCGAGCCGGACGACCGCCCGGCCCTGAAGAAGGCCGGCTTCCTGACCCGCGACGCCCGGGTCAAGGAGAGCAAGAAGTACGGCCTCAAGAAGGCCCGTAAGGCGCCCCAGTACTCGAAGCGCTGACCATCAGCGTCGCGTTGTACTTCTGACGAACGGCCGGGTCCGCCTCCCCTCCACGGGGAGGTGGCCCGGCCGTTCCGCTTTTCCTGGTTGCACCGTTTCCTCGGAGGTTGGCGGGTATGGGCCGGTTGTTCGGCACGGACGGCGTACGCGGGCGGGCGAACGCGGATCTCACTCCCGAGCTGGCGCTCGCGGTGGCGGTCGCCGCCGCCCACACACTGGCCGAGTCGGACCGGAGCCATCCGCCGCTGGCCGTCGTCGGCCGGGACACCCGGGCCAGCGGCGAGATGCTGGAGGCCGCCGTGGTGGCCGGGCTCACCAGCGCCGGCGCCAACGTCGTGCGGGTCGGCGTGCTGCCCACCCCGGCGGTGGCGTTCCTCACCGCCGAGGCCAAGGCCGACCTGGGCGTCATGCTCTCCGCGTCGCACAACCCGATGCCCGACAACGGGATCAAGCTGTTCGCGGCCGGCGGGCACAAGCTGCCGGACGAGATCGAGGCGCGGATCGAGGCGGCCGTCGAGGCGAACGCCGCCAGCGCGTGGGACCGGCCGACGGGCGCCGGGGTGGGGCGGGTGCACGACCTGCTCGACGGCGCCGACCACTACGTCCAGCACCTGGTCAACACGGTGCCGTACCGCCTCGACGGGATCAAGGTCGTGGTTGACTGCGCCAACGGCGCGGCGGCCGAGGTGGCCCCCGTGGTGTACCGGGAGGCGGGGGCCGAGGTCGTCGCGATCCACGCCGAGCCGGACGGGCTCAACATCAACGACGAGTGCGGGTCGAACCACATCGCGGCGCTGCGCGCCGCGGTGGTCGAGCACGGCGCCCACCTGGGCATCGCCCACGACGGCGACGCCGACCGGTGCGTCGCGGTCACCGCCGACGGCGACGAGGTCGACGGCGACCAGGTGATGGCGATCCTCGCCCTGGCCATGCGCGAGGCCGGCGAGCTCACCGACGACACCCTCGTCGCCACGGTGATGAGCAACCTCGGCCTGCGCCTGGCCATGTCCGCGCAGGGCATCCGGCTGGTCGAGACCAAGGTCGGCGACCGGTACGTGCTGGAGGAGCTGCGCGCCTCCGGGCTGGCCCTCGGCGGCGAGCAGAGCGGGCACATCGTCATGCCGGCGTACGCCACCACCGGCGACGGGGTGCTGACCGGGCTGCACCTGATGGCCCGGCTGGCCGCCACCGGGAAGTCCCTGGCCGAACTGGCCTCGGTGGTGACCAGGCTGCCCCAGGTGCTGATCAACGTGCCGGTCGGGGACCGTACCGTCGGCGCCGCCGCGCCGGCCGTCCGGGCCGAGGTCGAGCGGGCCGAGGCGGAGCTGGGCGAGAGCGGCCGGGTGCTGCTGCGTCCCTCCGGCACCGAGCCGCTGGTGCGGGTGATGGTGGAGGCGGCCACGGAGACGACCGCCCGGGAGGTCGCCGAGCGCATCGCCGAGCGGGTCCGGGCCGCCAGTCCCACCGCCTGACCCGCCGGTGCCCGGCCCCGGGCCGGCGGACCGCGCCGGGACCGGGCACCGCGGTCGCCGGTCAGAGGCGCAGGCGCGTCGCCCGCTCCCGGTCCGCGAGGCTGACCGCGCCGAGCAGCTCCCGGGCGCGGGCCACGTGGTCGGCGCGGCCGCGTCGGGGCAGCACCGGGGCGATCACGTTGTCCAGCACGGTCAGCGCCGGCAGCAGGTGGTAGCGCTGGAAGACGAAGCCGACCCGCTGCCGGTACCGGGCGAGGGCCGCGCGCCGCAGGGCCGTGACCTCCGTGTCGTCCACGGTCACGGTGCCGCTGTCGGCCTGCTCGATCGCCCCGATCAGGTGCAGCAGCGTCGACTTGCCGGAGCCGCTCGGCCCCGTCAACGCCACCGCCGATCCGGCGGTGATCTCCACCGACACCTCGTCGACGGCGGTGAGCCGTTCGGCGCCGGTGCGGAACTGCCGGACCAGCGCCTGCGTCCGGACCGTGCTGCCTGTGGTCGCGTCCATGGTCAATCCTCTGCCAGTAGTCGTGCGGTCGGGAGGCGGCGCAGCAGCGCGGCCGGGATCAGCGCCGCCGCGCAGGCGACCAGCACCCCGGCGGCGGCCACCGTGGCGGCGACCAGCACCAGCGTCTGCTCGGCGACGAGCCGGACCCGCTCGGCGGAGCGCTCGCTGTAGCCGGAGACGCCGGCGACCCGGACCCGGATCGCGCTGATCGGGGTCTTCAGCTGCGGGCTGCCCCCGCCGTCCAGCAGCTTCGGGGCGGGACCGCAATCGTCGTACCAGGGATAGGTCTTGCCGTCGGTGTAGAGGGTGGAATCCGGGCCGTGGAGCGTGTCCATCCGGGCGTGGATCACCGGGTGCTTGGTGACGTAGACGTACCAGGCGTGGCCGGTAGCGCTGGAGAGGCCCCGTTCCGCGACGAAGCGGGGGTCGATCCGGATGACCTGCCGGTCGAGCGAGCGGTCCACGGCGTCGGTCAGGTCCAGATCGACGGGGACGGGGGTCGTGGAGTAGCCGAGCATCGCGATCGGCGCGGCCACGTCCACGCCCGGGACCGCCCGCACCTGGCCGTACTGGGCGGTGGTGATGCCGCCGAACAGGCCGGAGAGGTAGTTGGGCTGGACCAGCCCGCGCTCGGCCTCCAGGGGCGTGCGCGCGCCCTTGGGTCGGACGAGGATGTCGTACGCGGCCCGGGTGCTCTGCTCCACCGTGCCGGTGACGGCGAGCCGGGAGGCGGTGGTGGTGCCGGTCAGGACGACGAAGCCGGTGGTCGCCACCAGCACGCCGACCAGCAGCGCCACCGACCGTCCCGCACGGCCGCGCAGCTGTCGCCAGATGATGTTGAGCATGTCGCGCCTCCCCGTGTGCTGCACCACACCGTGCGCGATACATTGTGGCAATGCAAGGCCCGGGACGGAGATCGGACGATCCGGGCCGGGAACGGAGGAGACGGTGGCGATCCAGCACGCGGTCCTGGCCCTGCTCGCGCGCGGCCCCAGCTACGGCTACGAGCTGAAGGGCGCGTTCGAGGAGGCGGTCGGCCCGCAGTGGGGGCCCCTGAACATCGGGCACCTCTACCAGATCCTCGACCGGCTCTCCCGCGACGGCCTGGTCGTGGCAGAGCGGCAGGCCCAGCCGGTGAAGCCGGACCGGGTGGTCTACGAGCTGACCCCCGAGGGGCGGGCCGAGCTGGAACGCTGGCTCGGCGAGCCCAGCGCGCGCGGCGGCGGCTTCCGGGACGACTTCTTCCTCAAGGTCACCGCCGCCGCGCGCTCAGGCGCGGCGGAGACCGTCCGCACGGTGCTCGGCAACCAGCGCGGCCACCTCATGCGCGAGCTGCGCAACCTCGACGGCCTGCGCCGCCGGGCCGACGACCCGGTCGTGCGGCTGCTGCTCTCCGCGGCCAGCCGGCACGTCGAGGCCGACCTCGCGTTCGTGGACGACGCCGAGCAGGTGCTGCTGGCCGACGGCGGCGCGTTGCTCGGCACGCTCGCGCGGGACCGGAGCCCGGCCGCGCCCGCCGAGCCGGGCGCCGCGCCGACCCGCGTGGCCGGCTGACGTGGCGGCCCGCGCGGCCAGTTGAGGCGGTGGGCCGGCGGGTCAGCCGGTGCGCAGCGTGCGCAACCGGGTGACGGCCTCGGTGAGCACCTCGGGCCGCTTGCAGAAGGCGAACCGGACCAGCCGCCGGCCCGCCTCCGGGTCGTCGTAGAAGACCTGCGTCGGCACGGCCACCACCCCGCAGCGCTCCGGCAGCGACCGGCAGAACTCGATGCCGTCCCGCCCGCCGAGCGGGGTGACGTCGGCGGTGACGAAGTACGTCCCCTCCGGGGTGAGCACGTCGAACCCGGCGTTGGTCAGCCCGGCCACGAGCTGGTCCCGCCGGGCCCGCATGCCGGCGGCGAAGTCGGTGAAGTACGCGTTCGGCAGGGCGAGGGCCACCGCGACGGCCGGCTGCAACGGCGCCGCGTTGACGAACGTGAGGAACTGCTTGACCCGCAGCACCGCCGACACCAGCGGGGCGGGACCGCTGACCCAGCCCACCTTCCAGCCCGTGCAGGAGAACGTCTTGCCGGCCGAGGAGATGCGCAGCGTGCGTTCGCGCATGCCGGGCAGGGTGGCCAGCGGGACGTGCGGCGCGGCGGCGTCGGCGAAGACGAGATGCTCGTACACCTCGTCGGTCACCGCGTACGCGTCGTGCTCCCGGCACAGCTCGGCGACCAGGGCCAGCTCGTCGGGGGTGAAGACCTTGCCGGTCGGGTTGTGCGGGGAGTTCAGCAGCACCAGCCGGGTCCGCGGCCCGAACGCGGCGCGCAGCGCGTCCGGGTCGAAGACGTACCGGCCGTCCGGGCCGGGCCGCAGGGTCACCGGCCGCCGCACCGCCCCGGCCAGCGCGATCGAGGCCGCGTACGAGTCGTAGCACGGCTCGAAGCAGACCACCTCGTCGCCCGGCTCGCAGAGGGCCAGGACGCTGGCGGCGATCGCCTCGGTGGCCCCGGCGGTGACGACGATCTCGCCGTCCGGGTCGTACTCCAGGCCCCAGAACCGGCGCTGGTGGGCGGCCACGGCGGCACGCAGCGCGGGGACGCCCGGGCCCGGCGGGTACTGGTTCTGCCCGGCGCGCAGCGCCTCCGCGGCGGCGGCCAGCATCTCGGGCGGACCGTCCGTGTCCGGGAAGCCCTGGCCGAGGTTGACCGCGCCGGTGCGCACGGCCAGGGCGGACATCTCGGCGAACACGGTCGTCCCGAACGGCCGCATCCGGGCCACCAGCGGGTCGACATCGGCGCTTGTCGTCACGCCGGCCAGCCTACGGGGAGCCACCGCCCGGGGCCTACCCCCTCACTCGGGCCGGCAGGCGGTGTTCCAGTAGCCCTGCTGCACGTCGATGACCGGCTTGCCGGCCCCGGTGACCTCGTACACCATGGTCACGGGGGCGGGCCCGGAGGTCGGCCGGGTGATCGGCTTCTTGGTCGGGTCGGCGGGGAAGGTGGTCGGGTCGGACGATGGGGTTTCGTCCCCGTGGTACCCGCCGTCGTCGATCGGGTCGTCGTACCAGGGTTCCTCCGATGCCGCCCGGTCCTCGCCGATGCCGACGAGGGCGCCGGCCACGCAGGCGCAGCCGCACAGCCCGACCACCAGCACGACGACCAGCGTGATGACGAGGCCGACCACGGTCCGGTCGGAGCCGGAGCGCGCCGGTGGCCGCCCGGGGTACGCGTACGGCGGCGGGTACCCCGCCGGCGGCCAGCCGGGCCGGACGTACCCGGGCCAGGGTGCCCCGGCGGGGGGCGGCGGAACGGGCCCCGCCGCGGGCGGTTCGGTGCCCGTCGGCGCGGGCGGCGGGTACCAGGGGGCAGGCGCCACCCACGGGTCCGGCGCGGTCCACGCCTGCGGCGGGGCCAGCGGGTCCGGCGGCGACCACGGCGAGCCCGCCGGGCCGGGTGGCTCCGGGGTCGACGGGCCGGTCGGGCCGGGTGGCTCCGGGGTCGAGGGCCGGTCGGGTCGGGCCAACCGGATGTGCCGGCCGGCTCTGACCCGCCGGACGGGGTCGGCTCGGGGGAGGAGCCGCCGGACGGGGCCGGCTCGGGGGAGGACGACGCCTCGGACATGAGCGCCTCTGGCGAGGGGCGCGGCCGGGACCGCGGTGCGGGGTGGGGACGCCGGCACCCGCTGCCGGGCCGCCTTCCCCGAGGGGCCCCCAATGTACGTGGTCGAGCCCAGTCAGCCGGCCCCGGCGGTCCCGCGCCGGCCATCACCGATCCCCCGAACAGACCCGATACGCGCCGGAATGCCCGGGAAGCCGCGCCGCCCCGTCAACCTCCCCCGATCACGACTTCCCGCCGTTCGATCAAATTCGGTGTTTGTTTACCTGGCTTCTGCGCACACGCGATGAGCGAAACTGGGTTAGGCTGCGGACCATGTGTGGAATCGTGGGTTACGCCGGGGCGCGCCCGGCGCTCGGCATCGTGCTCGACGGGCTGCGCCGCCTGGAGTACCGCGGCTACGACTCGGCCGGCGTCGCCGTCGTCTGCGAGGACGAGCTGCTGATCGAGAAGAAGGCGGGCAAGCTGGCCAATCTCGAGAAGGTGCTCTCCGAGCGGTCCGCCACCGACCCGGACGGCTGCGCCGCGAGCCCGATCGGCATCGGCGACGGCACCACCGGCATCGGGCACACCCGCTGGGCCACCCACGGCGGTCCCACCGACCGCAACGCACACCCGCACGTCGCCGCGGACGGCCGGGTCGCGGTGATCCACAACGGGATCATCGAGAACTTCGCCAAGCTCCGCGCCGAGCTGGAGGCCGAGGGCGTCCAGTTCTACAGCGACACCGACACCGAGTGCGCGGCCCACCTGCTCTCCGCCGCGCTGGCCGACCTGCGCGCCGCGGGCGAGGCGAACGGGCCGCAGCTGCTGGCCGCCGCGATGCGCGCGGTGTGCCAGCGCCTCGAGGGCGCGTTCACGCTGCTCGCCGTCGACGCCGAGGTGCCCGGCGCGGTGGTCGGTGCCCGGCGCAACTCCCCGCTGGTCGTCGGCCGGGGCGCGGGGGAGAACTACCTCGCCAGCGACGTCGCCGCGTTCATCGAGCACACCCGCGACGCGGTCGAGCTCGGCCAGGACCAGATCGTCCTCATCACCGCCGACACGATCGAGATCACCGACTTCGCCGGCCAGCCCGCGGCCGGTAAGGACTTCCACATCGACTGGGACTCGTCGGCAGCCGAGAAGGGCGGCTACGACTGGTTCATGCTCAAGGAGATCGAGGAGCAGCCGCAGGCCGTCGCCGATACGCTGCTCGGCCGGCTCACCGAGAGCGGCGAGATCGTGCTCGACGAGGTCCGCCTGAGCGACCAGGACCTGCGCGACGTCGACAAGATCTTCATCGTCGCGTGCGGCACCGCGTACCACTCCGGGCTGGTCGCCAAGTACGCCATCGAGCACTGGACCCGCATCCCCTGCGAGGTGGAGCTGGCCAGCGAGTTCCGCTACCGCGACCCGGTCCTCGACCGGTCCACGCTGATCGTGGTCATCTCGCAGTCCGGCGAGACCATGGACACCCTGATGGCGCTGCGGCACGCCAAGGAGCAGAAGGCCCGGGTGCTGGCCATCTGCAACACCAACGGCTCGACGATCCCGCGCGAGTCCGACGCCGTCCTCTACACCCACGGCGGGCCGGAGATCGCGGTCGCCTCCACCAAGGCGTTCCTCACCCAGCTCGTGGCCTGCTACCTGATCGGCCTGCACCTGGCGCAGGTGCGCGGGATCAAGTTCGCCGACGAGGTCGCCGCCGTGGTGGACCAGCTCCACCAGATGCCGGGCAAGCTGCGCGAGCTGCTGGACCGGATCGAGCCGGTCCGCGAGCTGGCCCGGCAGATCAAGTCGGAGCCGACCGTGCTGTTCATCGGCCGGCACGTCGGCTACCCGGTGGCCCTGGAGGGCGCGCTCAAGCTCAAGGAGCTGGCGTACATGCACGCCGAGGGCTTCGCCGCGGGCGAGCTCAAGCACGGCCCGATCGCGCTGATCGACAAGGGCACGCCCGTGATCTGCATCGTGCCGTCGCCGGTCGGCCGGGGCGTGCTGCACGACAAGGTCGTCTCCAACATCCAGGAGGTCCGCGCCCGGGGGGCCCGGACGATCGTGATCGCCGAGGAGGGCGACGAGTCGGTGGTCCGGTACGCCGACGACCTGATCTACGTGCCGCGTACGCCGACGCTGCTCGCGCCGCTGGTGACCACCGTGCCGTTGCAGGTGCTCGCGGCCGAGATCGCGGCGGCCCGGGGCCACGACGTCGACCAGCCCCGCAACCTGGCCAAGTCCGTCACTGTGGAATAGCCGCCACCGGGCCCCGCCGGAGGTGGCCGGGGCCCGCACCCCGCCCGCCATGTCGCCGACACTGCGGGGTCCGGTCGGCCGGGATCCCGCCCGCTATGTCGCCGACGTGGCGGCATCCCGGCGGCCAGGACCCCGCCACGTCGCCGACATGGGCGGCCTCCGACCGCCGGCGTCGGGGCGCCCGCCGTGTCAACGGCCGAGCACGATGCGGGCCATGCCGTCGAGGGCCGGGTTGCCGGGTTCCCAGTAGCCGGTGTGGCCGTACCGGCCGCTGGGGAACGTGCGCGCGCCGAACCCGGGGTCGGTCGGATCCCTGCCGAACCACAGGGCATGGTCCTCGGGGTCGGCGAGCACGGCGGCCAGCGGCCCGGCCCCGAGCAGGATCCGCCGGGCCAGCGCGTCCGGGGGCCGGGCCAGCCGGATCACGTCGTCGGGCGCGGTGCTCGCCCAGACCTCGCCGGCCGGCAGGCGCAGCCCGGTGGCCCCGTCCACGCCGACGCCGGGCGAGCCGACGAAGACCAGCGCGTCGGCGGCGAGCCCGTGGTCCCGCGCTGCGGTGCCCACCACCAGCGACCCGTAGCTGTGCCCGAGGACCGTCTGCCGGGCCGGCGGCCCGTCGTGGGTCGCCCGCAGCCCCCCCTGGAACCGGTGCAGCGCCGGGCCGGCGTCCCGGGCCTGGCCCGGCAGGGCCGCCTCGTGCAGGAAGTCGGGCGCGTCGTAGTCGAGCCACAGCACCGCCGCCGTCGACCCGGTCGGGTCCAGCGCCGCGCAGCGGTCCCGCACCCGGGCCGCCCGGCCGAGCTCGCCCGTGGCGTCGGCGAGGCCGGCGGTCATCCCCGGCACGTAGGTCAGCACCCGGTCCGCCCGGTCCGGGTCGCCCAGCGCCACGATCGCCCGGCCCTCCCCGCCCGGGTCGAGCCCCAGCAGGTACGTCCGCGGCTGCCCGCCGCCGGCCAGCCGCGCGGTCAGCGCGTCGAGACCGGACAGGCTCGCCTCGACCCGGGCCAGCCCGGCCAGCTCCAGCGGCCCGCCCGGCAGCCGGCCCAGCAGCCGGCTCCGCTCGGCGAGCAGCACCTCCCGCCGTTGCCCGACCAGCAGCCGGTTGGCCTGGTCCCGCGCGGTCGCCGGCACGCCGTCGAGGTGACCGACCAACTCCGGCTCCCGGGCCACCAGCCACCGGCGCTCGGCGGCGGTGAGCCCGGCCCACCAGGAACGGACGGTCGCCGGGTCGGTGCCCGGGGCCGGCCGCCAGGGCGGGGGCGGGCACAGCCAGCCGGCGCCGGCCGCCGCCGCCAATGCGTCGAGGCGGCCGGCGGCCTCCCGGTCGGCCGCGTCCGCCGACTCCAGGGCGGCGGCCACGGCGGCGGCGACGCGCGCCACGGCAGCCGACTCGACCGGCCGCGCCGCCGCGGGGTTCACGGCCGCCCGCCCCTGCCGGTCCAGCCGCACCCCACCGGCGTCGGCCAGGGCGACCGCCTCCGCCAGCCGGGCCTTGGCCAGGTGGAGCCGCCCGGCGAACTCGGCGAGCACCTGGTCGACCTCGATCGCCGCCGGCGCGAGGGCGGTCAGCTGACCCCGCAACGCGTCGACCCGTCCGCCGGCCGACCCCGCCGCCGCGCCCGTCCACCCGGTCCGCAGCCTGCCGGCGGCCCCCTCCAGCGCCGCGGCCCGCCGGTCGACCAGCCCGGTCAGCCCCGACCACGCCGCGCCGGCCGCCGCCCAGCCGGCCGGGTCGGCAGCCCAGAGCCGCGCGTACCCGTTGCCGACGCCGGCGGACGCCGGGCGTCCCGCCAGGTCGGGTCGGCCTCCCGCCGGGCGTCCCGCCGGGTCGGGTCGGCCTCCCGCCGGCCGGCTCCCCAAACCGGGCCGGCTCGGCGCCGGGCCGGTCACCGGGGCAGGGCGGTCAGCCGGCGGGCCGCCCGCTCGTCGACCGCCTGGTACCCGTCGGCGGCCGTGGCCAGCGCCCCGGCCGTGGCCGCCACCCGCGCGCCGAGCGCGTCGCACCAGGCGTGCACCGCCGACTCCAGCCCGGCGAGGGCGGACGCCGCGCGCCAGCCGGGGGCGGGCACCAGCAGCCCGGGCACCCCGGCCAGCCCGCGCGCCAGCCGGTACGCGTCGTCGCCCAGCGCCCTGGACACCTCCCGCAGCAGGTCCGGGCGGACGGTGAACGGCTCGCCTTCCATCGGGGAGCTCCTCCTGACTCGGCGCCGTCGGCCGGCGACGGCGGGCGGCGACCGCGCCGGCCGAGGGGCCGGCGGGGGCGGGGGACACCGAACGCCGACGACGCTAGGCGGCCCGGGGCGGCCCGGAACGCCCCTGTGGACAACGGGCCGACGGCCGTACCCCGGGTTGTCCACAGGCCTTGCCCACGCCCCCTCCGGCGGCTAATTTGCGGCCCCTCCGCCGGTAGGGTGAGGCGGTGGTCGTCGCTGTCGGCACCGACGTCGTCCCGGCCGGGCGGTTCGCCCGGGCGACGGCGCGGACGCCGCTGCGCGCGTACCGGCCGGGGCGCGGCCGGCACGGGTACGGACGGGACGTGGTGGCATGAAGCCGGTGTGGCGGGTCGGGGACGTACGGGCGGCGGAGGCCGCGCTCATGGCCGGCCTGCCCGCCGGGACGCTGATGAAGCGGGCCGCCGCCGGGCTGGCCCGCCGCTGCGCGCTGCTGCTCGCCGACCGGGGCGGGGTGTACGGGGCCCGGGTCCTGCTGCTGGTGGGGACGGGCGACAACGGCGGCGACGCCCTGTACGCCGGCGCCCAACTGGCCCGCCGGGGCGCCGCCGTCTCCGCCCTGCTGCTCAGCCCCGGGCGGGCGCACGGCGACGGGCTGGCCGCGCTGCGCGCCGCCGGTGGCCGGCTGGTCGACGGCCCGCCCGCCGTGGTCGACGTGGTGCTCGACGGGATCGTCGGGATCGGTGGCACGGGCGGGCTGCGCGAGGCGGCCGAGCGGCTCGCCGCCGAGCTGCCCGGGCTGCGCGGCCGGGACGGCGCCCGGGCCGCCGTGGTCGCCGTGGACGTGCCGAGCGGGGTTGCCGTCGACACCGGTCACGTCCCGCCGGCCGCGTCCGGGCGGCCCACGGCGATCCGGGCCGACGTGACGGTCGCGTTCGGCGCGCTGAAGCCGGCGCTGGTGGTCGGCCCGGCCGCCGCCCTCGCCGGGGAGGTCGAGCTGGTCGACATCGGGCTGGGGCCGTCGCTGCGCGGCAGCCCCGCGCTGCGGGTCACCGAGTGGTCGGACGTGGTCGGCTGGTGGCCGGAGCTCGGGCCGGCGGCGGAGAAGTACAGCCGGGGCGTGGTCGGGGTGGCGACGGGCTCGGCGACGTACCCGGGGGCGGCCGTGCTCTCCGTCGGCGGCGCGCTCGCCGGGCCGACCGGGATGGTCCGGTACGCCGGCAGCGCCCGGGACGAGGTGCTGCACCACCACCCGTCGGTGATCGCCACGGGCCGGGTCGCCGACGCCGGGCGGGTCCAGGCGTGGGTCTGCGGCTCGGGCCTGGGCACCGGCGAGGATGCGGCGGCCGAGTTGCGCGCCGTGCTCGCCGCGCCGGTCCCGGTGGTGCTCGACGCCGACGCGCTGACCCTGCTGGTCGACGGGTCGATGGCGGACCGGCTGCGCCGGCGGGACGCCCCGATCGTGGTCACCCCGCACGACCGGGAGTTCGCCCGGCTCTGCGGCGAGCTGCCCGGCGCCGACCGGCCGGCCGCCGCGCTGCGCCTGGCCGCCTGGATGAACGCGGTCGTGCTGCTCAAGGGGGACCGGACGATCATCGCCACCCCCGACGGCCGGGCGTACGTCAACCCGACCGGCACCGCCGCGCTGGCCACCGGCGGCACCGGCGACGTGCTCGCCGGGCTGCTCGGCTCGCTGCTCGCCGCGGGGCTGGCCCCGGAACGGGCGGCGGCCGCCGCCGCGTACCTGCACGGGCTGGCCGGCCGGGAGGCGGCCCGCGGCGGCCCGGTGACCGCCTCCGACGTCGCCGCCGCCCTCCGGCCGGTCCTCGCCCGGCTGTCCTGACCTCCGCCGCCGCCCAGCGGCGGGCGGCGCGGCCGGCGCGCCCCGACCAGCGGCGGGCGGCGCGGCCGGCGCGCCCCGACCAGCGGCGGGCGGCCCGGCCGGCGCGCCCGGTCCGGCGGCTCCGCCCCGGGATGATCAGCGTGGTCAGTAGGCTGGGGCCATGTGGCAGTCCGAGGTGCGCGTCGATCTCGACGCGATCCGTGACAACGTGGCCCTGCTGCGGTCGGGGACCGGCGCGGAGCTGATGGCGGTGGTGAAGGCCGACGGATACGGCCACGGGATGGTCCCCGCGGCCCGCGCGGCGCTCGACGCCGGTGCGGACTGGCTCGGCGTCTGCACCCTCGACGAGGCGCTGACCCTGCGCCGGGCCGGGGTCACTGCGCCCGTGCTTGCCTGGCTGCTCGCCCCCGGGCTGCCGCTGCACGACGGGGTCGCCGCCGGGGTAGACCTGGCCGCCGCGAGCCTGCCGCAGCTCGACGAGATGATCGAGGCGAGCCGGCGGGTTGACCGGCCGACCCGGCTGCACCTGAAGATCGACACCGGGCTGTCCCGGGGCGGGGCCACCGTCGCCGACTGGCCGGCGCTGCTGGAGGCCGCCGCGAAGGCCCAGGCCGACGGCCTGGTCGAGGTGGTCGGGGTGTGGAGCCACTTCGTGTACGCGGACCTGCCCGGCCATCCCACCACCGACCGCCAGCTCGCGGTCTTCCACGAGGGGCTGGACATGGTCGAGCGGGCCGGGCTGCGCCCGCGCTACCGGCACCTGGCCAACTCCGCCGCCACGCTGACCCGCCCGGACACCCACTTCGACCTGGTCCGGCCCGGGCTGGCCACCTACGGCCTGTCGCCGGTGTCGGGCGAGCGGTTCGGGCTGCGTCCGGCGATGACCGCGCGGGCCCGGGTGATGCTCACCAAGCGGGTGCCCGCCGGCACCGGCGTCTCGTACGGTCACACGTACGTCACGGAGCGGGAGGCGAACCTGGCCGTGGTGCCGCTCGGCTACGCCGACGGGGTGCCCCGGCACGCCTCGAACGTCGGGCCGGTGCAGCTCGCCGGCCGGCGGCGGACCATCGCGGGGCGGGTCTGCATGGACCAGATCATGGTCGACTGCGGCGACGACCCGGTGGCGGCCGGCGACGTGGCGACCCTGTTCGGGCCCGGCACCGACGGCGAGCCCACCGCCGACGACTGGGCCGACGCGGTCGGCACGATCAACTACGAGATCGTCACCCGGTTCGGCGGGGTCCGGGTGCCCCGGGTCTACGACGGCGAGCGCCCGTGACGGGGGCCCTGTGATGCGCGAGGAGCGCTGCGGAGCGAGCCCCGCAGTCGCGAACGGAAGGCGGGTCCGGTGAGCCGGCGCAGGTTCCGCGTCCCCCGGCCGCGTACCGCCGCCGGCCGGGTGGCGGGAGTGGTCGGGGCGGCCGTCGGCGTCGCCGCCGCCGGGCTCGCGGCCGGCGTCGTCAGCGAGCGCGTCCTCGTCCGCCGGCTCAAGGCCGACCCGGCCGACCCGTACGCCGACGAGGTCTTCGGCGAGCAGCGGTGCGACGAGGCGTTCCGGCTGGAGCTGCCGGACGGCACCGACATCCACGTCGAGGTGGTGGAGCCGACCCGCCCCGTCGCCGGCAACCCGACCGTGGTCCTGGTGCACGGCTTCTGCCTCGACATGGGGACGTTCCACTTCCAGCGCAAGCTGCTCGCCGAGCGGGGCGAGCACCGGATCGTCGCGTACGACCAGCCGGGGCACGGCCGGTCGGGGCGGCTGGAGACCGGCGAGTACGACCTCGGCGCGCTCGGCCGTACCCTGCGCCGGGTGATCGACCGGACCGCCCCCGAAGGGCCGCTGGTGCTGGTCGGCCACTCGATGGGCGGGATGACCATCATGGCGTTCGCCGAGCTGTACCCGGAGCTGTTCGGCGACCGGGTGGTCGGCACCGTGCTGGTCGCCACCTCGGGCGGCCTGCTCGCCGAGAGCAGGCTGGTCGCGCCCGCCCTGCTGGCCCGGATGGGCGGCCCGGTGCTGTTCATGATGAGCAACGCCACCCGGTACGGCGGCACGGTGATCGACGCGGCCCGCCGGTCCAGGTCCGACCTCGCCTGGCTGCTCACCCGCAGGTACGGCTTCGGCTCCCGGCGGCCCAGCCCGGCCCTGGTGTCGTACGTCGAGCAGATGAACTCCCGGACCTCGGCCGACACGGTCACCCGCTACCTGCGGACGATCGCCACCCACTCGCGGCACCCGGCGCTGGCCGCGCTGGCCGGCACCCCCGTGCTGGTGGTGGTCGGCGACCGGGACATGATCACCCCTGTGGCCCACTCGGAGGAGATCGTGCGGCGGCTGCCGCACGCCGAGTTCCTCAAGATCCCGGACAGCGGTCATGTGGTGATGCTGGAACACGCCGACGAGGTCAACGCCGCCCTGATCCGCTTCCTGGAGGCCCTGTGAGCGTCGTTTCCGCGGAGGTGCCGTGAGCATCGTCGTCACGCTCCCGACCGTCGAGGACACGCACGCCTTCGGCCGCCGGCTGGCCCGGGTGCTGCGCGCCGGGGACCTGCTGCTGCTCACCGGCCCGCTCGGCGCCGGCAAGACCGCGCTGACCCGGGGCATCGGCGCCGGGCTCGGGGTGCACGGCGACGTCACCTCGCCGACCTTCGTGATCGCCCGGGTGCACCGGCCCGACCCCGCGCGCGGCGGCACCGTGGCGCTGGTGCACGCCGACGCGTACCGGCTCGGGGACGCGAGCGACCCGCGCGCCGAGATCGACGACCTCGACCTGGACACCTCGGTGGACGACTCGGTCACCGTCGTCGAGTGGGGCGAGGGGCTGGTGGAGCAGCTGGTGGACGCCCACCTGCGGGTTCGCGTCGACCGCCGGGACGACGACACCCGCGTGGTCGAGCTGGAACCGGCCGGCGGGGACTGGGCGGACCGGATCACCGCGCTCGCCTGACGGGTCGTACCGGTTGTCGTAGGACGGTCGGTTCCGGTAGCCGCCGGTACCGCTCGACCGGCGGCCGGCGGCCGGACGTTGACGCACGAGCAACTCGACACGCCGGGCAGGAAGTGGCTGAGCTGCCAACATCGAGACGGCCATGGCGTTGCCGACCTGGAATGTCGGCCGGGGCCTCGTCCGGCGTCTCGCCCAGACTGGCGACGTCCAGCTCCAGGCGGCGCGCAACGTACCAGTCGTCTTCCGAGGCACCGCTGTGATCGGGGTGCGAACCGTGCCGCCGCCAGGAGAATCACCCTCCGACTCCGCCGTCCTGCGGAATCCGTCCTCGACTGTCGGTCCTTGCGATGGGGGTGTCGGTGGGGGCTGGTAGGAAGAGGGTCGACCGACTGCGAAAGGTTGCCGATGCCCGACGACGCCCCCGCCCTCGACCTGCTCGGCCTGCTGCCCGACGAGTGGCGTGCCGTGCTCACCCCGCACCTCGACCCGGCCCGCACCGCCACCCTGGCCGAGTTCGTCGCCGGGGAGTACGCCACCCAGACCGTCTTCCCGCCGGTCGAGGACCTGTTCTCGGCGTACCGGCTGTGCGCGCCGCGGGACTGCCGGGTGCTGATCCTCGGGCAGGACCCGTACCACAAGGCCGGGCAGGCGCACGGGCTGAGCTTCAGCGTCCGCCCCGGGGTGCCCGTCCCACCGTCGCTGCGCAACGTCTTCAAGGAGCTGAGTGAGGACCTGGGCGTCGCCAAGCCGCGCGGCGGCAACCTCGACGGCTGGGCCGCGCAGGGCGTGCTGCTGCTCAACTCGGTGCTGACGGTCCGGCAGGCCACCCCCGGCTCGCATGCGAACAAGGGGTGGGAGGAGTTCACCGACGCCACCATCCGCGCCCTGGACGCCCTCGACCAGCGGGTCGTCTTCCTGCTCTGGGGCGGGTACGCCCGCAAGAAGGCGGCCCTGGTGACCAACCCGCAGCATGTCGTGCTGGAGGCGGGCCACCCGAGCCCGATGAACCCGCGCGGCTTCCTCGGCAGCCGCCCGTTCAGCGCGACGAACAAGGCCCTCGCCGACGCCGGCCTGCCGACGATCGACTGGGAGCGGTCGGCGGGCTGACCGGGCCACACCGCCCCGTCACGACATGACGGGGCGTTGACCGTCCGATGTGGGTGTCGGCCCGGGTGGTGCCGTCCGCCCTGGCGGCGGCGGGTGTCGCGCGTCGAGCACGCCGGGTGGTGCCGTCCGCGCCGGGGGCGGCGGGTGTCGGGCGTCGAGCACCCCGGGGTGGTGCCGTCCGCGCCGAGCGGGGGAGGTGTCGTGCGCCGGGCCGGGGGGTCACGCGGGGTGACCGGCGGGCCGGTTAGGGTGGCATCCGTGCTCGTACTGGTGGTGGACTCCTCGACGCCCGCGGTGACCGCGGCGCTGGTCGAGGTCACGGCGGATGGCGTCGTGTCGCGCGCGCAGCGGTGCACCGTCGACGCCCGCGCGCACGGCGAGCTGCTCGCGCCCCAGGTCGACGCGGTCCTCGCGGACGTCGACGCCCGCCCCGCCGACCTGGCCGCGATCGTCGCCGGGCTCGGTCCCGGCCCGTTCACCGGGCTGCGGGTGGGGCTGGTCACCGCCGCCACGATGGGCCAGGTGCTGGGCGTTCCGACGTACGGCGTCTGCTCGCTGGACGCGATCGGCCACCCGGCGGCGGCCGGCGAGCCGGTCCTCGCGGCCAGCGACGCCCGCCGCCGGGAGATCTACTGGGCAATCTACGACGGCGCGGGCCAGCGGATCACGGGCCCGGACGTGTCCGCGCCCGCCGTCGCCGCCCAGCGCGCCCGCGACCTGGCCGTCACCGTCGCGGTCGGCGACGGCGCGCACCGGTACGCCGACGTCCTCGGCCTGCCGCTGCGCGCGGAGCCCCGCTACCCCGACCCGACCGCGCTCGCCGCGCTGGCCGCCGAGCGGATCCGGGCCGGCGCGCCCGGCGACCCGCTCACCCCGCTCTACCTGCGCCGCCCGGACGCCGTGGCGGCCACCGCCCGCAAGCCGGTCCTGCCTTGAGTGACCTCGGGGTGCGGCTGGAGCGGTTCCGCTGGTGGCACGTGGAGCAGGTGCTGCCGATCGAGGCGGACCTGTTCGGCGCGGAGCGCTGGTCGGCCGCGATGTTCTGGAACGAGCTGGCCAACGGCCACTTCTACCTGGTCGCCCTCGACGCCAATGCCACCGACGGCAGCGGCGGCGTGCTCGGCTACGCCGGGCTGATGGTGGCGCCGCCGGACGAGGCGTGGGTGCAGAACGTCGCCGTCCGCCGGGACGCCCAGCGGCGCGGCGTCGGCCGGGTCCTGCTGGAGGCGCTGCTCGCCGAGGCGGCCCGCCGCGGCGCGCGGCACACCCTGCTGGAGGTCGCGGCGGACAATGCCCCGGCCCAGCGGCTCTACGCGACGTACGGCTTCGAGCCGATCGGGGTGCGCCGCGGCTACTACCAACCGAGCAACACCGACGCGCTGGTCATGCGACGGAGTCAGGACTGACCATGGCTGACGAACCACTGATCCTCGGCATCGAGACCTCCTGCGACGAGACGGGGGTCGGCATCGTGCGCGGGCACACCCTGCTCGCCGACGCGCTGGCCTCCAGCGTGGCCGAGCACGCCCGGTTCGGTGGGGTGGTGCCCGAGGTGGCCAGCCGGGCACACCTGGAGGCCATCGTGCCCACCATGGACCGGGCGCTGGCCGAGGCGGGGGTGACCATCGCCGACATCGACGCGATCGCGGTGACCGCCGGGCCCGGCCTGGCCGGCGCCCTGCTGGTCGGCGTCGCCGCCGCCAAGGGGTACGCGCTGGCCGCCGAGAAGCCGGTGTACGGGGTGAACCACCTGGCCGCGCACGTCGCCGTGGACACCCTCGAACACGGCCCGCTGCCCGAGCCGGCGGTGGCCCTGCTCGTCTCCGGCGGGCACTCGTCCCTGCTGCTCGTCGACGACCTGGCCCGGGGCGTGACCCCGCTCGGCGCGACGATCGACGACGCCGCCGGCGAGGCGTTCGACAAGGTGGCGCGGCTGCTCGGCCTGCCGTTCCCCGGCGGGCCGTACATCGACCGGGAGGCCCGGGCCGGCGACGCCGCCGCCATCGGCTTCCCGCGCGGGCTGACCGCCGCCCGGGACCTCGCCGCCCACCGGTACGATTTTTCCTTCTCGGGCCTGAAGACCGCGGTGGCGCGCTGGGTGGAGGCCCGGGAGCGGGCCGGTGAGCCGGTGCCGGTGGCCGACGTCGCCGCGTCGTTCCAGGAGGCGGTGTGCGACGTGCTGACCGCGAAGGCGCTGGCCGCCTGCCAGGCGCACGGCGTGGAGACGCTGGTGGTCGGTGGGGGAGTGGCGGCGAACTCCCGGCTGCGGGCGATGGCCGAGCACCGGGCCGCGAAGCTCGGCATCCGGGTCCGGGTGCCCCGGCCGGGGCTGTGCACCGACAACGGCGCGATGGTGGCGGCGCTCGGCTCACACCTGGTCGCCGCGGGCGTCGCGCCGAGCCGGCTCGACCTGCCGGCCGACTCGGCCCTGCCGCTGACCACCGTCAGCGTCTGACGCTTCGCGAGGGGAGGACGACCGTGATTGTACGGATGTGGGAGGCGCGGGCGGAGTCGTACGGCTTCGCCGACCTGATCACCTGGGTCTGCGAGACCGCGCTGCCCGAGCTCGACCACGACCCGCTGCACCTGTCCAGCGAGGTGTTCAGCTCGACTGACCACCGGGTGGTGGTGATCTCGAAGTGGCGGAGCAACCCGCGCACGCTGCCGGACCCGCCGCCCACGCTGGTCGCCCGGCCGCCGCACTCCTGGGACTTCACCCAGGTAGATCGCTGAATCCGACAGGCCGCCCGGTCCAGGGCCGCCGCCGAGCCCGGGCCGTGGATCTCCGGCCTGTGTGGACCGGGCCGGGGATCGGGTTGGCGCAGCAAGGTTCCCGCCGCCTACCGTCGACCTGTCATGCGCTTCGAACCGGCCGGTGAACCCGGCGTACCCGACGACCGGTCGCCGGCCCGCTACATGGTGTGGCTGGCCGGCCGGCACCCGGTGCTCCTGGGCACCGCCATCACGTTCGGCGTGCTCTGGATGGGCGCCCAGGCGCTGATGCCGGCCGTCGTCGGCCGGGCCGTCGATGCCGGCCTCACCCACCGCGACCAGGGCGCGCTGCTCACGTGGGGGCTCACGCTGCTGGGGCTGGGCCTGCTCCAGGCGGTGGCCGCCATCCTGCGGCACCGCTTCGCGGTGCACAACTGGCTGGCCGCCGCGTACCGGACCGTGCAGCTCTCCGTCGGCGCGGCGAACCGGCTCGGCTCCGAGTTGCCCCGCCGGGTCGCGGCGGGCGAGGTGGTCAGCATCGGTACGTCCGACATCTCCCACCTCGGCCACGCCATGAACATCCTCGCCCGGGGCACCGGCTCGCTGGTCGGGATCGTCGCCGTGGCGGTGATCCTGCTCTCCACCTCGGTGCCGCTCGGGCTGGTCGTGGTGCTCGGGGTGCCGCTGCAGATGGCCCTGGTGGCGCTGCTCATCCGGCCGCTGCACCACCGCCAGCAGGCGTACCGGGACTCGGAGGGGGCGCTGACCGCCCGCGCCGTCGACATCGTCTCGGGGCTGCGGGTGCTGCGCGGGGTCGGCGGCGAGCCGGTCCTCTCGGCCCGGTACCGGGCGCAGTCGCAGGCGCTGCGCGCCGACGGCCTCCGGGTGGCCCGGGTCGACTCGCTGCTGGAGGCCGCCCAGGTCCTGCTGCCCGGCGCGTTCCTGGTGCTGGTCGTGTGGCTGGGCGCCCGGTTCGCGCTGCGCGGCGACATCAGCGCCGGGCAGCTCGTCGCCTTCTACGGCTACACCGCGTTCCTGGTCAGCCCGCTGCGCAACCTCACCGAGGCGGTGGACTCGCTGACCCTGGGGCACGTCGCCGCCCGGCGGGTGATCGGGCTGCTGCGGACCACGCCCGAGCTGGTCGACCCGGCCCGGCCGGCGACCCTGCCCGAGAGCCCGGGGGAGCTGGTGGACGTCGAGTCGGGGCTGGTCGTGCCGCCCGGCCGGTTCACCGCGCTGGCCGCCACCGCGCCCGAGGACGCCGCCGCGATCGCCGACCGGCTCGGCCGGTACGTCGACGGGGACGCGACGCTGCACGGCGTACCGCTGCGGGACCTGGCGCTGGCGACGGTGCGGGAGCGGATCCTGGTGGCCGACAACGACGCGCACCTGTTCACCGGGCCGCTGCGCGCGGAGCTGGACCCGCACGACACGGCCGACGCGGCGTCCATCCTCGCGGCCCTCGACGCGGCGGGCGCCACGGACATCGTCGACGCGCTGCCCGACGGGCTGGACAGCGCGGTCGCCGAGCGCGGCCGGGAGTTCTCCGGCGGCCAGCGGCAGCGGCTGCGGCTGGCCCGGGCGCTGGTCGCGGACCCGGAGACGCTGGTGCTGGTCGAGCCGACCAGCGCGGTGGACGCGCACACCGAGGCGTGGATCGCCGGGCGGCTCGGGCCGGCCCGGCGCGGCCGCACGACCCTGGTCTGCACCACCAGCCCGCTGGTGCTGGGCCGTGCCGAGCGCGTCGTCTTCGTGGAGGACGGCAAGGTGGTGGCCGAGGGGACGCACGAGGAACTGCTGGCCGCCGAGCCGCGCTACGCGGCCGCGGTCCGCCGGGGGGAGGACTGATGGCCACGGCCCTGCCCGTCGCCGACACCGACCAGGTCCGCCGGTACGCCCGCGCCCTGGTCCGCCGCCACCCGCGCGCCCTGGCCGCCGCGCTCGGCCTGCACGCGCTGGCCGCGGCGACCGGGCTGGTCGCGCCGCGCCTGCTCGGCGACCTCGTGGAGGGCATCTCCCGGGGCGTGTCGACCGTCACCGTGGACCGGATCGCGCTGGTCATCGGCGGGTTCGTGCTGGTCCAGTCGGTGCTGGTCCGGTACGCCTACCTGGCCTCCGCCCGGCTCGGCGAGGGGGTGCTGGCCGAGCTGCGCGAGGAGTTCGTCGACCGGGTGCTCGCCCTGCCGCTGTCCACCGTGGAGCGCGCGGGCACCGGCGACCTGCTCACCCGGACGTCCCGGGACGTCTCGGCGCTGTCCCAGACGGTCCGGTTCGCGGGGCCGGAGACGCTGATCGCGCTCGTCACCGTCGTGTTCATCCTCGGCGCGCTGCTGCTCACCGGTCCGCTGCTCGTCCTGCCCGGCCTGCTCGCGGTGCCGATGCTGTGGGCGGGCACCCGGTGGTACCTGCGCCGGGCGCCGGCGGGCTACCTGCGGCAGAACGCCGCCTACTCGGACATCACCGACGGGATCAGCGAGACCGTCGAGGGGGCGCGGACGACGGACGCGCTGCGGCAGCCGGGCCGCCGCCGGGTCCGCACCGACGCCGACATCCGCCGGTCGTACGCGGCCGAGCGGTACACCCTCAACCTGCGCACCGTCTTCTACCCGGTCGCCGACTTCGGGTACGTGGTGCCGGTGGTCGCCACCCTGGTCATCGGCGGCTGGTTCCATCTGAAGGGCTGGGTCAGCCTCGGCCAGGTCACCGCGGCCACCCTCTACGCGCAACAGCTCGTGGACCCGGTCGACCGGCTGCTGGTCTGGCTGGACGAGCTCCAGGTGGGCGGCGCGTCGATGGCCCGCCTGCTCGGCGTGGCCGCCCCCGCCGACGAGGACCGGCCCTCGGCCGACGGCAGGTCCCCGGCCGACGGCAGGTCCCCGGCCGACGACAGCTTCCCGGTCGACGGCGACGAGTCGCCGCAGCGCCGCGAGCAGGGCCAGGACCGGGGTGGCGGGGCCGGCGGGCGCGCCCACGGCCCCCGGCTCGCCGTCCGGGACGTCCGGTACGCCTACCGCGAGGGCCGGGACGTCCTGCACGGGGTGACCCTGGTGCTGGAGCCGGGGGAGCGGCTGGCGATGGTCGGCCCGTCCGGGGCGGGCAAGTCCACCCTGGGTCGGCTGCTGGCCGGGGTGCACGCCCCGCGTGCCGGGTCGGTGACGGTGGACGGCCGGCCGCTGGGCGACCTGCCCCTGGCCGAGCTGCGCCGGCACGTCGCGCTGGTCAGCCAGGAGCACCACGTCTTCATCGGCACGCTCGCCGACAACGTGGCCATGGTCCGGCCGGACGCCGAGCCGGCCCGGGTCCGGGCCGCGCTGGCCGCCGTCGACGCGCTGGACTGGGCGGACGCGCTGCCGCGGGGGCTGGACACGGTCGTCGGCGCGGGCGGGCACCCGCTCTCACCGGCCCAGGCGCAGCAGCTCGCACTGGCCCGGTTGGTGCTGGCCGACCCGCACACCCTGGTCCTGGACGAGGCCACCTCGCTGATCGACCCGCGGGCCGCCCGGCACCTGGAGCGGTCGCTGGCCGCCGTACTGGAGGGCCGGACGGTCGTCGCCATCGCGCACCGGCTCTTCTCCGCCCACGACGCCGACCGGGTGGCGGTGGTGGAGGGCGGCCGGATCACCGAGCTGGGCTCGCACGACGAGCTGGTGGCCGCCGGTGGCTCGTACGCGGCCCTCTGGCGCTCCTGGCACGGCTGAGCCTGCGGTCCACAGGGAGGCCGGGCACGAGGGGCGTCGCTCCACAACGCGGCCGGGCACGAGAGGCGTCGCTCCACACCGAGGCCGGGCACGGGGGCGGCGGGGAGCCGTCAGGCGGCGTCCAGCGGGTCGGCGAGCAGCCGCTCGAAGGCCAGCTCGGCCGCGCCGATCAGGACCGCGTCGTCCCCCAGCCCGGGGGTGCGCAGCCGGACGTGCTCCAGGCAGGCCGGCAGCGCCACCGAGTTGAGCCGGCTGCGCACCTGGGCCGCCGCCGTGAGGTAGAGGTCCCGCAGCGTCCCCCCGAAGACCACCATCTCCGGGTTGAAGATGTTGACCAGGTTCCCGACGCCGAAGCCGAGCCAGTCGCCGGCCTGGCGTACCGCCGCCTGGGCCCGCGCGTCACCCCGGGAGGCGGCGTCGAAGACCGCGAGCACCGCCTCCCGGCCGTGGGCCTCCGCCCGGCCCGAGCCGCGCAGCAGGGCGTACTCGCCGATCTCGGTCTCCCAGCAGCCCCGCGAGCCGCACTCGCAGGGCTTCCCGTCCCGGTCGACGACCATGTGGCCGACCTCGCCGCCGTACCCGCCGTGCCCGGTCAGCCGCCGGCCGCCCGCGATGATGCCGGCGCCGACGCCCACGTCCCCGTGCAGGTAGAGGACGTTGTCGCAGCCCGCCGCCACGCCGCGGGCGTGCTCGGCGAAGGCGCACACGTCGGCGACGTTGCCCACCGCCAGCGTCGCCCCGGCGCCCAGCTCGGCGGCCAGGGCCGCCCCGATCGGCTCGTCCACCCAGCCGGTGTGCGGGCTCAGGCGGACCATGCCGTCGTCGCGGCGGACCATCCCGCAGACCGCGATTCCGGCGCCGACGCAGATCGTGCCGGCCGGTACCGCCCGCCGCATCTCCCTCAGGGCGCCGGTCAGCAGCGGGACGGTCTCCGTGGCCACCAGCCCGCGGGGCCGGGCCAGCTCGCGGCGGTCGAGTACGGCGCCGCCGAGGCCGATCCGGGCGATCCGTAGGCGGTCCACCTCGATGCTGAACGCGAACGCGTGCACGCGGTCCCACTCGGGCTGGACGACCAGCGAGGGGCGGCCGGCCCGCCCGGTCTCCTTCGGCGCGCCCTCGCTGACCAACCCGGCGTTGGTCAGGTCGGCGGTCAGCGCACCGATGGTGCTGCGGTTGAGGCCGAGGGCGGAGGTGAGCTCGGCCCGCGAGGTCGCGCCGTGGATGTGGACGTAACGGAGCAACGCCCCCAGGTTCTGGCGGCGGATCTCCTCCTGGCTCGGCCCGACTCGCATGGCGTGCTCAGCGGTTCCCGGTGGCGGCGGCCCGGCGTCGGGTGAGCGCGTCGACCCCGGCGGCCAGCAGCAGCACCAGCCCGGTGAAGACGTACTTCACGCCGGAGCTGGCGTCCAGCAGGCCCATGCCGTTGTCGATCACCGCCACCACCGCCCCGCCGAGCACCGCGTCCATCACCCGGCCCTTGCCGCCGAAGAGGCTGGTGCCGCCGATGACGGCCGCGCCGACCGCGTACAGCAGCACGTCGCTGCCGCCGGTGTTGGCGTCGACCGAGCTGAACCGGCTGGCCGCCACGATGCCGCCGACCGCCGCCATGGACGAGCAGACCACGAAGACCGAGATGCGGATCCGGTCCACGTCGATGCCCGCCCGGCGGGCGGCCTCCCGGTTGCCGCCGACCGCGTACACGTGCCGCCCGTACGCGGTGCGGCTCAGCAGGAACGTCAGCCCGACGAGCAGCGAGCCGAGCAACGGTACGACCACCGGCATGCCGCGGTTCGAGCTGATCAGGGCGTTGAGGCTGCGCTCCAGGTTGAGCACGTGGACGCCGGCGCCCAGGAGCGCGGCGAGCCCGCCGATCCGGAGCAGCACCACCGACAGCGGGTCGGTCACCAGCCCCCGGGCGGAGCGGTCGCGGTGGCGCAGCAGCTGCGCGGCGGCGTAGCCGCCCACGGCCACGGCGGCGACCAGCCAGCCGACCAGCGGCGGCAGGTACCTGTTCTCGATGGCGACGATGGGGGCCGCCTGGACCGGCACGTTGGTGCCGCCCTTGATCAGCAGCAGCATCACCCCCTGGAAGGCGAGGAAGGCCGCGAGGGTGACCACGAAGGACGGTATCCCGACCTTCGTGACCAGGAAGCCCAGCACCAGGCCGATCAGCGCGCCCGTGGCGAGCGCGGCGAGGGTGGCCACGTACCACGGCTGTCCCTGCAGGGTCAGCAGGTTGGCCAGCACCGCCGCGCAGACCCCGCTGGCGAAGCCGGCGGACAGGTCGATCTCGCCCACCAGCAGGACGAACACCAGACCCATCGCGATCAGTACGACCGTCGCCCCCTGGGTGAACAGGTTGGCGAAGTTGCCGGCGGTGAGGAAGTTGGGCCGGATGACCGAGAAGAACGTGCAGAGCACGAGCAGGCCGAGCAGGGCCGGCAGGGCGCCCATGTCCCCGCCCCGCAGGCGGGCGAGGTAGCCCCGGAAGTGGCTGCCGATGGAGGGCGGCGGGGTGACGGCTGCCGGCTCGCGGGGGACCGTCTTCGGCTGGGTCGTCATTCCCCGGCCCCCGCCGTCCCGGCGCCGCCGTACCCGTTGGTGTTCTCGGCGGCCCGGCCGAGCCTGCCGCTGCGCCCCGACGTGATCAGCTCGACCACCTGGGCGTGCGTGACGTCCGTGGTCCTGACCTGGGCGACCATCTGCCCGAGGTAGAGGGTCGCGATCCGGTCGGAGACGGCGAAGACGTCGTTCATGTTGTGCGAGATGAGCACGACGGCCAGCCCGTTGTCGGCCAGCCGCCGGACCAGTTCGAGCACCTGGGCGGTCTGGGCCAGGCCGAGCGCCGCGGTGGGCTCGTCGAGGACGACCAGCTTGCTGTTCCACAGCACGGCCTTGGCGATCGCCACGGTCTGACGCTGCCCGCCGGAGAGGGCGGAGACGTGCTGCCGCAGCGAGCCGATGGTCTGCACCGACAGCCCGGCCAGCGTCTCGGCGGCCAGTTCCTCCATGGCCGCCTCGTCGAGCACCAGGCCCGAGCGCCGCTCCCGGCCGAGGAACATGTTCTGCACGATGTCGAGATTGTCGCAGAGGGCGAGATCCTGGTACACCACCTCGATGCCCAGGCCGGCGGCGTCCCGGGGGCCGTTCACCGTCACCGGCCGGCCCTCGAAGAAGAACTCGCCCGCGTCGGTGTCGTAGATGCCGCTGATGCACTTGACCAGCGTCGACTTCCCGGCGCCGTTGTCGCCGACCAGCGCGGTCACCTGGCCCGGATGGACGGAGAAGGCGACGTCGCGGAGCACCTGCACGGGGCCGAAGCTCTTGTCGACTCCGCGCAGTTCCAGCAGGGGTGTCTCGGGCAAGGGGTCTCCTTCGCGTGCGCGTGGCGAATCGGCGGTCCGGCGATGGCCAGCACCGGCCGGCGGGTGCGCGCCCGCCGGCCGGGCCCGGTCGGCTCAGCTCACGCCGGCCGAGGCGCAGAGCGCCGCGTACTTCCCGGTGCAGACGGCGTCCTTGCTGACGAAGCCGTCGGCGATGACGTTCTTCACGGTCTCCCTGGTGATCGGCTGGGCGGCCAGCAGCACCGCGGGCACGTCCCGGTTGCCCTCGGGGTCCCGGAAGACCTGGTCGGTCCTCCTCCGTTCGCCCCTGGCCAGCGCGACGGCCAGCCGGGCGGCGGCCTCGGCCTGCTGCCTGATCGGCTTGTACACGGTCATGCACTGGTCGCCGGACAGGATGTGCTGCAGCGCCTGCGCGTCGGCGTCCTGGCCGGTCACCGGGACCTTGCCGGCGAGCTTGTTCTTCGCCAGCACGGAGATGACCGCGTTGGCCAGCCCGTCGTTGGCGGCGAGCACGCCGTCGATCCGGCCGCCGGTCTGCGTCAGCATCTGCTCGAAGGTGGTGCCGCCGGTGGTGTTGTTCCACTCGGGTACGTCCTGGTCGGGGCCCTTGACGTACTCCCCGGCCGCGTACTTCGGGTTGAGGACCGAGTCGTAGCCCTCCTTGAGCTGGGCGGCGTTGTCGTCGGTCGGCGCGCCGTTCAGTTCAGCCACCACGGGATTCCGTACCCCCTTGTCCGCCAGGCACCTGACCAGGCCCTCGCCCTGGAGCCGGCCGACCGCGACGTTGTCGAAGCTGACGTAGTACTGGGCGGAGCCGCCGAGGGTGGGCCGGTCGTAGTCGATCGTGGCGACACCCTTCTGGGTGGCCTTGTCCAGCACGGCCCTGCCGGTGCCCGAGTCGAGGTTGGTGATCATCAGCGCCGTCACGCCGTTGGTGATCATCTGCTCCGCGATGGTGACGAACCGCGCCTTGTCGTTCTGCGCGTTCTGGATGTCGTAGTCCACCCCGGCGGCCTTGAACGCGGCCGCCAGGTACCGGCGGTCCGCGGTCTCCCACCGGTTCGACGAGCCGCTGTCCGGCAGGATCACGCCGATCTTCGGCTTCGGCCGGCCGGCCGGGCCGGCGCCGGAGCCCCCGCCGCAGGCGGTCAGGCTGCCGGTGACGAGCAGGCCGGCCGCGGCGATGGTGAGGATCCCGCTGCGCATGTGCACGGTTTCCTTTCGGGGACGGAACTGGCGAGGGGTGTGTGGTGGACGCGCCCGGCAGCACGCGCCGGAGACGTGGCCGGTCGCTCAGCGGGCGGCCAGCGGGGCGGTCGCGGCGTCGGTGAGGGCGATCAGGTCGGCGGGGGCGAGTTGGACCTGGAGGCCCCGGCGGCCGGCGGAGACGTAGATCGTGTCGTGCGCCAGCGCGGAGGAGTCGAGCACCGTGGGCAGGCGCTTGCGCTGGCCGAGCGGGCTGATCCCGCCGCGGACGTATCCGGTGACCCGCTCGGCGACGGCCCGGTCGGCCATCGTCGCCCGCTTGCCGCCCAGCGCGGCGGCCATGGCCTTGAGGTCCAGCTCGCCGGTCACCGGCACGACCGCCACGGCGAGCGCCCCGTCGACCTCGGTGACCAGGGACTTGAACACCCGCTCCGGGGACGCCCCCAGGGCCGCCGCGACGAGCGCGCCGTAGTTCGGCGCGTCCGGCGAGACGTCGTACGGGTGGGTGCTGTGCGGAATCTTCCGCTTGGTCAGCAGCGCCGTAGCCGGAGTGCCCTGTCCCGCCATGACGGACAAGCTAACGGACTTTCACACCGGGCGGCAGACCAGGACGGTGGGCGCGTCGGCGACCCGGGTCAGCACCAGGCTCGCCGCCTCCGGGCCGGCCAGCCGCAGGTCCCGCCGCAACCGCTCCGGCTCCAGCGCCGAGCCGCGCTTGAGGATCTCGACCCGGCCCACCCGCCGCTCGCGCAGCAGGGCCCGCAGCCGCTTCAGCGAGAACGGCAGCACGTCGGTGACCTCCAGGCAGCGGGCGAACGGCGTCGCGGCCGGGGCGTCGGCGTACAGGTAGGCGATGCTCGGGTCGGCCAGCGTCGCGCCGAGGACGTTGGCCAGCTCGGCGACCAGGTGGGCGCGGACCACGGCCGGGTCGGGGTCGTGGACGTACCGGCGTACCGGGCCGACCGGCGCCTCCGCCGCGCCGGAGCCGGTGAGCTGGTGGGCGGGGGGTCCTTCACTGCCGGAGGCGTCGACAGGGGGCCATTCCTTCAGCAGCGTCGCGCGGCGGGGGACCTCGGCGAGCCGGCCGCACCAGAGCGCGGCCTCGACCAGGTCGCCGTCCACGCTCACCCACTCCGCCTCCGCGCCCGCCGGGATGAGCGCGTGGTCCAGGCCGGGGGCGACCTTCACCACCGTGTACGGCACCCGCTCGGCCAGCCGGACGACGAAGCCCCACGGCGGCGAGTACGCGTTCGGGTCGAAGATCCGCCGGCCGGTGCCGGCCCGGCGGC
Source organism: Micromonospora sp. NPDC048830 (assembly GCF_043198215.1). Classification (NCBI taxonomy): domain Bacteria; kingdom Bacillati; phylum Actinomycetota; class Actinomycetes; order Micromonosporales; family Micromonosporaceae; genus Micromonospora; species Micromonospora sp. NPDC048830. The sequence continues at coordinate 135,727 of NZ_JBICUP010000002.1, forward strand.
GGGCCGGGTCGCAGAAGGCGGCGTCGACGCGGGACACGTCGAACTCCGTGGCGTCGCCGCACTCGACGGTGAACAGGTCGGCCAGCCCGGCGGCCTCGGCGTTCGCGGCGGCCATCGCGGCTGTGAGCGGGTCGGCCTCCACCCCGTACACGCGGATGCCGGCGCGGGCGGCGGCGAGCGCGTCCGCGCCGAGGCCGCAGCCCAGGTCGGCGAGGGTGCGCACCCCGGCGGCGCGCAGCCGGCGGGCCCGCCGGGCCGACACCACCCCGCGCGTGGCCTGTTCCAGCCCCGGCCGGGTGAGGAACATGCCGGCGGCGGCCGGGCCGAACTTGACCGCCGCGCGGCGGCGCAGCTCCGCCTGGGTCAGCGCGGCGGCGGCCAGCCCGCCGGGCACCCCGGCCGAGCGGAGCGCGGCCGCCGCCGCCAGCGGGTCGCCGCCGGCCACCTCGGTCGCCGCCGCGAGGGCGGCCGACCCCTCGGGGGTACGCAGCGCGGCGAGCTGGTCCAGATCCACGCGGCCATTGTCCCGGCCCCGCCGGGCCGCCCGGACGGTGGTGTCGGCGCGGCGGGGCCGTCAGCGGACGGTGGCGTCAGCGCAGGGCGTCGTCAGCGGACGAAGGCGTCAGTGGACGCTGGTGTCAGCGGGTGCGGGTGTCGGCGACGAAGGCCCGCCAGCTCGCCGGGGTGAAGGTGAGCAGCGGCCCGGTCGGATCCTTGCTGTCGCGGACGGCGACGACGCCGGGCAGGTTGTCGGCGACCTCCACGCAGGCGCCGCCATTGCTGTTGCTGCGGGACGCCTTGCGCCAGGTGGCTCGGGTCAGGTCCATGTCTTTGCCGCCTCCTCGATGAGTCGGGCGGACTGCCGGCACGGCAGCGCTTCACCCGTCACAGTCTCCCAGCGGTGCTCCAGGGCGGCAACATCGCTCGGGCAGTCGACGGTCTGGCCCCGGAGCTGGTTGTCCAGGTGGGCCAGCTCGGCGCCGTTGCCGAGCCGGGCCAGGACGAACGGGCCGTTGAGCCCGTTGTGCCAGGGGGCCTCGGCCGGCACGACCCGGACCTGCACGTTCGGCTCGGCGCCGACGGCCAGCAGGTGCTCCAGCTGCTCGCGCATCGTGGCCGGGTCGCCGACCTGCCGGCGCAGCGTGTGCTCCTCCAGCACCGCGACGAACTGCGGGCGCGGGGTGGCGGTCAGCACCTCCTGCCGGGCGAGCCGGGTCACCACCCGCGTCTCGACCTCATCGGCGGTCAGCTCCCCGCCCAGGGCGAGCATCGCCCGCGCGTACCCCTCGGTCTGGAGCAGGCCGGGGATCACGGTCGGGTCGTACCAGCGCAGCGCCGTCGCCTCCCGCTCGTTCTCGTCCCACGGGCGGAACCACTCCGGCGCGGCGTGGAATCGGATCAGCTCCAGCATGGCGACGAAGAGGCCGCCGGTGTCCAGCGCCGTGTCGACCCGGGCCAGGTAGTCGGGCGTGACCGGGTTCTGGCCGGTCTCGACGGCGCTCACCTTCGACGACGAGTAGTTGATCAGCTTGCCCAGCTCCTCCTGGCTGAGCCCGCGCGCCTGGCGGGCCCGGCGCAGTTGCTCGTGCAACAACGTCAGGGTGGGTATTCGCGACACTCGGTGATCCCTTTCTCGGCTTCTGATGCGGGACCCGAGCGACGCTAGGGAGCTGCGCGCGGCGTAGCGAGGTGCTCCCGGCGTGTTGCGGTAACGAGTGGCGGAAGTGTGGCGGCGCCACGGCGACAGGTGGCGACGATGCGGCCACACGGTGGCGACGGTGCGGCGACACGGAGGTGGTCGCGTTGGCACTCTCCTTGACGGAGTGCTAGCCGAGGAATAACCTGCGATTAGCACTCTCCCATCGAGGGTGCCAGCTTCCGGGCCCGTGCCCGGGGGTTGAGCGCCAGGCGGACCGGCACCCGCGACGACGGCCCCGCCCGGTGGCATGTGGCAGATTGACGCTGGTCGGCGTGCCGACCGGCAACGAAACCAAGTACCCCAGGAGGGTATGCCCGTGACTACCGCGACCAAGGTTGCGATCAAGCCGCTCGAGGACCGGATCCTGGTCCAGGCGAACGAGGCTGAGACCACCACGGCGTCGGGCATCGTGATCCCCGACACCGCCAAGGAGAAGCCGCAGGAGGGCACCGTCCTCGCTGTCGGCCCGGGCCGCGTCGACGAGAAGGGCAACCGGATTCCGGTTGACGTCAAGGTCGGCGACACCGTCATCTACTCGAAGTACGGCGGCACCGAGGTCAAGTACGCCGGCGAGGAGTACCTGGTGCTCTCCGCCCGCGACGTCCTCGCGGTCATCGAGAAGTAAGCAACCGATCAGTGTCGTTGCCCCGGTCCGGCTCGCCGGGCCGGGGCAACGTCGCTTCGAAGGGATACAGATGGCGAAGATCCTGAGCTTCTCGGACGACGCCCGGCACCTGCTGGAGCACGGTGTCAACGCCCTCGCGGACGCGGTCAAGGTCACCCTCGGCCCGCGCGGGCGCAACGTCGTCCTGGACAAGAAATTCGGTGCGCCCACGATCACCAACGATGGCGTGACCATCGCCAAGGAGATCGAGCTCACCAACCCGTACGAGAACCTCGGCGCGCAGCTGGTCAAGGAGGTGGCGACCAAGACCAACGACGTCGCCGGCGACGGGACCACCACCGCGACCGTGCTCGCACAGGCGATGGTCCGCGAGGGCCTGCGCAACGTGACCGCCGGGGCCAACCCCGCCGGGCTCAAGCGCGGCATCGACGCGGCCGCCGCCAAGGTCTCCGAGGCCCTGCTGGGCCGGGCCGTCGAGGTCGCCGGCAAGGAGTCGATCGCGCACGTCGCGACGATCTCCGCGCAGGACGCCACCATCGGCGAGCTGATCGCCGAGGCGATGGAGAAGGTCGGCCGCGACGGCGTCATCACCGTCGAGGAGGGCTCCGCCCTCACCACCGAGCTGGACGTGACCGAGGGTCTCCAGTTCGACAAGGGCTTCATCTCCCCGAACTTCGTCACCGACGTGGAGGCTCAGGAGGCGGTCCTGGAGGACCCGTACATCCTGATCACCACGCAGAAGATCTCGGCGATCGAGGAGCTGCTGCCGCTGCTGGAGAAGGTCCTCCAGGACAGCAAGCCGCTGCTGATCATCGCCGAGGACGTCGAGGGCCAGGCGCTGTCCACCCTGGTGGTCAACGCGATCCGCAAGACCCTCAAGGTCTGCGCGGTCAAGGCCCCGGGCTTCGGCGACCGCCGCAAGGCGATGCTCCAGGACCTGGCGATCCTGACCGGCGCCGAGCTGATCGCCCCGGAGTTGGGCTACAAGCTCGACCAGGTCGGCGTGGAGGTGCTCGGCACCGCCCGCCGCGTCGTGGTGGACAAGGAGAACACCACCATCGTCGACGGCGGCGGCCAGGCGGGCGAGGTTGCCGACCGGGTGGCCCAGATCCGCAAGGAGATCGAGGCCTCGGACTCCGAGTGGGACCGGGAGAAGCTCTCCGAGCGGCTGGCGAAGCTCTCCGGCGGCGTCGCGGTCATCAAGGTGGGCGCGGCGACCGAGGTCGAGATGAAGGAGCGCAAGCACCGCATCGAGGACGCCATCGCCGCCACCAAGGCCGCGGTCGAGGAGGGTACGGTGCCCGGCGGCGGTGCCGCCCTGGCGCAGATCGTGCCGGTGCTCGACGACGACCTCGGCTTCACCGGGGACGAGAAGGTCGGCGTCTCGATCGTGCGCAAGGCGCTGGTCGAGCCGCTGCGCTGGATCGCCCAGAACGCCGGCCACGACGGCTACGTGGTGGTGCAGAAGGTCGTCGGCCAGGAGTGGGGCAACGGCCTCGACGCCGCCAGCGGCGTCTACGTCGACCTGGTCAAGTCCGGCATCATCGACCCGGTGAAGGTGACCCGCAACGCGGTCACCAACGCCGCCTCGATCGCCGGCCTGCTGCTCACCACCGAGAGCCTGGTGGTGGAGAAGCCGGAGAAGCCGGCGCCGGCCGCCGCCGGGGGCCACGGCCACTCGCACGGCCACGGCCACCAGCACGGCCCGGGCTTCTGACCGACGCCGTACGACAACGCTGAAGGGCACGCCGTCACCCGACGGCGTGCCCTGACGCCTTTCGGGATGCTTACGGAACGCCCCCGTGGCTGTTGCCCGGCCGGCCGGAGCGTCGACACTGGCGGCATGGAGAGCATGTCGCGCGGGTACGCCGCGCTGGCCGGGATCACCGCCGCCGCCGTGGCGATCGGCGCGGCCGAGCCGGTGGCGGTGCTGACCGGCCCCCGGTCGGCGCCGCTGGTCGCGGTCGGGGGACTGGTGGTGGACACCGTCCCCGAGTCGGTCAAGCAGTTCGGTATCGCCGTCTTCGGCACGTACGACAAGGTCGCCCTTCTGGTCGGGACGGCGCTGCTGCTGGCGGCCTTCGCGGCGCTGTTCGGGGTGCTCGCCGCGCGTCGTTTCCGGGTCGGGCTGGCCGGGATCGCGGCCTTCGCCGCACTGGGGGTGGCCGCCGCGCTGACCCGGGCCGGCGCGAACGCCGCCGACGCGCTGCCCGCGCTGGTCGGGGCGGGCCTCGGGGCGCTGGCGCTCTGGCTCCTGCTGGCCGGCCCGCTCCAGCCCGATCCCTGGCCGTGGATCCCGCCCACCCCGGAGGCATCGCCGCTCACCGCGCCGGCTGAGGCCCCGGAGGTGCCCGCTGGCGCCGCGGAGGCGTCCGTTGACGTCCCGGAGGCGTCCGTTGACGTCCCGGAGGCGTCCGCCGTTCAGCCCGAGGGGCGGCGGCGGTTCCTCGCCGGCGTCGGGGCGCTGGCCGGCGGGGCGGCCGTCGCGGGGCTGGGCGGCCACTGGCTGGCCGGCCGGCGCAGCGTGTCCGCCGCCCGCCGGGCGGTCGTCCTGCCGGCACCGGCCTCGCCCGCCCCGGCCGTGCCGGCCGGGGCGGACCTCTCCCTCGCCCAGCTCGCCTCCTACGTCACCCCGAACTTCGGGTTCTACCGGATCGACACCGCCCTGGTGGTGCCGCAGGTCGATCCCGACACCTGGCGGCTGCGCGTGCACGGCCGGGTCCGCAACCCGCTGGAGCTGAGCTTCGCCGACCTGCTGGCCCGTCCGATGGTCGAGCGGTACGTCACCCTCGCCTGCGTCTCCAACGAGGTGGGCGGGGACCTGATCGGCAACGCCCGCTGGCTGGGCGTACCGATCAGGGAACTGCTCGACGAGGCGGGCCCGGAGGACGGCGCGGACCAGGTGGTGGGGCGCTCGGTCGACGGCTGGACCTGCGGCACCCCCACGGCGGTGCTGCGCGACGGCCGGGACGCCCTGCTGGCGGTGGGGATGAACGGCGAGCCGCTGCCGGTGGAGCACGGCTTCCCGGTGCGGATGGTGGTGCCCGGCCTGTACGGCTACGTCTCGGCCTGCAAGTGGGTGACCGAGCTGGAGCTGACCAGCTTCGCCGACTTCGACGCGTACTGGGTGCCGCGCGGCTGGTCGGCGCAGGGGCCGGTGAAGACCCAGTCGCGGATCGACACGCCCCGGTCGCGCAATCGGCTCACCGCCGGGACGGTCCCGGTGGCGGGGGTGGCGTGGGCGCAGCACCGGGGCATCCGGGCGGTCGAGGTACGGGTCGACGGGGGGCCGTGGCGGCAGGCGACGCTGGCCCCGGCGGTGTCGGCGGACACCTGGGTGCAGTGGTCCTGGCAGTGGGAGGCCACGCCGGGCGAGCACGTCCTCCAGGTGCGGGCGACGGATACCGACGGTGAGACCCAGCCGGAGCGCCGGCAGCCGGTCGCCCCGGACGGCGCCACCGGCTGGCACACGCTCCGCGTAACCGTCCACTGACCCACCCCGCCCCCCGCCCGACCTCCCCCACCCGCCCCCCGGCGCCCCTCCACCGGCGCCCCTCCCTCCCGTCGACCATGAGGTTGACCGGCGGTCTGGAGATCGAAAATGCCGCCAACTCCATGATCATCGGAGCTGGAGCTGGAGCTGGAGCTGGAGCGGGAGCTGGAGCTGGAGCTGGAGCGGGAGCTGGAGCTGGAGCTGGAGCGGGAGCTGGAGCCGGCGCGATATCCCGGGGCGGTGGTGGGGATGCGGCGACGCCGCGCCCCGGGGTGGGGCGCGGCGTCGGTGCGGACGGTGGGGCCGGTCAGGCGACGTTGCGCTGGGTCGGGACCGTCGACTTGTGCGGGGCGCCGAGGCGGGCCTCCAGGCGGGCCACGTCGACGCGGGTCTGCCGGCGGTCGGCGAGGTCCTCCCAGCCCAGCGCGAGCAGCCGCAGCCGCTCGGACTCGCTGAAGCCGCCCCAGACGCCGTACGGCTCCCGTACCGACAGGGCATGGGCGGCGCACTCGGCGCGCACCGGGCAGGCCCGGCAGACCGCCTTCGCGCCGGACTCGCGGCGCAGGCGGGAGGAGCCGCGCTCGCCGTCCGGGTGGAAGAACTGGGCGCTGTCGCGACCCCGGCAGGCACCGAGCCGCTGCCAGTCCCAGAGGTCCACGATGGGCCCAGGCAGTCTGCGTACGTTCGACATCAGCACCCCTCCTCCCGCGCGGCACCGCGGAGATCGTCGTTGACCGGTGTCCGGCCGGCTGGCCGCGCTGGCGCACCGTGTCCAGCTTGGCATCCCCCGTACCCCCGTGGGCGTTCGCTCACACCCATGTGATCGAAAACCTCGGACAAGATGCGGCATATGCCCCATCTGTCGGAAAAGTTCGGAGGATTGCCGGGAACACCCACCCGACCCGACCTCGCCGTGGTCGACTCAGGTCGGAGAGGAGATCACAGTGCGTACCGTTCTCGTGTGCGTTCGGACACCGCTCGCCGCGCAGCAACTCACCTCAGCGGCGGCCCGTCTCGGACTGTCCGCCGCCGTCCGTACCGCCGTCTCCGATCCCGAGGTGATGCTGCGGCTGGCGGAGCGCCCGGCCGACGTCGTGCTGGCGGACACGGCGCTCACCCGGCCGGACAGCCCCGGCTTCGTCCGCCGGGTGCTGGCCCGCTCGCCGCAGGCCGCGGTGCTGCTGCTCGGCGCCGAGGAGTCCGAGGCGGCCGCCGCCACGATCGGGGCCGGCGCGCGCGGGCTGATCCAGGGCGCCGACCACGACCTGACCAGCGCCGTGGCCAAGGCACTGCTGCTGCTCTCCGCGCCCGGTCGGGCCGCCCGGCACCGGGTGACCGACCCGGCCCGCGACGCCGCGGCCGTCGGCGGCACGGGCCGCCCCGCGCCGGCCGGCCGCGCACCCGACGAGCCCGCGCCGGCCTGGTCCGGGACTCAGGACGGGCCGGGCGCCGCCCCGGCCGTGGTGCCGGTGCAGCGCGGCGACGACGAGCAGGACTCCGCCGGCGGCGAGCCCGGCGAAGCGCCCGAGGAGGCGCGACCGGGCGCGACCCGGGGCCCCCGGAGCCAGATCGGCCTCACCGAGCGGGAGTTGCAGGTGCTGCTGGGCATGGCCGAGGGCAAGAGCAACGCCGAGATCGGCCGGGAGCTGTTCGTCTCGGAGGACACCGTCAAGACGCACGCCCGCCGCCTGTTCCGCAAGCTCGGCGCCCGCGACCGCGCGCACGCGGTCGCCGCCGGCTTCCGCGCCGGCCTGGTGGCCTGACGGCCTCCCGGGGCCGCACCCCGCCTGGGCCTCTAGGCGCCGCACCCCGCCTGGGCCTCACCCGCTGCCCGGCGGCACGGCTCAAGATCCCGACAACTTCCGGGAAACTGCGGTCTCGGCGCGCCGGGAGGCAGCAACTTCCGAGAAGTTGTGGTCGCGGCGCGCCCGGGAGGCGTCACGGCGTGCCGCGCGTCGGGAGGCGGCGGCGTGCCGCGCGTCGGGAGGCGGTCGTTCGTCTGCGCAGGGCCGGCCGTCGGGGTCAGGTGGTCCGCTCGGCCTCGTCGTCGGGGCCCTCGCTGAGGGTGTCGTGCACCCCGTCCGCGTAGCCGCGGGCATAGTCCCAGGTGACGTAGTGGTCCGGGTCGGGGTCGTAGGCCGGCTCGTGCACCCGCGGCCGGCCGGAGTTGAGCAGGTGGCGCAGGTTGCCCCGGAGCAGGCCCCAGTCGAAGTAGTGCGGCTCCCGGCAGTCCTCGCACTCGATCACCAGGCCGCGCACCCCGATCGGCGCCAGCAGGGCCTGGTAGATCTCCAGGTCGGCCAGGTCCTCGAGCACGTCCTGCCGCTCGACCTCGGTCAGCGGGTCGAGCGCGGCGTCGTCGTCCGGATCGTGCAGCTCCGCCGCCGGATCGGCCGGGTCGCCGTTGAACGGGTCGATGGGCTCGTCGTGCACCCCCTCACCGTAAACCCCGCGCGCCGTCCCGTCCGCACCCGTCCCGCCGGTCACCCGCCGCCGAAGGGTCTCCCGTCCCCGCCGGTCACCCCGCGTCGAAGGCCGCCCTGCGACCGTCGTCACGCTGCGTCGTCCGGCGGGCGGCACCGACGAGGGCGGGCGGGCCCGATGGGTACGATTGGGGCGGGCCCGCCGTCACGCCGCGTGGCCGGCGCCCCCGCGCGCCATCCCGCTCGCAGCCCCCGAGACAGCTCAGGAGAGCAAAACGTGGAGAATTCGCCCAGCACCGACTTTCCTGTAGGCGCCGAGGACGGCACGGGACCTGCCGCGGGCGCCGACAACGGCGGGCTGGGCGGCCACCTGCCGGAGCTGCCCGCCGGCTCGGCCCGGGTCGTCCCGCTCGGCCTCACCTTCGACGACGTGCTGCTCCAGCCGGGCGAGTCGGACGTCGTCCCCAGTCGGGTCAACACCCGTACCCGGCTGACCCGCAACATCGAGCTCAACGTGCCGCTGCTGTCCAGCGCGATGGACACGGTCACCGAGGCGCGGATGGCGATCGCCATGGCCCGCCAGGGCGGCATCGGCGTACTGCACCGCAACCTCTCCGTGGAGGACCAGGCGCTCCAGGTCGACCTGGTCAAGCGCTCCGAGTCCGGCATGATCACCAACCCGGTGACCGCCAGCCCCGACGACACCCTGCGCGAGGTCGACGCGCTCTGCGGCCGCTACCGCATCTCCGGCGTGCCCGTGGTCGACGGTGAGGGTCAGCTGGTCGGCATCGTCACCAACCGGGACATGCGCTTCGTCTCCGACCCGGCCACCCGGGTCCGCGAGATCATGACCCCGACGCCGCTGGTCACCGCGCCGGTCGGGGTGAGCAAGGACGAGGCGCTGGACCTGCTGCGCCGGCACAAGGTCGAGAAGTTGCCGATCGTCGACGCCACGGGCAAGCTGCGCGGGCTGATCACGGTCAAGGACTTCACCAAGAGCGAGCAGTACCCGAACGCCACGAAGGACGAGGCGGGGCGGCTCCGGGTGGCCGCCGCCGTCGGCGTGGGCGAGGACGCGTACAAGCGGGCCCGCACCCTGGTCGACGCGGGCGTGGACGTGCTGATCGTGGACACCGCGCACGGCCACCAGCGGGCCGTGCTGGAGATGGTCCGCCGGCTCAAGAAGGACACGGTCATCGACATCGTCGGCGGCAACGTGGCCACGTACGCCGGGGCGAGGGCCCTGGTCGAGGCCGGCGCCGACGGCGTGAAGGTCGGGGTGGGTCCGGGTGCGATCTGCACCACCCGGATCGTCGCCGGGGTCGGCGTGCCGCAGATCACCGCGATCATGGAGGCGGCCCGGGCCGCCCGCCCGGCCGGCGTCCCGGTGATCGGTGACGGCGGCATCCAGTACTCGGGCGACATCGCCAAGGCCCTCGTGGCCGGCGCGGACACCGTGATGCTGGGCAGCCTGCTCGCCGGCTGCGAGGAGAGCCCCGGCGAGCTGATCTTCATCAACGGCAAGCAGTACAAGGCGTACCGGGGCATGGGCTCGCTCGGCGCGATGCAATCCCGGGGCCAGGGCAAGTCGTACTCGAAGGACCGCTACTTCCAGCAGGACGTGCTCGCCGAGGACAAGCTGGTCCCCGAGGGCGTCGAGGGTCAGGTGCCGTACCGGGGCCCGCTCGCCCAGGTCGCCCACCAGCTCACCGGTGGGCTGCGGGCCGCGATGGGGTACGTCGGCGCGGAGAGCATCCCCGAGCTGCACCGCCGCGGCCAGCTCATCCGGATCACCGCGGCCGGGCTCAAGGAGAGCCACCCGCACGACATCCAGATGACCGTCGAGGCGCCCAACTACCACTCCCGCTGACCGTCCCCCACCAAGACAACTGGAGTCCCCCATGCGTGACGTGGTCGAGATCGGGCTGGGCAAGACCGCGCAGCGCGGCTACCACCTGGACGACATCGCCATCGTGCCGAGTCGCCGCACCCGCGACGTCGACGACGTCTCCACCTCCTGGCAGCTGGACGCGTACCCGTTCGGCATTCCGTGCGTGGGGCACCCGTCGGACGCGACGATGAGCCCGCAGTCGGCGATCCGGCTCGGCGAGCTGGGCGGCCTCGGCGTGCTCAACGTCGAGGGCCTGTGGACGCGGTACGAGAACCCGACCAAGATGCTGGAGGACCTGGCCGCCCTCGACGAGGACGCCCCCACCACCCGGCGCCTCCAGCAGGCGTACGCCGAGCCGATCCGCCCGCACCTGATCGCCGAGCGGGTGCGCGAGCTGCGGTCCGGCGGCGGGACCGTGGCCGTCCGGGTCTCCCCGCAGCACACCCTGGCGCTGGCCCCGGTCATCCTCGACGCCGGCGTGGACATCCTGGTCATCCAGGGCACCATCGTCTCGGCCGAGCACGTCTCCACCACCGAGGAGCCGCTGAACCTCAAGGAGTTCATCGCGGACCTCGACCTGCCGGTCATCGTCGGCGGCTGCACCGACTACAAGACGGCGCTGCACCTGATGCGTACGGGCGCGGCCGGCGTGATCGTCGGCATCGGCGGCGACGACTGGTCGACGACCGACTCGGTGCTCGGCATCCGGGTGCCGATGGCCACCGCGATCGCGGACGCCGCCGCCGCCCGCCGGGACTACCTCGACGAGACCGGCGGCCGGTACGTGCACCTGATCGCCGACGGCGACATCAAGACCTCCGGCGACATCGCCAAGGCGCTCGGCTGCGGGGCGGACGCGGTGATGCTCGGCGAGCCGCTGTCGCTGTGCGAGGAGGCCCCGGCCGGCGGTGCCTGGTGGCACTCCGCGGCCAGCCACCCGTCGCTGCCGCGCGGCGCGTTCGAGGCGGCCGGCGACCCGCTGGGCTCGATGGAGCAGCTGCTCTTCGGCCCCGCCGACGAGCCGGACGGCCAGCTCAACCTCTTCGGTGGCCTGCGCCGGGCGATGGCCAAGTGCGGCTACCGCGACCTCAAGGAGTTCCAGAAGGTCGGCCTGGTCCTCGACCGCTGACGGTCTGCCCGGTCTGATTCGGCGCGCGGGTGCGGATTCCGGTCCGCGCCCGCGCGCCGCGTTCTAGGCTCGGCGGGGTGAACGGCGGTCGCGGGCGGTGGGGCGGTGTCCTGCTGACGCTGGCGCTGCTGGTCACCGGCTGCACCGGGCACGACGACCGGTCCGGGCTGCGCGCCGGGGCGGCCGACGCGGGCGACCCGTACGTCCCCGGTTACGGCAACGGCGGGTACGACGTGGCCGGCTACCGGCTGCGGGTCCGCTACGACCCGGCCGACGACCGGCTCACCGGCCACGCCACCGTCACGGCCACGGCGACCGAGGGGCTGTCCCGGTTCAACCTGGACCTCGCCGGCCTGACCGTCTCCGCCGTACGCGTCGACGGCGCCCGCGCCCGGCACGCCCGGGACGGCCGCGAGCTGGTCGTCACCCCGGCGGGGGGCCTGCCCCGGGGGGCCCGGTTCACGGTCGACGTGGAGTACGCGGGGGTGCCCCGACCCGTCGCCGAGAGCACGCTGGGCGGCGGCGGGTTCCTGGCCACCCCCGACGGGGCGATCGCCCTCGGCCAGCCCGACTCGGCGGCCACCTGGTTCCCCGTCAACGACCACCCCTCGGACAAGGCCGGCTACGAGGTCGAGGTGACCGTCCCGGACGGGCTCGCCGCGCTGAGCAACGGGGTGCCGCTGGGCCGTACCAGCGGCGGCGGCTGGACGACGTGGCGCTGGGCCGAGCGGGCCCCGATGGCCAGCTACCTGAGTTTCCTGGTGATCGGTGACTACCGGGTCGACACCGGCACCCACGCCGGCAGGCCGATCGTGACCGCCGTGGCGGCGAGCCTGCCGGCCGACGGACCGGCCGCCGCGTCGGTGGCCCGTACGGGTGAGATCGCCGACTTCCTCGCCGAGCGGTTCGGGCCGTACCCGTTCGAGGCGTACGGCGGGATAGCCGTCGCCGACGAGCGCGTGGGGTACGCGCTGGAGACGCAGTCCCGGCCGGTGTACGGGCCGGGCTTCTTCCGCTCCGGCCGGCCCGACCCGGGGGTGGTCGCGCACGAGCTGGCCCACCAGTGGTTCGGCGACAGCGTCTCGCTGGCCCGGTGGAGCGACATCTGGCTCAACGAGGGCTTCGCGACGTACGCGGAATGGCTCTGGGCCGAGCACGACGGCGGCCCGACCGCGCAGCGCAGCTTCGAGCTGCGGTACGCCGCGACGGACTGGTCGGAGCCGTCGGTGGACCCGGGCCGGGCGGAGATGTTCGGCACCGCCGTCTACCAGCGGGGCGCGCTGGCCGTGCACGCCCTGCGCCGCACCGTCGGCGACGACGCCTTCTTCCGGATCCTGCGTGCCTGGACCGCCGAGCGGCGCGGCGGCACCGCCACCACGGCGGACTTCGTCGCCCTCGCCGAGCGGGTGTCCGGCCGGCGACTGGGCGCCCTGTTCGACGCCTGGCTAGCCGCCGACACGCCGCCCACCCTCCCGTGACCCGCTTCAGCTCTCCGGTACGCCGAAGGGCCCGTCCCCGTGGGCGGGTTCTAGCGATCCCCGCAACACCCTGGGGTCAGGAGGTGGCGCTGTAGCCGCGGGTGGCGATCCAGTCGGCGAGGTTGTCGATGCTCATCTGGTAGGAGGCCTGGTCGGGGTTGGCGGAGTCGGCGATGGTGACGGTCTTCCCGCCGTCGTGGTAGCCGACGATGCTGATGTAGTGGCCGCCTTCGAAGGAGTGGGTGGTGCCGTCAGGCGGCAAGAGCCTGCGGTTTGGTCGCATTTTCGGGGAAACTGTCCCCTCGTCGCACACTGTGGCCACAGTTTCCCTGAAGTTGCGCGGATCTTGCCCGAAGCGCTGTTCGCGATCTTGCAACTCGGGCTCGCTGTTGGGGCGATTTGTCAGGGTTGTCAGGGGTGGGAGTGCAAGATCGCGGTGGCCGGGCGGCGGCGTCGTGCTCCCGTCGCGCGCGCTCGGTAGGCTGCCGCGGGCGGAACGGGGCGCCGGCCGGGCGGGCCGGGCACCGGGGGCCGGAAGGGGACGACGGGTATGACGCTGAGCCTGCGGGGCGCGCGCCTCGGCACCGGTCTGCTGCTGACCGCCGCGCTCGCGGTGGCCGGCTGCGGATCGACGCCGACCGAGCCGCTACCGGCGGAGAGCGAGCAGCCGACCCGGGTGCGGCAGTTCGAGCCCGGGGCCGCGGGGGTGGGCGACGACTACTTCCCGAAGTACGGCAACGGCGGGTACGACGTGACCCGGTACATCGTGAAGGTCCGCTACGACCCCGCGCGGGACCGGCTCTCCGGCACCACCACCGTGCAGGCGACCGCCACCACCGACCTGTCCTCGTTCAACCTGGACCTGGCCGGGCTGAGCGTGCGCGAGGTGACCGTGGACGGCGCCCCGGCCCGGCACAGCCGCACCGGCGACGAACTGGTGATCACCCCCGCCTCCGGGCTGACCTCCGGCAACGGCTTCACCGCGGAGATCAGCTACGTCGGCGAGCCGGCGCCGCTGCGCAACGAGGCCCTCGGCGAGGGCGGCTTCCGGCACACCTCCGACGGCGCCGTGGCGCTCGGCCAGCCCGAGTCGGCGAGCACCTGGTTCCCGGTCAACGACCACCCCTCCGACAAGGCCGCGTACGACTTCGAGTTCACCGTCCCGAAGGGGCTGACGGCCGTCAGCAACGGCGTGCCCGTGGGGAACAGCACCAGCGGCGGCTGGACCACCTGGAAGTGGGCCGAGCGGTCGCCGATGGCGAGCTACCTGAGCACCGTGGCGATCGGGGAGTTCCGGGTGACCCGGGGCGAGCACAAGGGACGGCCGGTGTTCAGCGCGGTCACCACGAAGCTGCCGCAAGGGGCCGCCGACGCCTCGATCGCCCGTACGGTCGAGGTGGCGGACTACCTGGAGGGCGTCTTCGGTCCGTACCCGTTCGACGCGTACGGCGGGGTGGTGGTCTCCGAGCCGGGCATCGGGTACGCGCTGGAGACCCAGAGCCGCCCGGTCTACTCGGCCAACTTCTTCCGTGGGGGCGAGAACACCGGAGTGGTCGCGCACGAGTTGGCCCACCAGTGGTTCGGCAACAGCGTGGCCCTGGCCAGGTGGCAGGACATCTGGCTCAACGAGGGGCTGGCCACGTACGCGGAGTGGCTCTGGGAGGAGCACCGCGGCGGGCGGACCGCGCAGCAGTCGTTCGACGACGCGTACCTCGGCTCGGGCAGCCAGGTGTGGCGGACCCCGCCCGGCAGGCCGGGGCCGGCGAACCTGTTCAGCCAGTCCGTGTACCAGCGCGGCGCGATGACCGTGCACGCCCTGCGCACCACGGTCGGGGACAAGGCGTTCTTCGAGATCCTGCGGAGCTGGGCGGCCGACCGGCGCGACGGCAACGCCACCACGGCCGACTTCGTCGACCTCGCCGAGCAGGTCGCCGGCCGGCAGCTCGCCGCCCTCTTCGACGCCTGGCTGTACGGCACCGAGCAACCACCCCGCCCCGCGCCCCGCTGACCGGCGGCCCTACTTCTTCACCACCAGTTCCGGGTGGTCGGCGAGGTACTCGTCGGCCCGCCCCGCCCTGAGCGCCGTCAGGAACCCCCGGCCGACCCGGGTGAGCTGCTCGCCCCGGTACCCGCCGCCGGAGCCGACCGAGTCGCCGGGCAGGCCGACGAGGACGAGCCGGTCGGCCGGCAGCCCGCCGAGGGCGTACGCGAGGTCGACGACGCGCGGCCCGCCCGCGTACGTCAGGGTGTCGCCGAGCGCGGCGACGACCTGCTCGACCCGCTCCGGCTGCCGGGCCAGGTCCTCGGCCTGGATCCTGCGGAGCAGCGCCCGGAGAAGCTGCTGCTGGTGGCGCTGCCGCGCGTAGTCGCCGCCGGGGATGTAGCGCTGGCGGGCGTAGTCCAGCGCCTGCCAGCCGTTGAGGTGCCGCTCGCCCTTCTCGTAGACCATCTGCGGCCCGACGTACCCGCCTCCGCCCGGCGCCGGGGCGCGGTGCCGGCCGTCCGGCCGCCGGTGCAGCGAGGGGGTCCGCTGGTCGATGTAGACGTCGATCCCGCCCACGGCGTCCACCAGCTTGTCGAAGCCCTGGAAGGTGACCACCGCGCCGGCGTCGAACCGCAGCCCGGTGTACCCGCTGACGGTGCTGCGCAGCAGCTCGTACCCCTGCGCGGTGCTCGGCTGCCGCCGCTTGCCCGGCACCCGGCTGCCGTAGCTCATCGCGTGGGTGAGCTTGGTCCGCCCGCCCCGGTAGCCCGACTCCGGGTACGCCGGGATGTCGACAAGCAGGTCGCGGGGAAGCGAGAACAGGTATGCCCGGTCCAGCTCCTTCGTCACGTGCGCCACCAGTACGGCGTCGCCGTGCGGTTCCCAGCCGGGCACGCTGACCCGGGTGTCGACCCCGACCAGCAGCAGGTTGAGCGGGCCGGTGATCCCCGCCCCCGGCGGCGGGGTGGGGCTGGGCGTCGGGCTCGGCGTGGGGCTGGGTTCGGCCGCCGAGGGCGCGACGGCGGTGGTGGTGGTCGTCCCCGGCCCGCGCGGCGGCCCAAGGCCTGCGGCCAGCCGGACGACCACCGTGGCGCCGACCGCCAGCAGGGCGACCGCCGCGAGGACGGCCAGCCCGAGCCGCCACCGCCGGAACGCCTGTCCCGCCTGTCCGACCATGCTTGCCACCCTCCCCGACACCAGGCTCGGCGGTGACGCCGGACTGCCAGACGTCACACCGGGGCCGGTGGGTGCATGGTCCCGCGAGAACTGGCTGTGGCGCGAGTGCTACTCATCGGTAATGATGCGTCCATGCGGTACGACGTGCTCGTCATCGGGTCCGGTTTCGGCGGCGGCGTCACCGCGCTCCGGCTGGCCGAGAAGGGGTACTCGGTCGGCGTGCTGGAGGCCGGGCGGCGCTTCGCCGACGACGAGTTCCCGGAGACGTCGTGGCGGCTGCGGCGATTCCTGTGGGCGCCGCGGCTCGGCTGCTACGGGCTGCAACGGATCGACCTGCTGCGCGCCGCCGACCGCCGGGCCGGCGGCGGGGTGCTGGTGCTGTCCGGAGCCGGGGTGGGCGGCGGCTCGCTGGTCTACGCGAACACGCTCTACGAGCCCCTCGACGCGTTCTACGCCGACCCGCAGTGGCGGGACGTCACCGACTGGCGGGCCGAGCTGGCGCGGCACTACGACCAGGCGAAACGGATGCTCGGCGTCACCACGTACCCGGTGCACACCCCGGCGGACCGGGCGATGCGGGCGGTGGCCGAGCGGATGGGGGTCGGGCACACGTTCCACCCCACGCCCGTCGCGGTGCACATCGGCCGGCCGGGACAGCGGGCCGCCGACCCGTACTTCGGCGGGGCCGGGCCCGACCGGTCCGGCTGCACGCACTGCGGCTCGTGCCTGACCGGCTGCCGGCACGGGGCGAAGAACACGCTGGTGAAGAACTACCTGTGGCTGGCCGAGCGGCTCGGCGTGGACGTGCACCCGCTGACCACGGTCACCGCCGTGCGCCCCGCGGACGGCGGCGGCTACCGGGTCGAGACCGTCCGCACCGGGGCCTGGCTGCGCCGCTGCCGGGTGTTCCACGCCGACCAGGTGGTCCTCGCCGCCGGGGCGCTGGGCACCCAGCGGCTGCTGCACCGGATGCGGGCCGCCGGCGCGCTGCCCCACCTGTCGCCCCGGCTCGGCGAGCTGACCCGGACGAACTCCGAGGCGATCCTCGGGGCGTCCGTCACGCGGCGGCGTGCCCGCGCCGAGGGGATGGACTTCACCGCGGGGGTGGCGATCACCAGCTCGTTCCACCCGGACCCGCAGACGCACATCGAGCCGGTGCGCTACGGCCGGGGCTCCAACGCCATGGGGGTGCTCCAGTCCCTGCTGGTCGACGGCGGCCCGCACCGGGTTCGCCGCTGGGTGGCCACGCTGCTGCGGCAGCCCGGGGTGGCCGCCCGGATGCTGACCGTGCGCGACTGGTCGCGGCGCACGGTCGTCGCCCTGGTCATGCAGTCGGCGGACAACTCGCTGACCACGCGCTGGCGGCGCGGCCTGTTCGGCCGGCGGCTGGCCGCCGCCCCGGGCCACGGCGCGCCCAACCCGACCTGGATCCCCGCCGGCAACCAGGCCGCCCGGCTGCTGGCCGAGGAGATCGGCGGCATTCCCGGCGGCTCGCTCACCGAGCCGTTCGACATCCCGATGACCGCGCACATCCTCGGCGGCGCGGTGATCGGCGTCACCCCGGCCGACGGGGTGATCGACCCGTACCACCGGGTCCACGGGCACCCCGGGCTGCACGTGGTGGACGGGGCGGCCGTCTCGGCCAACCTCGGGGTGAACCCGTCGCTCACCATCACCGCGCAGGCCGAGCGGGCGATGTCGTTCTGGCCCAACAGGGGCGAGCCCGACCTCCGGCCACCGCTCGGCCAGCCGTACCGCCGCCTCGACCCGGTCCCGCCGGCCCACCCGGCGGTCCCGGCGGACGCCCCCGCCGCCCTGCGGTAAGGAAGGGCCCCCTGTCAACGCCTGAGGCATCTTCCACCGGCTCCTCCCGGTGGCGCGTCACAGGACCGGCGGGCGCTGCCCGGAGTCGGCGTGACGGTGGGTAGGCTTTCTGCACATGAGCACGCCGCGCCCCGTCCTCGTCGTGGACTTCGGAGCCCAGTACGCCCAGCTCATCGCGCGCCGGGTGCGCGAGGCTAGGGTCTACTCGGAGATCGTCCCGCACTCGATGCCCGTCGCCGAGATGCTGGCGAAGAACCCGGCCGCGATCATCCTCTCCGGCGGCCCGGCCAGCGTCTACGCCCCGGGCGCCCCGCAGGTCGACGCCGGGATGTTCACCGCGGGGGTGCCGGTCTTCGGCATCTGCTACGGCTTCCAGGCGATGGCCCAGGCGCTCGGCGGCACGGTCGCCCGCACCGGTAACCGTGAGTACGGCGGCACCCCGCTGCGCCCCCGTCTGCTCGACCCGGGTGTGCTGCTCCGCGACCTTCCGGCGGATCTGCCGGTCTGGATGAGCCACGGCGACTGCGTCACCGAGGCGCCCGCCGGCTTCACCGTCACCGCGGAGTCGGCCGGCGCTCCGGTCGCCGCGTTCGAGGATCTGGCGGGCCGCCGGGCCGGGGTGCAGTTCCACCCCGAGGTCGGGCACACCGCGCACGGGCAGGAGATGCTCACCCGGTTCCTGTACGACATCGCCGGCATCGAGCCGACCTGGACGCCCGAGAACATCATCGACGAGCAGGTGGCCCGCATCCGCGAGCAGGTGGGCGACAAGGAGGTCATCTGCGGCCTGAGCGGCGGGGTGGACTCCGCGGTCGCCGCCGCGCTGGTGCACAAGGCGGTGGGGGACCAGCTCACCTGCGTCTTCGTCGACCACGGCCTGCTGCGGGCCGGCGAGGCCGAGCAGGTGGAGAAGGACTACGTCGCCGCCACCGGCATCAAGCTCAAGGTGGTCGACGCGCAGGAGCGCTTCCTCGGCGCCCTGGCCGGGGTGACCGACCCGGAGCAGAAGCGCAAGATCATCGGCCGGGAGTTCATCCGGGTCTTCGAGGCCGCCGCCCGGGAGATCGCCTCGCACGGCGACGTCGAGTTCCTGGTGCAGGGCACCCTCTACCCGGACGTGGTGGAGTCCGGCGGCGGCACCGGCACCGCCAACATCAAGAGCCACCACAACGTCGGCGGTCTGCCCGAGGATCTGAAGTTCGCCCTGGTCGAGCCGCTGCGCACGCTGTTCAAGGACGAGGTCCGCACGCTCGGCCTGGAGCTGGGCCTGCCCGAGGCGATGGTCTGGCGGCACCCGTTCCCGGGCCCCGGCCTGGCCATCCGGATCATCGGCGCGGTCGATCGGGAGCGGCTCGACGTGCTCCGCAAGGCCGACCTGATCGCCCGGGACGAGTTGAGCGCCGCCGGCCTGGACCGGGGCGTCTGGCAGTTCCCGGTGGTGCTCCTGGCGGACGTACGCAGCGTGGGCGTGCAGGGCGACGGGCGCACCTACGGCCACCCGGTGGTGCTGCGCCCGGTCTCCAGCGAGGACGCGATGACCGCCGACTGGTCCCGGCTGCCGTACGAGGTGGTGGCCAGGATCTCCACCCGGATCACCAACGAGGTGGCCGAGGTGAACCGGGTGGTCCTGGACGTCACCAGCAAGCCGCCGGGCACCATCGAGTGGGAGTGACGCCGCCCCGACCGCCTCAACCGGCGGTCGGCGGCACCGGCCCGGAGGTGGGCGCGGTCGGCGGCACCGGCGGGGCGAGCGGCGTGGTGGGCGCCTCGGAGCCGGCGTTGTGCGGCGGGGCCGGCGTCGTCGGCGCGGCCGACGGGTGGGCCGGCTGCGGGGCATAACCCGTGGACCGCGTCGCGGGGCCCGTCGGGTGCGGCCAGGCCGGGGCGCCGGCCGGCTCCTCCGGCATCAGGAACCACATGATCGGGTACGCGAGCGCGGCGAACCCGCCGGTGACCAGCGTCGCGACGGCGAAGAGCACCCGGACCAGGGTGGGATCGACGACGAAGTAGCGGCCGAGGCCGCTGGCCACCCCCGCGACCATCCGGTCGGTGGTGGGGCGACGGAGCTGCTTGTACGGGGCCTGGTGGCTCTGGGTCGAGGTCATGACTCCACGCTCCGCGCGCGGCGCCGCCACGTCCTCGGTGACCGCCCGGATCCCTACCCTGATCGACCCCTGATGATCCAGCATTGGGTCAGGAATCTGACACTTTTCGATGGAGGAAACGGCCGCGGGGGAGAATTTTCTCCCGTGACCACCATGCTGGAGCCGCTCCGCAGGATCGCGGCATACGCAGTTTGTGCTGATTCGGCCGGCCGAGTGTTGTTGGTACGCGCGTCGGGGCGCTCCGGCACCCCGGGCACATGGTCGCTGCCCGGCGGGGCCGTCGACCACGGCGAGGACCCGAACCACACCGTCGTCCGGGAGACCGCCGCCGAGACGGGGCTCTCGGTGGCCGTCTCCGGCCTGGACGACGTGCTGGCCGACATGCGGGCGCTGCCGGAGCGGGGCATCACCATCCACACCGACCGGCTGATCTACAAGGTCTCGGTGCGCGGCGGCACGCTGGTCGACCGGGTCGACCGCCCGACCGACCTGGCCCGCTGGTTCACCCTGGCGGAGGCCCGCGAGCTGCCGCTGCGCTCGTTCACCGCGCGGGCCCTCGGGCTGCCCGCCTCGTCGGCCGACGTGGTGCCCGACGAGGTGCCCGAGTTCCCCTCGTTCTACGCGGTCCCCGGCCCGGACGGGCTGCACCGGGCCCAGCGCTTCGCCGCGTACGCGGTGGCCACCGACCCGGACGGGCGGGTGCTGCTCACCCGGGTCGCCGACGGGTACCCGGGCGCGGGCCGCTGGCACCTGCCGGGCGGCGGCACCGACTACGGGGAGCAGCCGGGCGCGGCGCTGATCCGGGAACTGGTCGAGGAGACCGGCCAGCGGGGTCGCCTGGTCGAGCTGCTGGGCGTGGCCAGCCACCGGGACGCCGCCTCGCTCGGTCCGGAGGGCTACCCGATCGACTGGCACGGCGTACGCGCCTTCTACCGGGTGGTGGTCGACCAGCCCGCCCCGCCGACCGTGTCGGACGTCGGCGGCTCCACCTGCGAGGCCCGCTGGTTCGCCCGCGAGGAGCTGGGCGCCCTGCCCACCGACCGCCTCACGGAGGTCACGGCGGAGGCCGTCCAGGCCGCCCGCCTCACCTGACCCGCCCCGGTCCCGCCTTTCGTTGATCATGAGGTTGACGGCACGACGCGCCGGTCCTGGTGCCCGCTAACCTCATGATCGACGGGGTGTGCGGGCGGAAAAGAGGGTGCGGGTGGAGCAGCGGCGGCGGGTCGGGGCGTACGGGATCTGCCGGGACGGCGCCGGGCGGGTGCTGCTCGTGCGGGAGTCGGCCCGGGCCGACTTCCCGGGGGTGTGGCGGCTGCCCGGCAGCGGCCTGGCGCACGCGGAGCACCCGGAGGCGGGCGTGGTGCGGGGGTTCGCCGAGGAGACCGGGCGCGCCGTCACGGTGACCGGCCTGGTCGCCGCCGTCGCGGACGCCATCTCGTTGCCCCAGGAGGGCGTCTCGCTGCACACCGACCGGATCGTCTTCACCGTCGCGCCAACCGACGCCAGCCTGCCCGGCGAGGCCGGCAGCGCCGGCACCGGCGAGGCCGGCGGGCGCGACCGGGCCGGCGAGCCGCTCCGCGACCGGGCCGGCGGTGCCGACCTGGCGCGCTGGGCGACTCCCGAGGAGGCCGCCGCACTGCCGCTCCTGCCGTTCACCGCCGAGGCCCTGGGGTTGCCGGTCGTCCCGGTGCGGCCCGCCGCGCCCCGCGCCGTCCCCCGCGCGCCGCTGCCGCCGTCCCCGGCCGACCGGCGGGTGCGCTTCGCGGCGTACGGGCTGGTCACCGACCCGGTCGGGCGGGTGCTGCTCACGAAGATCGCGGAGGGCTACCCGGGCGCCGGGCTGTGGCACCTGCCCGGCGGCGGCACCGACCACGGCGAGCAGCCGGCGGCCGGCCTGCTCCGCGAGCTGGTCGAGGAGGGCGGCCAGCTCGGCCGGGTGTTGGAGCTGATCGCCGTGCACAATCTGCACAATCCGGCCGCGCTGGGTCCGGAGGGTCGGCCGCTGGACTGGCACGGAGTCCGGGTGATCTACCGGGTGCGGGTGGACGAGCCGACCGAGGCCCGGGTCACCGAGCTGGCCGGCGGTTCGACGGCCGACGCCGCCTGGTTCAGTCCCGAGCAGCTCGGCGGGCTGCGGGTCACCGAGGTCGTCGCGCTGGCAACCGGACGTCGGGTCGGATAGCCGGCGCGGGTTCGGTCGGCACCGGTCCGCTCCGGTACGCTGGGGACGGGGTTGATGGAGAAACGGGCGATGAGGCCCGAGATGGGAATGAAGAGGCGGTTCGCGCGGTTGACGGAGACGTAAGGCCGCCGGCAGCTATCGCCAAGCCCCACCCCCCTGTGCAATGGTGTACTCCGCTTGAACGGCTGCCGGGCCAGCAGCGGTCCGGCACGAGACAGCCGGACGTCCGCCCCCGAGGCGGCCAGCCGATCCGGTGATGGAGGAAACGTGCCGAGAGCCCCATGGCGCCGGCGTCGTACGACTGACAGTCCGCGCCCCGCAGGGCGTCGCTGGGCGGGCCGGCTGCGCCGCAGCAGCACGTTCGCGCGCCAGGTGCTGCTTGTCCGGGTGGGACGCCGGGACGGCGTCGCCGCCCCGGCCGCCGACCTGGCCTCGCCCGAGCACCGCTACCTCGACCGGCAGCGTCGCCGGTACGGCCTCGACCGGTACGAGCGCACCGACGTCGAGGCGATCGTGCCGGTCAGCCCGGCCCTCGCCCCCAGTTCCGCGGTCGACGACGACTCGTCCTCGATGGCGATCCCGCTGCTGCCCGGCGAGCGCACCGCGGCCCGCCGGGCGAAGTTCGCCCTGGTCAACGCCTGCACCCTGGCCAGCCTGATGCTCGGCATCAACGCGATCTTCGTGGCCATGCGGGGCGACGTGCGGCTCGGCGCGCTCCTCCTGATCGCCTGCGTGGCGTTCGACGGGCTCGACGGGGCGCTCGCCCGCAAGCTCGGGGTCGCCAGCCCGTTCGGCGCCCAGATGGACTCGTTGGCCGACATGTGCTCGTTCGGCCTCGCCGCCCCGGTGGTGGTGTACGCCTCGCTCGCCGGGTCGGCCCCGCCCGCCGCCGCCGCGGTCGCCGCCGCGCTGGTCGCCGCCTGCGCCGCGATCCGGCTCGCCCGGTTCAACGTCTCGCCGAAGGACGGCCGCTTCTTCTGCGGCGTGCCGACCACCATGGCCGCGGCCGTGCTGGCCCTGACGGTCGCGCTCGGGCTGCCGCTGCCGGGCATGGTGCAGATCGCCGGGGTGGCGCTGCTGGCGTTCGCCATGGTCAGCAGCTTCCCGTACGCCAAGCTGGCCCGGCTGGTGAAGCTGCCGCCGTGGCTCTGGCTGGCTCCGGTGATCGGCGCGCTCGTCGACATCCGGCTCACCTTCGCCCTGGTCGTGGTGGGATACCTGGTCAGCGGCCCGCTGCTGTGGCTGCACCAGCGCCGCACCGCCTGACCGGCCCGACGAAGCAGAAGGGGCGCCGCTGAGAGCAGCGGCGCCCCTTCCTCGTGTGTTGCGCTCAGCGCCAGCGGGCGATGACCGTGGCGCCGCCGGCGACCTTGTCACCCGGCCCGACCAGCGGCTCGGCCGCGTGCGCCGGCAGGTAGACATCGGTACGCGAGCCGAACCGGATCAGCCCGAAGCGCTCGCCCTTGGTCAGCAGCGCGCCGATGGGGGCGCGCTGCACGATCCGCCGGGCGATCAGCCCGGTACGCTGCGCGACGACGACCGTCCCGTGCTCGGTGTCGACCACCGTGTACGCCGCCACGTTGTGCTCGGCGTCCGGCTTCATCGCGTTGACGAACCCGCCGTCGGCGACGAAGTAGTCCACCACCTTGCCCGCCACCGGGGACCGGTTGACGTGCACGTCCAGCACCGACAGGAAGACGGCGACCCGCAGCCACTCGCCGTCGCCGAAGCGCTCGTCGTGCAGCCGCTGCACCGACAGCACCTGCCCGTCGGCGGCGGCCACCACGGCCGACGGGTCCTCCGGCACGTCCCGCTCCGGGTCCCGGAAGAACGCGGCCACCGGGGCGGCGGCCAGCGCCGGGAGCAGCCAGAGGCGGGACTTCGGTCGGGCGACCCGGGCCAGCGCGGCCAGGCCGAGGGCGATCCCCGCCGCGGCCACGCCGTTGGAGTCGATGTGCATGCTCCGGGTCAGCGGGACGCTGGACGGGCGGTACGCGGGGGCGAGCCGGGCCGCCAGCGCCGGGCTGGCCGGGGTGAACCGCAGCCGGTGCACCCGCACCGGCGGGGCGTTGCGCAGCACCAGGTCGGAGCCGACGCCGTGCAGTGCCGCCTGCCGCTCCAGTTCGGCGGAGGCGCCGGCGGTGCGGCCGGGGGTTGCGGGCGCGGCCACGCTCAGCACCGCGCCGTCGGCAAGGTACTTGCCCAGACCGTCGATGGTCGTCCGGGTCTCGTCGACGGTGCCGGTGAGCGCCTCGGCGGCGATCACCACCTCGGCGGTGTCGGCCTCGGCGAGGGAGTCCACCACCCGTACCCGGTCGGCGACCCAGCGGCCGTGGGCCGTCACGTGCTCGCGCAGCGCGGCCGGCCCGGCCGTCGCGGCGGGCACGACGGTGAGGGTGTCGCCGGGCAGTAGGGCGTCGATCGCCGCGGCCAGCACCGCGGACTCCGGGGCCGCACCGACCAGCAGTGCGGGCTTGGGGTCGTTGCGCCGGGCCAACTCGCTGACGAGGGTACGGGCGGCGCGCTCGCCGATGCGGACCGGACCGGACCGGCCGGCGGCGGGCACGGCGGGGGACTGGGTCATGTCGGACGGGCTCCTGACGGGTAGAGACGACATACGCGGCGGGACCGCCACAGCAACCTGGTCGGCCGGACCGCGGACGAGGCCCGCGACCCGGCGGCTCGGCCACGGGCGATCCGCGGCGACCCGGCGGTTCGCCGCGAACGAGGCCCGGCGGCGCGGGCCGGCCGGCGGAGGCGAGAACCCCACCGGCCAGCATATGCGTCCCCCGCCGCCGATCGCACCGCCGCGGGTCGCACCGCCACGGGGTCGTACCGCCGAGTCGCACCGCCGTGGTCAGCCGTCCGCCCGGTCCGGCCCGGCCGCCGCCCGCCCACCGGGCGCGGACGGGTCGGCGTCGAGCGGGTCCGTCGGGGACCAGCCCGCCGGCCCGTACCCGTCGTCCGCCGGGCGGTCCTCGACGGCGGTCGTCCCGGCGTCGGCGGCCGCGGTGGTCGGCCACTCGTCGGCGGGCGCCGGGCCGGCGTCGGTCACGGGCGCGCCGCCCGGCTCCGTGAGGGCGGCGTCCACGTCCCGCGCACCCGGCGCGGCATCCGTCGCCGGAGCGTCGGTCGCGTCCGGCCCTGCGGCGGTCCGCCGGTCACCCCGGCCTGCACGCAGCGCCCCGACGAGGCCCAGCATGCCGATCAGGATCAGCCCGCCGGCCAGGAACCAGCCGACCGGCGGCAGGGCCAGGCCGAGCAGTTGGGCGGACAGCCACCAGGCGGCCAGGCCGAGGAAGAGCAGGGCGAAGACGAGCGAGACGAGATCGGTGCGGTGCGCCTTCACCGGGTCACCTCCAGGTTGCCGGCGTTGACGTGGATGTAGAGCCGCAGCTTCCCTCCGCCGGGGCCGTCCGGACCGAGGTCGACGCTCTCCCGGAGCCGGCCGTCCAGCTCGCTCGACCGCTTGCCGAAGACCGTGGCGTCCCCGGCGTTCACGTCGGCGATCGTGGTCACGTCGACGCTGGGCGGCACCACCACGGTCGCCTCCCCGAAGCTGATCGCGACGGTGACGTTGGTCTCCCGCTTGTCGAAGTCGATCGCGCGCAGGTCGAGGACGGCGTTGCCGAAGTTGTTCTCGTAGCGGTCGGCGAGGTCGCGGTGGTCGGTGGGCGCCCAGGTCACGTCCCCGTCCACGCCCCGGATCCGGTCGTAGGACTCGGCCACGGTCGCCACGCCGAGCGCCGCCGCGGTGACCAGCCCGAGCGCGATCAGCCACCGGGCCCGGCCGAACCACGCCCCGACGAGCAGGCCGAGGCCGATGGTGGCCAGGGCCGCCGCGAAGTACGCCGCCGCCCCGACGTGGATGACGTCCAACAGGTCGAGCATGCCGACCACGCCCAACGCCAGGAAGATCAGCGAGAACGTCACGGCGCCCAGCGGGGAGCGTTCCCGGGGCCGCTTCGGCGGCTTCGCCGGTGCGGGCGGCGGAGGGGCCGGCTGCGGCCTCGTGGCGTACGGGCCGTGCGGGGCGAACGGGGGCCGGTAGCCGGCCGGCGAGGAGGGCGGGTAGGCCCCGACCGGCCCGCCGACCGGGGGGAGGGTACCGGTCGACGGGCCCGCCGCCGGCGCGGGCGGCCAGGGTGGCAGTTCGGCGGTCGGCTCGGCCGGGGGCCGGGCCGGTGGGGCCGCCCAGGTGGCGGCGGGCTGCCCGGAGACCGGGACGTTCGAGGGGCGCCCAGGGGAACCAGCCGGCTGCCCGGCGGCCGAGGGGGCCGACGGCTGCCCGTACACCGGGGACGCGCCGGCGGGCGGGGTGAAGACTCCGGGCGCCGGCCAGCTCACCGGCGGCACCGGGCCCGGCGGGGTGGCCGGCGGCACGCCTGGGCCGGGGACGGGCCCCGGGTGGGTCTGGGCGGCACGCGCGGCCGCGCCCTGGTCGCGGTTGAGCAGCAGCGCGCCGCCGACCAGGATGGCCGCGCCGAGCAGCACGGCCCGGAAGGCGTCCGTGACGATGTACCCGAAGCTCACCGCGACGAGGATGCTCAGCACGATCACGGTCACCGGCGACATGCTGGAGCGCCCGCGGCCGAGCATCGACTCGACCGGGGAGGCGGTGTCGCCCTCACCCGGGATGATCAGCCAGGCCGTGACGTACACGAGGATGCCGATGCCGCCGAAGAAGCCGAGCACGGCCAGCAGCACCCGCCAGAGCACCGGGTCGGTGTTCGTGGCGCGGCCGATCGCCGCGCAGACGCCGGCCAGGTAGCGGCCGTCGCGGGGCCGGACCAGCCCGTACCGGGAGGTGAACGCCGATCCGCCGGGGGGCGGCGGGGCCGCGTACCCAACGGCTGGCGGCGCGGTCCCGCCGGAGCCTGCGCCGGCGGGCGCTCCCGGGCCGGCGGGCGCCTCGGGTCCGGCAGACGTCGGCCCGAAGGTGGTCGGCGCGGTCCAGCCGGCGGGCGTGGTGGGCGCCGGTCCGGCCGGCGGGGGCGGCGGCGGTCCGCCCGGTTGGGCCGCCCCGGGGCGGGGCGACGGGGCAGCTTCCTCGGTCATGCCTCGATCCTGCTCGCCCGGACCGGCCGGCGGCCTCAGGAGCCGACCCTGACCCCACCCTGAGATCCGCGGGCCTGGAATGTCGGGGGCGTCCCCGTGGTCCCCGGCGGTCGCCGCGTGTGACGATCGGAGCGGCGCCGACCGTCCGGCGACCGCCCCCGCCCGCCCCGACCAGGGAGCCTCCGATCACCACCGCAACCCAGCCACCGCGCCTCTACCGGGCACCCGAGCACCGGATGGCCGCCGGGGTCGCCGCCGGCATCGCCGAGCACCTCGGCATCTCGGTGGTCCGGGTGCGGGTCGCGTTCCTGGTGCTCATGGGCCTGAGCGGGCTCGGCCTGCTGCTCTACGCCGCCTTCTGGGCGGTGGTCCCACTACGCCCGGGCGACAACACCGCACCGGCCCGGCGGGACCCCGCGCAGCTGCTGCCGTTCGTGGCGATCGGGCTCGTGGTGCTCGCGATCCAGATGATGGTCTTCGACTCGGTCGGCGCGGCGGGCACCGCCGGCTGGCTGGTCGCGATCATCGCGGTGGGCGCCGGCGTGATCTGGCACCAGTCCGCGCCGGAGCGCCGCCGCCGGTGGGGCGAGTCGCTGCCGGTGCCCTGGCTGGGCGCGGTGGTGGAGGAGAGTGACCGGCGCGCGTTCGTGCTGCGGTTCATCGGCGGCGGCGTACTGGTCGCGGTCGGCATCATCGGGGTCGCGGCGGTCTACTCGCCGGTGCAGAACTTCGACGCCGTGGTCAACGGCGTCATCTTCGCGCTGGTCGGGCTGGCCGGCGTGGGGGTGGTGGCCGCGCCGGTGCTGTGGCGGACGTACAACCAGCTCCGCTCGGAGCGGGAGGGGCGGATCCGGGAGCAGGAGCGGGCGGAACTGGCCGCCATGGTGCACGACCAGGTGCTGCACACCCTCGCCCTGATCCAGCGCAACGCCGCCGACGTCTCGACCGTGCAGCGGCTGGCCCGGGGGCAGGAGCGCTCCCTGCGCAACTGGCTCTACAAGCCCACCGCCTCGCCCAACGAGCGCTTCGCCGCGGCGCTGGAGCAGGCCGCGGCCGAGGTGGAGGACACCTTCGCGATCACCGTGGAGGCGGTGGTGGTGGGCGACCGGGAGACCGACGAGCGGGTCGGGGCGCTGGTCGCCGCGGCCCGGGAGGCGCTGGTGAACGCCGCCCGGCACGCCGGGGTGCGGACCGTCTCCCTGTACGCCGAGGTGGAGCCGGATCAGGTCAGCGCGTTCGTCCGGGACCGGGGCAAGGGCTTCGACCCGGATACGGTGGGGGATCACCGGCACGGCGTCCGGGGCTCGATCATCGGCCGGATGAAGCGGCACGGCGGCCGGGCGGAGATCCGCTCCGAGCCGGGGGAGGGGACCGAGGTCCGCTTGATGCTGCCGATCTCCCGGGACCAGGCCACGGCGGAAAGGGACAGATGACCATGGCTGAACAGGCGACCGGGCCGGTCGGGGACGTGGGCGACCGCCCCGAGCGGCTGCGCGTTTTCCTCGTCGACGACCACGCCATGTTCCGCGCGGGGGTCCGTGCGGAACTGGGGGCGCACGTCGAGGTGGTCGGCGAGTCCGGGACGGTCGCGGAGGCGGTCAGCCGGATCGCCGCGACCCTGCCCGACGTGGTGCTGCTGGACGTGCACATGCCCGACGGCGGCGGCCGGGCGGTGCTGGACGCGATGCGGCGTACCCACCCGCAGGTGCGGTTTTTGGCGCTGAGCGTCTCCGACGCGGCCGAGGACGTGATCGGCCTGATCCGGGCCGGGGCCCGGGGCTACGTCACCAAGACGATCTCCCCGGACGAGCTGGCCGCGGCGGTCCGCCGGGTTGCCGAGGGGGACGCGGTGTTCAGCCCCCGGCTGGCCGGGTTCGTGCTGGACGCGTTCGCGGCCCGGCCGGACGTGCCGGTGGCCGACCCGGAGCTGGACCAGCTGACCAACCGGGAGCGCGAGGTGCTCCGGCTGCTCGCCCGGGGGTACGCGTACAAGGAGATCGCCAAGGAGCTCTACATCTCGATCAAGACGGTCGAGACGCACGTGTCGAACGTGCTGCGCAAGCTCCAGATGTCCAACCGGTACGAGCTGTCCCGCTGGGCCGCGGACCGGCGCCTGGTGTGACGCCGGCCGGGCGGTCACTCCGTCCGCAGCACGGTGAACGCCTCCGCCAGCCGGCCCGGTGGCAGCCCGGCGTTGTCCGCCACCGTCGTGAGCCGGTCCCGCACCCACGTCTCCACGTCGAGGTGACCGGTCTGCGACCGGTGCGCCCGCATCGCGGCGATCTTGCGGTCGTACCGGTCGGTGACGTCCACGACGTGGTCCGGCGCCGGGCCGCCGGCGTACCAGACCTCCCGGACCACCCACGGCTCCAGCCCGGCCGCCAGCAGCTCCGGGTACGCGAACCGGTTGCGCGCGTCGGGGTAGATCGCGCAGGTGGTGGCCTCGCCGACCGCCAGGTGGTCGGGGTGGCTGGGGCCGGCGAGGTGCTCCCAGCGGCGCAGCGGGGAGTTGGTGAGCACGCGGTCCGGGCGGAACCGCCGGATCGTCGCGGTGATGTCGCGGCGTAGGGCCGGGGTCGGGGCGAGCGTGCCGTCGGCGTACCCGTCGAGGAACTCGACGCGACGCACGCCCACGGCGGCCGCGGCGGCCCGCTGCTCCTCCTCGCGCAGCCGGGTCAGTTCCGCGCGGGGGGTGTCGTCGAACCCGCCGGCCTCACCGTGCGTGACGATGAGGTAGGCCACCTCCACCCCCTCGTCCACCCAGCCGGCTATGGTGCCCGCACAGCCGAATTCGACATCATCCGGATGGGCGAAGACTGCCAGCGCGCGGCGGATGCCGGCGAGCGCCGGCGCGGAAGCGGGAAAGCTCACGGAGTCGAGGCTATGCTCCGCGTCTGGCTGCGCTCAGTGTGACGCCCTGCCTGCTCAGTGTGGCTCGGCCGGTCCGCTTCATGATCTTTTTTCAGTATCGGCAGCACTGCGGGCAACTAACGGCTTGATAACGGCACCTTCACGCAACGGGCCGGTAGGTGTCACAGTTGCAGCACCTCACTCCCGGCGTGAGGCATCCGTACGGTTCCACGACCATGGATCTGACCGAGAGGTCACGCTTCGTGGTCGTCGAGTCCTGCGTGGTGGCGAGCCCGGACGGTGCGGCAGCCCGGCGGATCGGTACATCAGGGGTGTCCCGATTTCTCTGCGGTGGACCGGTGGTCGGTGGTCGAGGCCACCGGCGGCGTCACCCCAACACGTCGAACGACGACGAACCTGGTTAGAAAGAGGAGGCCCCTCGGAATGAGAGTCTCGAAGCGGGCGAGCGGCGCGATCGCGGTGGGCGCGGCGTTCGCGCTCGTCGCGTCCGGCTGCTCGAGCAGCGACAGTGGCAGCGACGACACCGGCAACAGCACGGACGGCGCCATCGTCATCGACGGTGGCGAGCCGGAGAACCCGCTGATCCCGGCGAGCACCACCGAGACCAACGGTGGCAAGATCATCGACTGGATGTGGACCGGCCTGGTCGAGTACCCCAACAACGGTGGTGCTCCGCAGAACGCCGTCGCCGAGTCGATCGAGACGACCGACTCCAAGGTCTACACGATCAAGATCAAGCAGAACACGAAGTTCCACGACGGCACCCCCGTCAAGGCCAAGAACTTCGTGGACGCCTGGAACTGGGGCGCCTACGGGCCGAACGGCGCGCAGAACTCCAGCTTCTTCGCCGACATCGACGGCTTCTCCGAGGTGAACACGGTCGACCCGGACGGCCCGGACGGCCCGCAGAAGGCCCCGGAGCCGGCGCAGAAGACCATGAAGGGCCTCAAGGTCCTCGACGACTGGAGCTTCGAGGTCACCCTGGCGGCGCCGACCGCGGTGTTCCCCACCAAGCTCGGCTACAGCACCTTCATGCCGCTGCCGGACGCGTTCTTCACCCAGAGCGCCGAGGAGTTCGGCAAGAAGCCGATCGGTAACGGCCCGGTGAAGTTCGTCTCCTGGGAGAACAACGTCGCCATCAAGCTGACTCGTTTCGACGACTACCAGCTGCGCGACAAGATGAAGATCAAGGACGTCACCGTCAAGATCTACCAGGACGACAACGCCGCCTACAGCGACCTGGTCTCGGGCAACCTGGACTTCCAGCAGCAGGTTCCGGTCTCCGCCCTGGCGGGTGACAAGTGGAAGACGGACCTGGGCGAGCGCGCCGTCGCGTCGACCACCCCGTCGACCGGCATCATCGCCTTCCCGATCTACGACAAGCGCTTCACCAACCCGAAGCTGCGTCGCGCGATCTCGATGTCGATCAACCGGCAGGAGATCACCGACAAGATCTTCTTCGGTAACCGGAAGCCGGCCGACAGCTGGGCCAATCCGCTGACCCCGGGCGCGCAGCCGGGCAACTGCACCGCCTGCCAGTTCAACGTCGAGGAGGCCAAGAAGCTCCTCGCCGAGGCGGGCGGCTTCACCGGCAAGCTGTCCCTCTACTACAACGCGGACGCCAGCCACAAGGAGTGGATGGAGGCCGTCGCGCAGCAGATCAAGACCAACCTCGGCATCGACGCCGTCGCCGAGGGTGTGCCGACCTTCGCGGTGTTCCGCCAGAACATCAACGCCCACAAGATGAAGGGCATGTACCGCGCCGGCTGGCAGCAGGACTACCCGGACGTGGAGAACTGGGTCAACCCGCTCTACGTGACCGGTGGTTCCTCGAACGACGGTCTGTACAGCAACCCGCAGGTCGACGCCCTGGCCAAGGAGGCCAGCGGTGCTCCCAGCCTCGACGCCTCGCACGCCAAGTTCGCCGAGGCCGTCAAGCTGATCGACCAGGATGTGCCGTCCGTCCCGATCTACTTCGGTGGCCAGCAGTCCGGCTACTCGACGAAGATCAAGAAGATGGAGCTGACCAACGTCGGCGAGCTCGACATCACCTCGGTCGAGCTCTGATCCGAACGGTCTGACCCCGGGTCGGGCTCACCTACCGGTGGGTCCGGCCCGGGGCCGTTCCGCGAGAGGTGTACCAAAGCCCTCGCTACGTTGACGCCCCCGCGCCGGTCGCCCGACGCCCCCCTGTCTGGAGGTCCACCCCATGGGCCGTTATCTGTTGAGACGGCTACTGCAACTCGTCCCGGTCTTCATCGGTACGACGTTCCTGATCTACTGGCTCGTCTGGTCCGTGCCGGGTGACCCGTTCGCCGGCAAGTGCGGCGACCGCCGGTGCCCGGACGTGTACATCAACATGATGACCGAGAAGTACCAGCTCGATCAGCCGATCTGGGTGCAGTACGCCACCTACATGAAGAACCTGTTCCAGGGGGACTTCGGCACCACGTTCAACAACCGCGCGGTCAGCGACATCATCGCGACGGCGTACCCGAACACGCTGAAGCTCGCCGTGGTGGCCCTGTCGATCGAGGCGATCATCGGGCTGACCGCCGGCGTCCTGACCGGCCTGCGGCGCAACGGCTTCCTCGACAACCTGGTCCTCGTCTCGACGCTGTTCCTGATCGCGCTGCCGGTCTTCGTCGTCGGCTTCGTGCTCCAGTGGCTGTTCGGCGTGCAGTTGCAGATCGTCAAGCCGACGGTCTCCAGCGAGATGCGGTTCACGGAACTGATCATCCCGGGCTTCGTCCTCGGCAGCGCGTCCATGGCGTACGTCGCCCGGGTGACGCGCACGAGCATCGCGGAGAACCGGCGCGCCGACTACGTCCGCACGGCCATCGCGAAGGGCCTGCCGATGCGGCGGGTCGTCGGCGTCCACCTGCTGCGCAACTCGCTCATCCCGGTGGTCACCCTGCTCGGCACCGACCTCGGCGCGCTCATGGGTGGCGCGATCATCACCGAGGGAATCTTCGGCATCAACGGCATCGGCAGCGAGGCGCTCCGGGCGATCGTGACCAAGCAGAGCTCTACGGTCGTCTCCATCGTGGTGGTCCTGGTGCTGGTCTACCTCTTGATGAACCTGCTGGTGGACCTGCTCTACGCCGCCCTGGACCCGAGGATTCGCTATGAGTGACCCCAGCACCGCATCGGTCGTCTCGACCCCGCCGTCGACCAACCCCAACGAGGCGGGGGCCGGCGCCCCCGTCAACGCGGGCCTGCCGGAGAACGCCCGCAAGGAAAAGCCCCGCGGCCTGCTCGGCGACGCCTGGCGCGACCTGCGCCGCAAGCCGCTGTTCTGGATCTCCGCGGCCTTCATCCTGGTCTTCGTGGTGATGGCGGCCTTCCCGTCGCTGTTCACCTCGGGCGACGCGGTCAACGGCACGCTGGCGAACAGCCGCGTCGGGCCGTCCGGCGACGCCTGGTTCGGCTACGACGTGCAGGGCCGGGACGTCTTCGCCCGGACCATCTACGGCGCCCGCGCCTCCATCGTGGTGGCCCTGCTCTCGGTGATGGGGACGCTGCTGATCGGCGGCACGCTGGGCATCATCGCCGGCTACCGCGGCGGCTGGGTGGACGCCCTGCTCTCCCGGTTCGCCGACATCTTCTTCGGCCTGCCGTTCGTGCTCGGCGCGATCGTCATTCTCACCACCTTCAACGGGGCGGACTCGAGCAACAGCGAGTGGCAGATCATGGCCCTGGTCATCATGTCCCTGAGCGTGCTGGGCTGGCCGGTCGTGATGCGGCTGATGCGTTCCTCGGTGCTGGCCACCAAGGAGGCCGACTACATCGTCGCCGCGCGGGCGCTGGGGGCCGGCACGGGCCGGATCATCCTCAAGCACCTGCTGCCCAACTGCCTCGCCCCGCTGCTCGTCTACGGCACGATCCTGGTCGGGTCGTTCATCGGCGCGGAGGCCACGCTGTCCTTCCTGGGCATCGGCCTGAAGACCCCGGTGGTCTCGTGGGGCATCATGATCAGTGAGGCGCAGAACTACCTCCGGGTCTCGCCCTACCTGCTCTTCTTCCCTGCCGCGTTCCTCGTCACCGCCGTCCTCAGCTTCGTGATGCTCGGCGAGACGGTCCGCGAGGCCCTCGACCCGAAACTGCGCTAGGGGAGATTCTTCAATGTCCGACATTCTCGTGTCCGAGCAGTCCGCGACGGGCGCCGACGGATCCGGTCGTCCCTCGGGGCGCCTCCTCGAGGTCGAGGACCTGCGGGTGGAGTTCCGCACCCGGGACGGCGTCGCCAAGGTCATCAACGGTGTCACGTACCACGTCGACGCGGGGGAAACCCTCGCCGTGCTCGGCGAGTCCGGCTCCGGCAAGAGCGTCACAGCGCAGACCATCATGGGCATCCTCGACACGCCGCCCGGCTTCGTCACCGGGGGCCAGGTCCGCTTCCACGGCAAGGACATGCTCAAGATGTCCGCCGAGGAGCGCCGCCGCATCCGCGGCGAGGGCATCGCGATGATCTTCCAGGACGCGCTCTCCGCGTTGAATCCGGTCTTCACCGTCGGGTTCCAGATCGCCGAGCAGTTCCGTGTCCGCCGGGGCATGAGCCGCGCGGACGCCAAGAAGCGCGCGATCGAGATGCTCGACCAGGTCAAGATCCCGAACGCGAAGGGCCGGTACAGCAACTACCCGCACCAGTTCTCCGGCGGCATGCGGCAGCGCGCGATGATCGCGATGTCGCTGGCGCTCGACCCGG
Source organism: Micromonospora sp. NPDC048830 (assembly GCF_043198215.1). Classification (NCBI taxonomy): domain Bacteria; kingdom Bacillati; phylum Actinomycetota; class Actinomycetes; order Micromonosporales; family Micromonosporaceae; genus Micromonospora; species Micromonospora sp. NPDC048830. Next base: position 170,373 of record NZ_JBICUP010000002.1, read on the forward strand.
AGGTGCTGATCGCGGACGAGCCGACCACCGCGCTCGACGTGACCGTGCAGGCCCAGATCATGGACCTGCTGGCCGAGCTCCAGCGCGAGCGGCGGATGGGCCTGATCCTGATCACCCACGACCTCGGCGTGGTCGCCGACGTCGCGGACCGGATCGCGGTGATGTACGCCGGCCGGATCGTCGAGGAAGCCAACGTGTACGACCTGTACGCCAAGCCGGCGCACCCGTACACCCTCGGCCTGCTCGACTCGATTCCGCGGATGGACGAGAAGGGGCAGCAGCTCCGCACCATCAAGGGCCTGCCGCCGAACCTGATGAACATCCCGCCGGGCTGCCCGTTCAACCCGCGCTGCCCCATGGCGCAGCCGGTCTGCCGGGAGAAGCTGCCGCCGCTGCTGCAGATCGGCAGCGGCCGGGCCAGCGCCTGCCACTTCGCCGAGGAGCTGGTGAACCGTGACTGAGAACATCCTCGAGGTCCGTGACCTGGTCAAGCACTACCCCGTCACGCGCGGGATCGTGTTCAAGAAGACCATCGGTCACGTCAAGGCCGTCGACGGGGTCTCGTTCGAGCTGAAGTCCGGCGAGACGCTCGGCGTGGTGGGCGAGTCCGGCTGCGGCAAGTCGACGCTGGCCCGGGTCCTGATGAACCTGGAGCGGCCGACCGCCGGCAGCGTGCACTACAAGGGGCAGGACATCTCCAGGCTGTCCGGCGGCGCGCTGCGCCGGCTGCGCCGCCAGATCCAGCTGGTGATGCAGGACCCGTACACGTCGCTGAACCCGCGGATGACGGTCGGCGACCTGATCGGTGAGCCGTTCGAGATCCACCCCGAGGTCGCCCCGAAGGGCAGCCGGCGGGGCAAGGTCAAGGAGCTGCTCGACCTGGTCGGGTTGAACCCGGAGCACATCAACCGGTACCCGCACCAGTTCTCCGGCGGCCAGCGGCAGCGCATCGGCATCGCCCGGGCGCTGGCCCTGCGCCCGGAGATCATCGTCTGCGACGAGCCGGTGTCCGCTCTGGACGTGTCGATCCAGGCCCAGGTCATGAACCTGCTGGAGAAGCTCCAGGCGGAGTTCGGCCTGTCGTACATCTTCATCGCGCACGACCTGTCGGTGGTCCGCCACCTGTCGGAGCGGGTCGCGGTCATGTACCTCGGCAAGATCGTCGAGATCGGCACCGAGGACGAGATCTACGAGCGGCCGACCCACCCGTACACGCAGGCGCTGCTGTCGGCGGTGCCGGTGCCGGACCCGACGCTGCGGGAGAACAAGGCGATCATCCGGCTCACCGGTGACGTCCCGTCCCCGGTCAGCCCGCCCTCGGGCTGCCGGTTCCGCACCCGGTGCTGGAAGGCGCAGGACGTCTGCGCCGAGCAGGTCCCACTGCTGGAGATCCGCTCCGGCTCGGACCACCCGAGCGCCTGCCACTTCGCGGAGAAGCGCGAGATCGTCGCCACCCACGAGGCGTGAGCCTCGCGGGCTGACCGGCCCCGACCGCCTGCCGGCGTCCACGCGGATGCCGGCAGGCGGTTCCGCGTCTCCGGACCCCTGAGGCCGGGGCACGTCACGGCGGTGGCGGCGGGCCGGTGCGCCGGGCCGTCCATGGCGGCCCCACAGCGGGCCGGTGGGCCGGTCTACAGCGGGCCGGTGGGCCGGTCTGCAGCGGCCCCGTAGGCGCCGGTCTACAGCGGGCCGCGGCCGGCGCGGAGCAGCAACAGGGCGAGCTGGGTGCCGTCGGTGCCCAGCTCCTGACGGAACCGCTCCAGGATCTCGCGCTCCCGGGAGAGCACCAGCCGGGTGCCGCCGGAGGCCATCCGGGTCGCCCCGACCTCCCGGGAGAGGCTCGCCCGCTCGTGCCACAGCTCGATGAGGGTACGGTCGATCTCGTCGATGCGTTCGCGGATGGCGACGATCCGGGCTGCGGCGGCCGTGTCCTCGGTGCCCGTCCCGGTCGCCCCGGCCGGCGCATCGGGTCGCTCGCCGCCCTGACGGGACTTTGCGTTGCCGTTCTGCTCCACCACGTCTGTCATCATCGCCGTACCCCTCGGGTGTCGGGCCCGGTGCCCGGATCCCGGAACGGAAAAGCCCCGGGCTCCAGGAACCCGGGGCTTTCGTAGGTCTGATCTGATCAGGCGCGACCCACGGCTGCCGGACTCCCGGTGCCGTAGTAAAAGTAGTAGCGCTGACCGAACACGCCGTCGAGTATGCCCAGCCCGGCTCCGGGTTCGCAAGGATTCCCGCCATTCGGTCCGCCGGCCGTCCAGCGGCCCTGACAAGGGCCCCCGCGCCCAAGGGGTGTCTCGTCGTAACCCATCACACCCAGCCGGGTTACCCGACGCTCTCTCAGCGTCGCTGAATGGGAGCGGCATACTGGGCTCGAAGGGGCGGCCGGGCGACGCCGTCTCGTGCTCGGCTGACTAGCTAGTCCGCGTCACGCTGGGTCAGCATATTGCGGTGCTGCTGGCGCGGTCGTTCCAGCCGTACGGGCGGAAGTCACTGATCTGCGTGTTCGGCGGGAACACCAAGTAGTTGCCACCCTTATACGCGTGCTCGTAAAGGCACCACCTGTAACCCGTTTTGTTCACGGCAGAGCTGGCTCTGTCGTTGAAGTTTGCGTAAGAGAAGTTGTTCAACTGGCTTGGGCTGCTCCACCAGGGGGTGAAATAGGCTCCCCCGAAATAGATGTTGTCAAAGATGCAGAACTGGCCCGACGGGCAGTCCGACCAAGCGGCGCTTGCCGGAGACGGGCTGACGAGAGGGGCAAGCAGACCCGCTAGACCGACGGTAAGCGCGGTAGCTAGGAACGTACGCATCCGCTTCATGTGGTTCCACCCTTCATGTTCGGTGATGTACTGGGACCTTGCTGTGGATCAGTTGCGCCTGACGCGCGCGTAACATCTCGACAGTGGAACGGGTGCATCCGGTGCTGGGTTCACGGAACCTCGCAGAAACTCATCCGTGCGCGGTCGGGAAGTGTCCGGCCGGAGGCATAGACTCGCCGTGCGATGCAGCCTCTCTTCGACATCCCCGCGTCCCCGCCCGCGCCCGAGCCCGCGTCGGCCCCGCCGCGCCGGCCCGGCCCGGTCGTCCACCGTGACCCGCAGCAGCTGCTGGAGGGCCTGAACGGCCCCCAGCGCGACGCCGTCACCCACGGCGGCTCGCCGCTGCTGATCGTGGCCGGCGCCGGCTCCGGCAAGACCAGGGTGCTCACCCACCGGATCGCGTACCTGCTCGCCGCCCGGGACGTGCATCCCGGCGAGATCATCGCGATCACCTTCACCAACAAGGCCGCGGGCGAGATGAAGGACCGGGTGACGCAGCTCGTCGGCCCGCGCGCCCGGCTCATGTGGGTGTCGACGTTCCACTCCGCCTGCGTGCGCATCCTGCGGGCCGAGCACGAGCACGCCGGCCTGAAGTCGACCTTCTCGATCTACGACGCCGACGACTCCCGTCGGCTGATGCAACTTGTCGCCCGTGAGCTGGATCTCGACCCGAAGCGCTACCCGGCGCGCGGGCTCGCGGCCCAGGTCTCCAACCTGAAGAACGAGCTGGTCGATCCGGAAGAGTTCGCCGCCCGGGCCAAGGGCCCCAACGAGCGGGCGCTGGCCGAGGCGTACACGCTCTACCAGCGGCGGCTGCGCGAGGCGCACGCGCTGGACTTCGACGACCTGATCATGACGACGGTGCACCTGCTCCAGTCGCACCCGCACGTCGCGGAGAGCTACCGCCGCCGGTTCCGGCACGTCCTGGTCGACGAGTACCAGGACACCAACCACGCCCAGTACGTGCTGATCAAGGAGCTGGTCTCCGGCACCGAGGGCGTCGAGCCGGCCGAGCTGTGCGTGGTCGGCGACGCCGACCAGTCGATCTACGCGTTCCGGGGCGCGACCATCCGCAACATCCTGGAGTTCGAGCGGGACTTCACCGACGCCCGCACGATCCTGCTGGAGCAGAACTACCGCTCCACCCAGACCATCCTCAACGCCGCCAACGCGGTGATCGACCGGAACACCGGCCGGAAGCCGAAGCGGCTGTGGAGCGACGCCGGGGCCGGCGAGCAGATCGTCGGGTACGTCGCCGACACCGAGCACGCCGAGGCGGACTGGGTGGGACGGGAGGTCGACCGGCTGGTCGACGCCGGCGACGCCCGCCCCGGCGACGTCGCGGTCTTCTACCGCACCAACGCCCAGTCCCGCGTCTTCGAGGAGGTGTTCATCCGGGTCGGGCTGCCGTACAAGGTGGTCGGCGGGGTGCGCTTCTACGAGCGCAAGGAGGTCCGCGACGCGCTGGCGTACCTGCGGGCGGTGGTCAACGACGACGACACGGTGAGCCTGCGGCGCATCCTGAACACCCCCCGGCGCGGCATCGGCGACCGGGCGGAGGCATGCGTGGAGGCGCTGGCCAGCCGGGACCGCATCTCCTTCGGCGCCGCGCTGCGCCGGGCCAGGGAGGCCACGGGCATCTCCACCCGCGCGGCCAACGCCATCGCCGAGTTCGTCGTCCTGCTCGACGGCGCCCGGGAGGTGGCCGAGACGGGCACTCCGGAGGAGGTCCTGGAGGCGCTGCTGACCCGCTCGGGCTACCTGACCGAGCTGGAGGAGAGCCTGGATCCGCAGGACGCGGGCCGGGTGGACAACCTCCAGGAGTTGGTCAGCGTCGCCCGGGAGTACACCGAGCGGGTCGAGGCGCTGGGGGCCGAGGGGGAGCGGGCCACGCTGGCGGGCTTCCTGGAGCAGGTGGCGCTGGTCGCCGACGCCGACCAGATTCCCGCCGACGACCCCGACCACCAGGGCGTGGTCACCCTGATGACCCTGCACACCGCCAAGGGCCTGGAGTTCCCGGTGGTGTTCCTGACCGGGCTGGAGGACGGCGTCTTCCCGCACCTGCGCTCCCTCGGCGACACCCGCGAGTTGGAGGAGGAGCGCCGACTGGCGTACGTGGGCATCACCCGGGCCCGGCAGCGCCTCTACCTGTCCCGCGCGGTGACCCGATCGGCGTGGGGGCAGCCGGCCTACAACCCGCCGTCGCGCTTCCTGGAGGAACTGCCGCCGGAACTGGTCCGGTGGGAGCGCACCGAGGGGGCGTACACGTCGTGGGCCGGGGGCGGCGGCGGGGTCGGCGGCCGAGCGGGCGGCGCGGACCGCGGGGGCGGTGGCTTCACCGGCGGCACGCCCCGGGCCGCCCAGCTGGCCAAGCGGCTCGGCGTGGACGGCAGCCGGCTGACGACGGCGAGCGAGTTGCCGCAGGCGCCGAAGGTGGCGGCCGGGGACCGGGTCAACCACCAGCGGTACGGCCTGGGCCGGGTGCTCGCCGTCGAGGGGCACGGCCCCGGCGCGCGTGTCCAGATCGACTTCGGGGACCAGACGATGTGGCTGGTGCTGCGGCACGCGCCCATCGAGAAGCTTTAGGAACGCGGCGGTGCCCCGGACCCACCGGCCCGGGGCACCGTCAGGAGCACTCGACGCGCCGGTCCAGGTCAGGGCCGGGAGAGTTAGTGCGGCGGCGGGCGCTCCACCAGCGCTCGCCCGCACCGACCAGCAGGAAGATCACCACGACGTAGGCCCAACCGATCAGGACATCGATGATGTAGTGCTCGCCCGCGTAGACCAGCGTGAAGGTCATGGCCAGCGGGTAGGCCAACAGGAGCGGCCAGAAGCGCCGCCGCGTCGTCGGCAGGAAGAACAGCACCACGAACAGCGCGAACGCGGTGTGCAGCGACGGGATGGCGGCGATGGGGTTGGCGGCGTACTGACCCAGGTTGACCAGATTGCCGGCACCGTGCATGCCGAACGCGTGCCATCCCCGGGTGGAGATGCGGGCCACCTCTTCGGTGAGGTAGCCGTACTCCGCCGCCCACCACGGCGGAGCGGCGGGGTAGATGAAGTACGTCGCCAGGCCGGCCGCGCTGAGCGCGAACCATCTCCGCATGAACTTCGCCCAACGGGGCCTGGACCGCAACCACAGGTACACGGCCGCACCGAGCGATGCCACGAAGTGGGAGAAGTAGACCCAGCTGGCGAGCACGTCGTACCAGCGGATCGAATCCGGGTCGTAGAGGTGGCTCTGCAACCACACGGTGGGCACCTGGCCGCCGGTGGCCCAGCCCCACATGGCCAGGTCGGCGTCGATGAGCTCCTGTACGTGCGGAACCGTGCCGTTGTCGGCGAAGCCCCGGGAGAAGTTGTACACGGCCAGCAGGACCACCACGGGCACCCAGTCGCGGGCGAAGGCGAGATGCCGCCGCCAGGGCAGGTGGCTGCGCCAGGCGATGGTCAACGCCCACAGCCAGAAGAACGCGTAGAGCGGATCGGTCGGTAGCCCGATCAGGAACCAGCCGGCGCCGAAGGCCGCCGTCCAGATCCCCACCGCCCGCATCCGGCGCCTGCGCAGCTCCGGCCTCTCGACATCCGGCGCGGCGGGCGACGCCTCTGTGAGCCTCGTGGTCATGGGGCCCAAGGTTATCTGGCCGTGGCGGTGGGCCGCGTCGAAGGACTCGCCCGCCGACGCCTCCCCGCCCGCGCACCGCAGCCGCCTGACGTCGGATCAGACCGGGCCGGCGTCCATCGACAGCGCGCCGGCGGACGGTCTCGCCGCCGGCTCCTGATCCGCCCTCTTCCTCCGCAGCGCGGCGAACGGCACCAGGCACGCCACGGCCACGGCGAGCAGCAGCCGGGCGTTTCCGGTGAGGGCCGTGGTCGGCAGCGCCGCCCCGAGCGATGTCACGGGTAGGACCATGACTGCCGCCACCAGCGCGAACCAGGCGATGGTGCCGCGCCGCCCCCCGACCGCGACGCCGATCGTCCCCGCCAGGGCGGTACGCCAGGTGTCCGGCAGCTCCAAGCGGAGCAGGGCCCCGTTGAGGGACTGGTTGCCACCGGTGGCGATGTTGCCGACGCGGTCCACGTTCCAGATCTCGGTGAACCAGAACCGGACCGATTCCCCCGGCAGGACAAGCCAGGCGATACCCGTGCAGGCGCCGAACGCCGCCACGGCGTTGATCGCCGTCCGCCGCTGGCCGGAAACCCACCAGTACACCACGAAGATCATGGGGGTGAGCTTGATCGCCGCCGCGATGCCGGTGAGTGCGCCGCGGTACCGGGTGGGCAGGATGCCGAGGCAGTCGACCAGCACCAGGGCGACCAGTACCACGCTGATCTGCCCGAAGCGGAGGTTGCTCGACACCGGCGCGGAGCCGAACAGCAGCAGCGCCACGACCGGTACGCGCAGCGCGGGATCGACCCGGCGGAGCCCGTCCGCCCGCCTGACGATCACCGCCAGCCCGATCACCACGCCGATCGTCGCCGCCGTCCGGAGCACCCGCAGTGGCGCCTCGGCTATCAGGCCAGGGGCGTGAACAGCAGGCCGGCAAAAGGCGGGTACGTGAAGGGGGCATCGTTCCCCGCCGCGAAGTCGTAGAGACTGCCCCCGTCCAGGAGCACCCGCACGGAGCCCCAGTAGACATGGAGGTCGGCCAGGCGGTCCCGGACCGGACGGTTCAGCGCTCCCGCCACCTGCAGGGCCACGACGAGTGCGACCGCAAACCAGAGACCGGTGCGGGCCAACCAGAGCGTCCGCCTACCCTGCGGCTGCATTCTTTCCTCCCCGCGAGCCAACTCGAGGGGGCAGCCCGCATGCCCGTCAACAGTAAGGTGCTGGCATGGACTCCATGACCAGGCCCGGTCGGCTTGCGCGCCTCGTCGTCACCGTTCTGACCGCCGGCCTGCTCGTGGCCGGCACTGTCGCGGGAAGTGACGACGACTTCCCGTTCGGTCCCTTCAAAATGTACGCCTACGCGGACAGTCCGGACGAGCCGGTGTCCGAGGCACTCGTTCTGGCGGCCACCGACACGGGTAGGCGCATCATCTTGACCGAGAACGACACCGGGGTGCGGCGAGCCGAGGTGGAGGGCCAGGTGGGGCGGTTCACCGCGGATCCCACGGAGCTGCGGATAATCGCGGACGCCTATCGGCGGCGGCATCCGGACGTCCGGCTCGCCACGGTGTCCGTGATCATCCGCCGGCATGAGCTGTCCGATGGGCGCCCCACTGGATCCTTCCGGGACGAGGTAGTCGCTGAGTGGCAGGTGCCCCGATGAGGCGGGTGACCGAGTGGCTGATGCCCCCGGTGCCGCTCGGCCGCGTGGCGGCCCTCCGCACGTGTGTCTACCTGTTCGTCATCGCCGACATCACGATCTTCACCGGTTGGGTTCGCAACCGCACCGCCGTGCCACCGGAGCTGTACGAGCCACTGCGTATCGGTCGGATCCTGCCGCTGCCGGCTCCCACCGCCGCGGTGGTCACCACCGTGTTCTGGGTGCTCCTGGTGTCAGCGCTCGTCGCCGCCACCGGTCGCGCGCCCCGACTGCTGGGGTGGACCGTCGCCGCCCTGTACCTGGAGTGGCTGGTGATCGTCTTCAGCTACGGCAAAGTCGACCACGACCGGTTCGCCCTCCTTGTCGCGCTCCTGACCCTGCCGACCGTCGGGCGCGCCCGACATGGCGACTCGACGAGAAGCGTTCGCGGTGGGTGGTCCCTGCGGGTGACCCAACTCGCCGTTGTCGCCACGTACTTCCTCGCCGCGTGGGCGAAGCTCCGTTACGGAGGTATCGGGTGGCTCACGGGAGCCACACTCACCCGGGCCGTCGTCCGCCGGGGCGCGGAATGGACGGAACTGCTGACCGACGTGCCCGGCCTGCTCATCGCCGCGCAGTTCGGCATCGTGGCATTCGAACTGGCCAGTCCGTTGGTCTTCGTCCTGCGCAAGCGTGCCCGTTACGTCGCGATCTCCGGCTTCTATCTGTTTCACCTCGTGACGTTCGCGGCCATCTCGATTTCTTTCCTTCCGCACCAGGTGGCGATGTTGAGCTTCCTGCCGATCGAACGCGTCCGACCAGTGCGGTGGCTACGTCGCCGAGTCGCCGGCGGCCGGGTCCGCTCGGGGCAGCGCGATGCCGCACCGGAACCAGATCCGGCGCCCTCCCCGCTGGGCTCGTGACGCCTGCCCGGAGCGCGGTGCGAAGGGGCTGGGAAGGATCTGCAGAGGCTCAGCAGGCCACGTCGATGCCCCGGGCGCGCAGGAACGGCGCGGGGTCGATCTGGTTCCACATCTGGCCCTTGTGCACCTCGAAGTGCAGGTGCGGGCCCGTGGCGTCGCCGGTGGCGCCCTCGTAGCCGAGGACCTGGCCGGCCTTCACCCGCTGCCCCACGCTGACGGCGGTGCGGCTCTGGTGGGCGTAGTGGGTGAGGTAGCCGTTGCCGTGGTCGACGAAGACCGAGATGCCGTACCCGTCGCCGACGTCGCCGGCCTTGACCACGGTGCCCGCGGCGGCGGCGTGGATCGGGGTGCCGGCGGGCATCGCGAAGTCGATGCCGGCGTGCAGGGTGCCCCAGCGTTGGCCGTAGCAGGACGTGATCTGGGCGCCCTTCATGGGGATGACCCAGGCGGGAGTGGGCTTGCTGGTCGTCCTCGGCTTCGCCGTGGCGGTGGGCGTGGAGTTGAGCGTCCTGGTCGGGCTCGGGCTGGCGGTCGACGGGCTCGGGGACGAGGTGGCCGGGCCGGCCGAGGGGGTGACCGGGCTGGCGGAGTCCCGTGTGGAGCGGTCAGCGCGGGCGGCTTCCTCGGCGCGGGCCTGGGCGTCGACCGCGACGGCGGCGGTCGGCTCGTCGCTACCGCCGGCGGCGGTGACGACGGACACCCCGGCCAGGCCGAGCCCGACCAGGGCCACCCCGCCGACCACGAGGGCACGGCCGCCGCGGCGGCGGCGGTCCAGGCGGTGCCGGCCCGGGGCGGCCGTGGTGCTTCCGCTGTGGATGTCGTCTTCCTGCACGGGCGGGCCTTCACGTCTCGGGGTGGGGCGGACCTCGAAATACTGGTGTCCGCGCCGGTCCGGCCGGGTACGGGGGCGGGGTGCGGGCGGCGGCCGGGGGAACGCCCGCGCCCGTTGTGTGCCCCGCCTCGCCGATCTGTCCCGATAATTGATCATGCGGCCCGTGTCGCCCGTCACACTTGTCTGTGTGGCGCAGTAGACATTCGACCGGTGACGTCGACGAAAAACCGCCCGGATCGGCCGATCCGGGCGGTCAACGGGCGATACGCAGCGTCAGGACGCGGCTACCTCGGTGTAGAAAGCCTCGACCTGCATCTTGATGTCCACTCCGCGCTCCTGCAGCCACGGCACCGGGTCCTTCGGCTCGCCCTTGACATGGATCTCCAGGTGCAGGTGCGAGCCGTACGCGTGGCCGGTGGCGCCCACCAGGCCGAGCTGGTCGCCGGCCTTGACCTGCTGGCCCTCCTGCACGGTGAGGGCGGAGGAGTGGCCGTAGATGGCCTCGCTGCCGTCGGCGTGCTTGACGATCACCGTGTAGCCGTAGCCGCCGAACCAGCCGGCCTTGGTGACCGTGCCGTCGTGGATCGCGACGTACGGGGTGCCCTCCGGCGCGACCAGGTCCACGCCGGTGTGCAGCTTGCCCCAGCGCATGCCGTACGCGGAGTCGAAGTCGTAGCCCTGCAGGGGCAGCAGCCAGACGTCCTGCTCGGTGGAGGCCTTGGTCTCCGACCGGTCGGCGCGGGAGGCGCGGTCGGCGGAGTCGGCGCGTAGGGTCGCGTCCTGGCTGGCGACGGAGGCCTGCCTGAGATCGTCGAGGACCGCCGGGTCGACGCTCTTGGCGTCCGGCAGGGCGGCCGCGCCGAGCGCGACCATGCCAGCACCGACGAACGCGGTGGTGACGACGGCGGCGTAGCGGCTCCGCGGGGGCGTGGGCACGCGGCGGCGACCGCGATATCTATCGGGCTCAGACGACAGGCGCTGGCGCACGCACACCCTCCGTTGTCGGGGTTCCGATACGACCCGCTGGCGTCCGTGAAGCGATGGTGAACCTCGGCTGGCCGCGTCGTCACCCGTCCGTGGATCTGATGACAACCGTGGACACCGTAGCCAACGGCCACGCTGGTCACAAGCCAGACGGCCGAATTGGCGTGTCGATCTGTCCGTTTGCATCCCGTATTGTCAGATCTAGTCGCTTTGGCGGATGGCACCCCTGCGGAGCGCTTTCGTCGCGTAGCGTGACGGCGGACACGTTCGGCCCGGCCGCCGCGCCCCGGGGCCTCCGAGTGGCGCCGCCCGGATTCCCCGCCGGCGGCCGGTCGGGTTACCGTTCGTTCAGGTGACAGTCGTAGCGCCGGGAAGGGTGTCCGCTGATGAGCTCTCGTATCCGGGTCGTCGTGGCGAAGCCGGGCCTCGACGGCCACGACCGCGGGGCCAAGGTGGTCGCGCGCGCCCTGCGCGACGCCGGCATGGAGGTCATCTACACCGGCCTGCACCAGACTCCGGAGCAGATCGTGGAGACGGCGATCCAGGAGGACGCCGACGCGGTCGGGCTCTCGGTGCTCTCCGGGGCGCACATGACGCTGTTCCGTCGGGTGATCGAGTTGCTCGGCGAGCGGGACGCCCGGGACATCGTCGTCTTCGGCGGAGGGATCATCCCGGACGCCGACATTCCCGAGTTGGAGCAGCTCGGCGTCGCCAAGATCTTCACCCCGGGCGCGACCACGCAGTCGATCGTGGAGTGGGTCCGGGCGAACGTGGCCCAGCCGGTCGGCTGACCCGGGCCGGCGCCCTCGGGCGACGAACGGGCCGGCCCTCCCCCCGGAGAACGGGGGGAGGGGCCGGACGCACCCCTCACACGTCCGGCCCCTCTATGCACGATGCCCCGCCGCCACCCCTCGACCGACAGGGCATCGGCCGTCTCCCGTCATCGCGCTGACCAGCGCTCCGACATCTGACTCAACGACGCCCCCACGGCGGGGTTACGCGCCCGGCCAACATCGTCCGGAGATTTTCGCCGGGCCGCCGGCCGCGACCGGTGGGACCGTCCGGGCTGGTACGCGTGCCCGGGGGCGCTGTGGAGTAGGGCACACCGCGCACCCGCTCGGTTGCCGGTCGTGCCGGCCTCGCTAGGCTGCGGCAATGGCCTGTGTCAGCTGATGACAGGCGTCAAACTGTTTTCACAACGCTGGTGGCGGCGCGACGGCGCGCCGCGGAGACAGGACGGGACGCGCAATCGTGGACCTGTACGAGTACCAGGGGCGGGACCTGTTCGAGCGGCACGGCTTGCCCGTGCTGGCCGGCGGCGTCGCCGACACCCCGGAGGAGGCGCGGGCGATCGCCGAGCGCCTCGGCGGCCGGGTGGTCGTCAAGGCGCAGGTGAAGGTCGGCGGCCGAGGCAAGGCGGGCGGCGTCAAGCTGGCCGAGGGCACGGACGAGACGGTGGCCCGGGCCACCGACATCCTGGGCATGGACATCAAGGGGCACACCGTCCACAAGGTCATGATCACCGTGACCGCGGACGTGGCCGAGGAATACTACTTCTCCTACCTGCTCGACCGGGCGAACCGTACCTTCCTCTGCATCGCCAGCGTCGCGGGTGGCATGGACATCGAGCAGGTCGCCGCCGAGACGCCGGAGAAGGTCGTCAAGGAGCCGATCGACGCGAACACCGGCGTGGACGAGGCCAAGGCGCGGGAGATCGTGACCGCCGCCGGCTTCCCGGCCGAGGTCGCCGACCAGGTCGTCGAGGTCGCCGTCGGGCTGTGGAAGGCGTTCGTCGCCGAGGACGCCACGCTGGTCGAGGTGAACCCGCTGGCCAAGACCGGGGACGGCAAGCTGCTGCTCCTCGACGCCAAGGTGAGCCTGGACGAGAACGCGGCGTTCCGGCACCCGGACCACGAGGCGCTGGTCGACCAGGCCGCCGTGGACCCGCTGGAGCAGGCCGCCAAGGAGAAGGACCTCAACTACGTCAAGCTCGACGGCGAGGTCGGGATCATCGGCAACGGCGCGGGCCTGGTCATGTCGACCCTCGACGTGGTCGCCTACGCGGGCGAGCGGCACGGCGGCGTCAAGCCGGCCAACTTCCTCGACATCGGCGGTGGCGCGAGCGCGGCCGTGATGGCGAACGGGCTGGAGATCGTCCTGTCCGACCCGGCCGTGAAGAGCGTCTTCGTCAACGTCTTCGGCGGCATCACCGCCTGCGACGAGGTCGCCAACGGCATCGTGCAGGCGTTGGCCCTGCTGGAGCAGCGGGGTGAGAAGGTCACCAAGCCGCTCGTGGTCCGCCTCGACGGCAACAACGCCGAGGCCGGTCGGGCGATCCTCGACGAGGCCGACAACCCGCTGGTGCAGCGGGTCGACACGATGGACGGCGCGGCCGAGCGGGCCGCCGAGCTGGCCGCTGCGGGGGTCTGAATCATGGCTATCTGGCTGACCAAGGACTCGAAGGTCATCGTGCAGGGGATGACCGGCTCCGAGGGTTCCAAGCACACCCGGCGGATGCTCGCCGCCGGCACCAACGTCGTCGGCGGCACCAACCCGCGCAAGGCGGGCCAGACCGTGGACTTCGACGGGACGGCGCTGCCGGTCTTCGCGACCGTCGCCGACGCCATGGCGGAGACCGGTGCCGACGTCACCGTCATCTTCGTGCCGCCGCAGTTCACCAAGGCGGCCGTGATCGAGGCGATCGACGCGGAGATCCCGCTGGCCGTGGTGATCACCGAGGGCGTCCCGGTGCACGACACCGCCGCCTTCTGGGCGTACAACGTGGCCAAGGGGGAGCGGACCCGGATCATCGGGCCGAACTGCCCCGGCATCGCCTCGCCGGGCGCGTCCAACGCCGGCATCATCCCGGCCGACATCACCGGCTCCGGCCGCATCGGCCTGGTCAGCAAGAGCGGCACGCTGACGTACCAGATGATGTACGAGCTGCGCGACATCGGCTTTTCGACCTGCGTCGGCATCGGCGGTGACCCGATCATCGGGACCACCCACATCGACGCCCTCGCCGCGTTCGAGGCCGACCCGGACACCGACGCCATCGTGATGATCGGCGAGATCGGCGGCGACGCCGAGGAGCGGGCCGCCGAGTTCATCAAGGCGAACGTGACCAAGCCGGTGGTCGGCTACATCGCCGGCTTCACCGCCCCGCCCGGCAAGACCATGGGCCACGCCGGCGCGATCATCTCCGGCTCGGCGGGCACCGCCGAGGCGAAGAAGGAGGCGCTGGAGGCGGTCGGCGTGAAGGTCGGCAAGACCCCGACCGAGACCGCCAAGCTGATGCGGGAGATCATGTCCGCCGGCTGACGCAGTTCCGAGGCGCCGAGGGGGTCGACCACAACGGTCGGCCCCCTCGCGTCGTCCGGTCAGCGGTAGAGCGGATGGTTGCCGCCGGCCCGTAGGATGACGCTGGCGATGATGTTGATCACGCCGAACGCGATGGCGAGGTAGCCGAGCACGGGGGACTTCCCGTACCGCTTGGCGTCCCGGATCGACAGGTAGCCGAAGATGATCCCCAGGACGCCGCAGCAGAGCAGGCCGAGGACGATGCCCAGCACACCCCACAGCGTGGTGCGGTCGCGGCCGGCGGCGGCCGGCGGTGGGGGCGGCGGATACGGAGCGTTCACGGCTTCCTCCGAGCGGTCCCTGGGAAAGGTCGCGTACTGGGCCGAGGCTATTCCGGATCGGGGCCGCTGGGCGCTGGATCACCGAACTCGCGGCGGGCCCGGGGTGTTATCGGACTGCCGGCATCCGCGCGGCATGCCAGAGTAGAGCCGATGTCCTCCGTCACCCCTGACCAGCCCCGCCGTCCGGACGCCGGGGTCGGCGCCGACGACCGGCCCGCGGCCCGCGTCCCGGGTCCCCGGGTGCCCGCGCCCCGGGCCGGCGAGGCGCCCCGGGGCCGCGCGCCGCTCGCGGTGGCCGCCGGGGTCGCCGCCGTCGGGGCCGCGCTCACGTCGTACCTGCCCGTCGCCCTGGTGCTCGGCCTCGCCCAGCTCAGCGAGGGTGCCGGCTCCGTCACCGGGGCGCTGCGCGCCGGGCTGGCCGGATGGCTGCTCGGCCACGGCGTGCCGCTGTCCACCGACGCCGGGCCGCTCGGCCTGGCCCCGCTGGCGCTGGCCGTGCTGGCCGTCTGGCGGCTGACCCGGGCCGGCGTGCACACGAGCCGGGCCATCGGCGCCCGGGGTCGGCGTTCCCCCCGCCAGGCGCTCACCGCGGCCGGCGCCGTCGGCGTCGGGTACGCGGTCCTCGGCACGCTCGCCGCGGTGCTGGTCAGCGGCGGCGGGCTCCGGGCGTCCCCGGTCCGCGCCGGGGTGACCTTCGCGGTGTTCGGCGCGCTCGCGGCCCTGGCCGGGGCGGTCCGCACCACCGGGGTGGCCGGCCTGCTCGCCGCCCGGGCGCCCGCCGTGGCGCGCGACGGCCTGCGCACCGGCCTGGTTGCGGGCCTGCTGCTGCTCGGGGCGGGGGCCGGAGCAGCCGGGCTGGCGGTGGCCACCGGCGGCGGGGACGCCGCGGACCTTATCGCGGCCTACCACACGGGGGTGGCCGGCCAGGCCGGAATCACCCTGGTCAGCCTCGCCTACGCGCCCAACGCCACGATCTGGTCGACCAGTTACCTGCTCGGGCCGGGCTTCGCCGTCGGCACGGACACCGCCGTACGCACCAGCGAGGTCTCCGTCGGCGCGCTGCCGGCCGTACCGCTGCTGGCCGGCCTGCCCGGCGGCCCGGTCGAGGGGTTCGGGGCCGCCCTGCTCGCGGTCCCGGCGCTGGCCGGCATGGCCGCCGGCTGGCTGCTCGCCCGCCGGCTGCTCCGGCTGGCCGCGGAGGACCGCGTCGAGGTGGCGTGGCCGGCGCTGCTCGGCCCGGCGGCGCTCGCCGGACCGGTCGCCGGGCTGCTGCTCGGGGCGCTCGCGGCGGCCTCCGGCGGCCCGCTCGGCGGCGGCCGGCTGGCCGAGATCGGCCCGGTCCCGTGGCAGGTGGCCGCGGTGGCGACCGCCGTGATCACCGTCGGTGCCCTGCTCGGGGCCGCCGCCCCCCGCGCCCTGGGGAAAAGGTAGGGCTCCCGCCTGACGTCTCCGGTGGGGCGGCTCTCACCTGCCCGCCTGTGGCCGGCGCTCCGCGCCGGCGGCGCGCTTCGCGGCGCAGCCGGGGCGCGGACGCGGGAAGGGGCGCCCCGGAGATCCGGAGCGCCCCTGCTGGCCGGGCCGGCCCGCCTCAGGTGGTGGGCAGGCTGACGTTCGCCACGATGCCCAGGATCAGCACCAGGATGCCGAGGCCCGCGCCCACGATGCCGCAGATGAAGCCCGTCTTGGCCTGGCTGTCGTTGTTGGCCAGGCCCTGGGCCGCCTTCTGCCGGCCGAGGTGGCCGGTGACGACCGCGGCGATGCCGACGGGGATGCCCAGGTACAGGCAGCACGCCAGCGGGATCGACGCGATGCCGAGGATCATCGACACCAGGCCCAGCGTGTTCTGCTGCCCCTGCGCCTGGGGGTAGCCGGCGCCCGGGTACGACGGGGCCGCGCCGTAGGGCTGCTGCTGGGCGTACGGGTCCTGCCCGTACGGCTGCCCGGAGGTGGGCTGTCCGTACGGCTGGCCCGACGTCGGCTGCCCGTACGGCTGCCCGGAGGTGGGCTGCTGGCCGTACGGCGCCTGCGGCTGCTGGCCGTACGGGTCGTGCCCGTACGGCTGGCCCGAGGTGGGCTGCTGACCGTACGGCGCCTGCGGCTGCTGGCCGTACGGGTCGTGGGGCTGCTGGCCGTACGGGTCGTGGGGCTGCTGGCCGTACGGATCGTGGGGCTGCTGGCCGTACGGGTCCTGACCGGGCTGCATTCGCTGGTGCTCCTTGGCTGAGGGTGCTGTCAGTAGCTGCTGGTGCTCGTGTCCGCACCCATGATCCCGGCCAGACCGCCCACCGCGCAGCACACGAGGACGATCACGAACCACACGATGCCGACGATGATGGCCCACTTGGACCACTTCTTCGACTCGGCGGCAGCCGCCTGCGCTCCGGCGTAGTCGCCCTGCTGCAGCAGCCCGTTGACCTTGGACGCGTTGATGATGGCGGGGATGGCCAGCGGCCAGAAGAGGAAGATGGCCACGATGGACATCGTCATGTTGTTATTGATCTGTTGCGGTTGGGGCGCCTGGTAACCGGGCTGCATCGCTGCCTACTCCTTTTTCATCGACACAACGCACATGTCGGATCACTGACGGGTGCGGGGCCGGGCGCGCGCCGGGCGTGCGGGGGGCCCCGAGCGACGGGAGCGTACAGGGTGCCGGCGACAACGGTGGTCACCGTTTTCCGTTGTCCGCATCCTGGTTGCCCCCGGGCGCGCGGGATCCGGGGCGGCCCGCAGCGGCGTCCGCGCCCCCCACGCGCCCGCGCGTCACCCCCTTCGACCTGCCCGATAGGGTTGTCGAGTGACCGCGCCCGTCGCCCGCATCGTCGTCCTCGTCTCCGGCTCCGGGAGCAACCTCCAGGCGTTGCTCGACGCCGCCGCCGATCCGGCGTACGGCGCGCGGGTGGTGGCCGTCGGCGCCGACCGGGACGGCATCGCCGGCCTGGACCGGGCGTCCGCCGTGGGGGTGCCGACGTTCGTCGAGCGGGTGAAGGACCACCCGACCCGGGCGGACTGGGACGTCGCGCTGACCGCGCGGGTCGCCGAGCACCGGCCCGACCTGGTCATCTCCGCCGGCTTCCTCAAGCTGGTCGGCCCGCACTTCCTCGCCGCGTTCGGCGACCGGTACCTCAACACGCACAACACCCTGCTGCCGGCGTTCCCCGGCATCCACGGCCCCCGCGACGCCCTCGCCTACGGCGTGAAGGTCACCGGGGCGACGCTGTTCTTCGTCGACGCCGGGATGGACACCGGTCCGATCGTGGCGCAGGTCGCCGTGCCCGTGCTGGACGACGACGACGAGGAGACGCTCACCGAGCGCATCAAGGAGGCCGAGCGGCGCCAGCTCGTCGAGCAGGTCGGTCGCCTGGTCCGCGAAGGTTGGACGATCACCGGAAGAAAGGTCACGGTCCCGTGAGTTCCACTCAGGACGAGCGCCGCCCGATCCGGCGGGCGCTGGTCAGCGTGTACGACAAGAGCGGCCTGGTCGAGCTCGCCCGGGCCCTGCACGGGGCCGGGGTGGAGATCGTCTCGACCGGCAGCACCGCGTCCACCATCGCCGCGGCGGGGGTGCCGGTGACCCCGGTCGAGTCGGTGACCGGCTTCCCCGAGATCCTCGACGGCCGGGTCAAGACCCTGCACCCGAAGATCCACGGCGGCCTCCTGGCCGACCTGCGCAAGGAGTCGCACGCCGCCCAGCTCGCCGAGCACGGCATCGCCGGGATCGACCTGCTGGTGTCCAACCTCTACCCGTTCCAGGCCACGGTCGCCTCCGGCGCCGACGTCGAGGAGTGCGTGGAGCAGATCGACATCGGCGGGCCGGCGATGGTCCGGGCCGCCGCCAAGAACCACGCCTCGGTCGCCGTGGTCACCGATCCGGCGGCGTACCCGGCCCTGCTGGCGGCGCTGGGCGAGGGCGGCTACACCCTGGCCGAGCGCCGGGCGCTGGCCGCCCGCGCGTTCGCCGCGATCGCCGAGTACGACCTGGCCGTGGCCGAGTGGTGCGCGGTCACCCTGGCCCCGGACGCCGAGGACTGGCCGCGGTTCGCCGGGCTGACGCTGCGCCGCGGGGCGGTGCTGCGCTACGGCGAGAACCCGCACCAGGCCGCCGCCCTCTACGCCGACCCGGCCAGCCCGGCGGGGCTGGCCCAGGCCGAGCAGTTGCACGGCAAGGAGATGTCCTACAACAACTACGTCGACGCGGACGCCGCGTGGCGCGCGGCGAACGACTTCGCCGACCAGCCGGCGGTGGCGATCATCAAGCACGCCAACCCGTGCGGGATCGCGGTCGGCGCCGACGTGGCCGAGGCGCACCGCAAGGCGCACGCGTGCGACCCCGTGTCGGCGTACGGCGGGGTGATCGCCGTGAACCGCCCGGTGAGCGTCGAGCTGGCCCGGCAGGTGGCCGACATCTTCACGGAGGTGCTGGTCGCCCCCGGCTACGAGGACGGCGCGGTCGAGATCCTGCGGGGCAAGAAGAACATCCGGCTCCTGCACGCCCCCGCGTTCGACCCGCTGCCGGCGGAGTGGCGGCAGGTCACGGGCGGGGTCCTGGTCCAGCTGCGCGACCGGGTGGACGCCGAGGGCGACGATCCGGCCGCCTGGCGGCTGGCCACCGGCGAGGCGGCCGACGAGGAGACGCTGCGCGACCTGGCCTTCGCCTGGCGGGCGGTGCGCGCGGTGAAGAGCAACGCGATCCTGCTGGCCCGGGACGCCGCGACCGTCGGGGTCGGCATGGGCCAGGTCAACCGCGTCGACTCCGCGCGGCTCGCGGTCACCCGCGCCGGTGCCGACCGGGCCCGGGGGGCGGTCGCCGCCTCGGACGCGTTCTTCCCGTTCGCCGACGGCCCGCGGATCCTCATCGAGGCCGGCATCCGCGCCATCGTCCAGCCCGGCGGCTCCATCCGGGACGAGGAGGTCGCCGCCGCCTGCAAGGAGGCCGGCGTGACGATGTACCTGACCGGAACCCGCCACTTCTTCCACTGAGCGACCGGGGAGCGCGTGGGTGTGCCGCCGGCGCCCGCACCGTCGCACCGCCTTGCCGGCAGCGGTCAGCCGGCGCGGAGGGTGAGGGCGGCCCGGGTGCCGTCGGTGCGCTCCGCCCGGATGGTCCAGCAGCCGGCCGTGGGGAAGGTCCACCGGCTGCCCCACTCGTCGCCCGGGCGCTGCCAGGTGCTGCCGCCCGTGTGCCCGGTGACGTCCGCGGGCTCCAGCCGGGCGCCGGCGGGCCCCGCGGCGGCCAGCGTCAGGTCGCCGTGGCCGGTGACCCGGAAGGCGATCTTCGTCAACCGGCCCGCGCGCAGCTCCGCGCCGTCGATGAAGAGCAGCGCCCAGAAGACGCCGGGCGTGCCCGCGACCTCGGCGAGGCCGGTGCCGTAGCGGTGGTCGGCCGGGCACGGCGGGGCGGAGACCTCCGTCGTACGGCCGCCGGTGCCGTCGCCGTCGGGCCGCTCCCCGGCGTCCGTACAGCTCGCGGCCGTCAGGGCCGCCGCCACCGCGATCATTGAGATGCCCCGATGCCGTCGCATCCCCCCATGGTGCCAGGGCCGCCATCGCGGCGACCGCCACGACCAGGGCCAGGCTGATCCAGAAGATCGGGTTGCGGCGCAGGTCGCGCCAGGCGTCGCTGGCTTGGCCGCCGGACGCGACGAAGAGCCGGGCCGATTGGGGAAAGTTTCTGCGAGGTTCCGTGAACCCAGCACCGGATGCGCCCGTTCCACTGCAGAGATGTTGCGCGCGTGTCAGGCGCAACTGATCCACAGTAGGGTCCCAGTACATCACCGAACGTGAAGGATGGAACCACGTGAAGCGGATGCGCACGCTGCTAGCTACCGCGCTTACCGTCGGTCTGGCGGGTATGCTTGCCCCTCTCGTCAGCCCGTCTCCGGCAAGCGCCGCTTCGTCGGACTGCCCGTCGGGCCAGTTCTGCATCTGGAACCCCATCAATTTCACCGGGTGGGACTACATCCGTCCCACGGGCCTCAGCTCGACCCAGAATTCCAACTTCAATTACGTAAACTTCAACGACGTGGCCAGCTCTGCCGTGAACAAATCGATTTACAGGTGGTGCCTTTACGAGCACGCGAATTACAGTGGCAACTACCTGGTGTTCCCGCCGAACACGCAGATCAGTGACTTCCGCGCGTACGGCTGGAACGACCGCGCCAGCAGCACCAAGGTGTGCTGACCTGGTCGCGACCGCCCGGAACTGCTTGAGCTTGTTGAACGCGCGTTCGGGGGCGTTGCGCTGCTTGTAGCGCTCCCGGCCGAAGGTCGGTGGCCGGCCGTCGCGAGATCCCTTCTTGCGGCGGTTGGCCGCCTGATCGGCCTTGATCCAGATCGTGGCCTTCATACCGCGGCGGCGCAGGTGAGCACGGATGGCCTTCGAGCTGTACGCCTTGTCAGCCAGGACATGCCCGGCGGCGTCCCGCGTCGCCCGTCCCGATGTCGACCGCTCGCCGGGTCCAGGGCGTTCTCGGACTCGGCGCCCGATCCCGATACATGGCCCGAATTACCCCCGCGACTAATGCCACGTGACGGATCGTTACGGTCCGGTGGCGCCCGTCCGGTCGGCCCGGCCGGTTCGGGTCGGGCGCCGGGACACGGGTCCGCGGAACGGCGCGCCCCGGCCATGAGACGATCTGGGCGTGACGGCGACGATCCTGGACGGCAAGGCGACCGCGGCGGAGATCAAGGACGAGCTGCGGGTACGCGTCAAGGCGCTGGCGGAGCGCGGCACGATCCCCGGGCTGGGCACTGTCCTGGTCGGGGCCGACCCCGGCTCCCAGGCGTACGTCAACGGCAAGCACCGCGACTGCGCCGAGGTGGGCATCGCCTCGATCCGCCGCGAGCTGCCCGCCGACGCCCCCCAGCAGCAGCTCGACGACGTGCTCGCCGAGCTGAACGCCGACCCGGCCTGCCACGGTTACATCGTCCAGCTGCCGCTGCCCGGCCACCTGGACACGCAGCGGACGCTGGAGGCGATCGACCCGGGCAAGGACGCCGACGGCCTGCACCCGGTCAACCTCGGCCGGCTCGTCCTCGGCTACGACGCGCCGCTGCCGTGCACCCCGCGCGGCATCGTCGAGCTGCTCCGCCGGCACGACGTGGCGCTGCGCGGCGCCAAGGTCGCGGTGGTCGGCCGGGGCAACACGGTGGGCCGCCCGCTCGGCCTGCTGCTCACCCGGCGCAGCGAGAACGCCACCGTGACCCTGTGCCACACCGGCACCCTCGACCTCGCCGCGCACACCCGGGCCGCCGACATCGTCATCGTCGCCGCCGGGGTGCCGGGCCTGCTCACCGCCGAGATGATCACCCCGGGTGCGGTGGTGGTCGACGTCGGCATCACCCGGGTGGTCGGCGCGGACGGCAAGGGCCGCTACACCGGCGACGTCGACCCGGAGGTCGCCGAGGTGGCCGGCAAGCTCGTGCCGATGCCCGGCGGCGTCGGCCCGATGACCCGGGCCATGCTCCTCACCAACGTGGTCGAGCGGGCCGAGCGCGGCTGAGGTCGCGCGGGCCGCCAGGTCGCCGGCTGCCTCGGACGCCGCGATGTCGCCGGCATGGGGGTGTCGGAGAGGGCTGGACGCCGCGATGTCGCCGACATAGAGGTGTCCGAGGACGCCGCCACCGAGCCGACCGCGGCCGAACCTGGACGGGGGCCGTGACCTTCGCCCCATCCGGCCGTTGGCCGCCGCCCCTGGCCTGATCGGTGCCAGGATGACTGATACGGTCCGGAAAACCGACTGGTAGCAGGGAGTGGGACGACCATGGGTAAGAAGGTCACTGTCGTCGGGGCCGGCTTCTACGGCTCCACCACCGCGCAGCGCCTGGCCGAGTACGACGTCTTCGACACCGTCGTGATCACCGACATCGTGGAGGGCAAGCCGGCCGGTCTCGCGCTGGACCTCAACCAGTCGCGCGCGATCGAGGGCTTCGAGACCAAGCTCGTCGGCGTCACCACCGGCCCGAACGGCGAGGGCTACGAGGCCATCGAGGGCTCGGACGTCGTGGTGATCACCGCGGGCCTGCCGCGCAAGCCGGGCATGAGCCGGATGGACCTGCTGGAGACGAACGCCAAGATCGTCCGTCAGGTCTCCGAGAACGTCGCCAAGTACGCCCCGAACGCCGTCGTCATCGTCGTGTCGAACCCGCTCGACGAGATGACCGCGCTCGCCCAGCTCGCCACCCAGTTCCCGAAGAACCGGGTGCTCGGCCAGGCCGGCATGCTGGACACCGCCCGGTTCACCAACTTCGTCGCCGAGGCGCTGGGCGTACCGGTGCGGTCGGTGAGGACGCTGACCCTCGGCTCGCACGGCGACACCATGGTGCCGGTGCCGTCGCGCAGCACCGTCGACGGCAAGCCGCTGCGCGAGGTGATGCCGGCCGAGCAGATCGAGGAGCTGGTCGTCAAGACCCGCAACGGTGGCGCCGAGGTGGTGGCCCTGCTCAAGACCGGCTCGGCGTACTACGCCCCGTCGGCCGCCGCCGCCCGGATGGCCAAGGCCGTCGCGGAGGACTCGGGCGAGGTCATGCCGGTCTGCGCCTGGGTCGACGGCGAGTACGGCATCGCCGGCGTCTACCTGGGCGTCGAGGCCGAGATCGGCCGCGAGGGCGTGCGGCGGGTCGTCGAGACCGACCTGGACGCCGACGAGATCGCCGCGCTCAAGGAGGCGGCCGAGGCCGTCCGCGCCAAGCAGGGCGACGTCGCCAACCTGTGATCCCAGCCACCCGAAGCGCCCCGCGGCCGCCGGTCGCGGGGCGTTTTCCTGTCCTGACCGGGGTCAGCCGGGCCGGTCCGGGCCGGGATCAGTCGCTCTGCTCCGCGCCGGGATCAGCCGTGGCCGCGGCGGAGCGGCTCCGGCCGCTGCGCACCCCGTCGATCAGGACGCCCAGGCCGTCGAGGATCCGGGCCAGGCCGAACTCGTACGCGTGCTCCGGGCTGTACGCGGAGTGCTGCGCGGCCCCCGCCGCGGCGCCGACCCGGACGGCGGTCGGGTACCGCTGCTCGTCGAGGACGCGGGCGAGCAGCGGGGCGTTCGCCGCCCACCACTGCTCATCGCTCCACGCGCTCTCCCGCTGCGCGAGCCGCACCTCGGTCGCCGAGCGGGCCGAGGCCCGGACGAAGTCGAGGACGTGGGTCAACGCCGCGTCCCGCTGCACGTCGTCCAGGCCGGTGCCGTCGAAGGCGCGCAGCTCGTACTCGTACTTGGCCATCATGCCGGGGCCCAGCGGCGGCCGGCCGGTGGCGACCTCGGCGGCCCAGGGATGGGCGGTGAACAGTTCCCGGTTGTCCTGCGCGAGCGCCGCCACCCGCACCCGCCACGGCTCGCCGGAGCGGTCCGGCCGGGGCATCCGGGCGTAGCTCGCGTCCAGCATCAGGTCGAGCAGCTCGGCCTTGCCCGGCACGTACGTGTAGAGGGTCATCGCCGCCACGCCGACGGCCTGGGCGACCGCCCGCATGGTCACCGCGTCCAGCCCGTCGGTGTCCGCCAGTCCGATCGCGGCCGTGACGATCTCGTCCAGCGACCGGCCCTGGCGTGGACCCCGGCGTGGGCTCTCGTCGGGTTGCCGCCAGAGCAGTCGCAGGGTGCGCGCCGGGTCGCCGGCTCCGCTGCGGTGGTTGGGCACCCCCTGATCCTCTCAGGCCAAAACCCCGTACGCAGTACTATGTACAGCGTACGAAGTAAGCCGTCCGATCCCAGGGAGCCCACGTGCAGATCACCGCAGCGGCCGTCTCGCTCAACGTCGACGACCCGGCGGCCTCGGCCGCGTTCGTCCAGCAGCACTTCGGCTTCCGGCAGGAGATGGCGGCCGACGGATTCGTCTCGCTGGCCCGCGAGGGGGTCGGCTTCAACCTGATCTTCCTGCGTACCGGGCTGGCCAGCCTCCAGCCGGAGAGCCTGAAGCAGCAGCGGGCCCAGGGCCTGATCGTCGCCTTCGTGGTGGACGACATCGACGCCGAGTACGCCGGGATCCAGGCCGCCGGCGTGCCGGTCACGACTCCGCTCCAGACCGAGCCCTGGGGGGAGCGATTCTTCCAGGTCACCGACCCGAACGGGGTGATCCTCCAGCTGGTGCAGTGGGTGCACGCGCCGGGCGAGGCCCCCTGATCCGGCACGCGCCGTTCACCGGGGCGAAGCCCCGCGCCGTGGCGTCCGGGAACGCCTGCTCGCGGGGCTGGAAGAACGGCCCCTCCCCGTCGAGGAGGGCGGTGACCGTGATAGACCCGAGGGTGCGGCTCAGTGGCATCGGCCGATGGCGCCAGGGGTCCACCGCGCCGCGCACCCCGGTTCCCGCCGTCGACGCCAGGCCGGCTGGGGGGCGCCGTCCGGTTTCCAGTACGCTCGTACTGCTTGAGCACGTGTCCCCCGAGAGGAGCGCCGGCCGATGGCGAAGATCAAGGTAAACAACCCGGTCGTGGAGCTCGACGGCGACGAGATGACCCGGATCATCTGGAAGCAGATCCGGGAGCAGCTGATCCTGCCCTACCTCGACGTCGACCTGCACTACTACGACCTGTCGATCCAGTACCGCGACGAGACCGACGACCAGGTCACCATCGACGCCGCCAACGCCATCAAGGAGCACGGCGTCGGCGTCAAGTGCGCCACCATCACCCCGGACGAGGCCCGGGTGGAGGAGTTCGGCCTGAAGAAGATGTGGCGGTCGCCGAACGGCACCATCCGCAACATCCTCGGTGGCGTCGTCTTCCGCGAGCCGATCATCATGTCCAACGTGCCGCGGCTGGTCCCGGGCTGGACCAAGCCGATCGTCATCGGCCGTCACGCCCACGGCGACCAGTACAAGGCCACCGACTTCGTCGTCCCCGGCCCGGGCACGGTGACCATCACCTACACCCCGGCCGACGGCTCCGCGCCGGTGGAGATGGAGGTCGCCAAGTTCCCCGGCGGCGGCGTCGCCATGGGCATGTACAACTTCGACGACTCCATCCGCGACTTCGCCCGCGCCTCCATGCGCTACGGCCTGAACCGCGGCTACCCGGTGTACCTGTCGACGAAGAACACCATCCTCAAGGCGTACGACGGCCGGTTCAAGGACATCTTCGCCGAGGTCTACGAGAACGAGTTCAAGGCGGAGTTCGAGGCGGCCGGCATCAGCTACGAGCACCGGCTGATCGACGACATGGTCGCCGCCGCGCTCAAGTGGGAGGGCGGCTTCGTCTGGGCCTGCAAGAACTACGACGGTGACGTGCAGTCCGACACCGTCGCGCAGGGCTTCGGCTCGCTCGGCCTGATGACCTCGGTCCTGATGACCCCGGACGGCCGTACCGTCGAGGCGGAGGCCGCGCACGGCACCGTCACCCGGCACTACCGGCAGTGGCAGAAGGGCGAGAAGACCTCGACCAACCCGATCGCCTCGATCTACGCCTGGACGCGGGGCCTGGCCCACCGCGGCAAGCTCGACGGCACCCCGGCGGTCACCGAGTTCGCCAGCACGCTGGAGCAGGTCATCATCGACACCGTCGAGGGTGGCCAGATGACCAAGGACCTCGCGCTGCTCATCTCGCGCGACGCCCCGTGGCTGACCACCGACGAGTTCATGAACGCCCTGGACGAGAACCTGGCGCGCAAGCTGGCCGCCTGACCCACCGCGACACCGACCGAGCCCGCCGGCCCCCGCGCCGGCGGGCTCCGTCGTCCGGTATGCCCTAGCGGGCTCGGTCGTCCGGTACGCCCCGGCGGGCCCCCTCGCGGCGGCGATGCCGGGCCGGCCGGAGTCCAGGGCGTCCCGCACAGGCGTCACCGTGGGTGACGTAGCTCGTTGAGCTTGGTGGACGTGGTGCCAGTCGCGTCCAAGGAAGGCCGGGATCGCCCCGCGGCGCGGGCGCGGATCAGCCGACCTTCCCGGCTGTCGCACGCAGCCAGCCGTCCCTTCCCTGCGGGGGGCCCTGTCCCGGGCCCCCCGCGCCCCGTGCGGGCGGTGTCAACAGGGTCAGGCAGCGCGCAGGAGTTCGGCGGCGTGCTCGGGGGCGACGTCGCTGATGAACGTGCCCATCCCGGACTCCGCGCCGGCCAGGTACTTCAGCTTGTCCCGCGCGCGCCGGATGCTGAACAGCTGCAGGTGCAGGTGTGCCAGCTCGCGCTCGACGCGTACGGGGGCCTGGTGCCAGGCCGCGATGTACGGCATCGGCAGGTCGAACAGCCCGTCGAAGCGGCGCAGCAGGTCCAGGTAGAGCGGGCCGAAGGCGTCCCGCTCCTCGTCGGTCAGCCCCGGGAGGTCCGGCACCGGCCGGTGCGGGGCGACGTGCACCTCGAACGGCCACCGGGCCGCCGCCGGCACGTACGCCGTCCAGTGCTCGTTGGTGACCACCACGCGCGTCCCGGCGGCGCGCTCGGCGGCGAGCACGTCGGCGTAGAGGTTGCCGCCCCCGGCGCGCTCGGCGTGCCGGCGGGCCGCGCCGAGCATCGCCCGGGTGCGCGGCGTGACGAAGGGGTACGCGTAGATCTGCCCGTGCGGGTGGTGCAGGGTCACCCCGATCTCCACGCCCCGGTTCTCGAAGCAGAACACCTGCTCCACCCCGGGCAGCTCGCCCAGCGCGGCCGTCCGGTCGGCGAGGGCGTCGAGCACCGTGCGGACCCGGCGCGGCGGGAGGCCCGCGAACGAGGCGTCGTGGTCGTCGGTGAAGCAGACCACCTCGCATCGACCCCGGCCGGGCCGGACCGGGGTGAACGGGGTGATCTCCGCCGGCTCCTCGCCGACCCGCCCGCTGAAGGCCGGGAACCGGTTCTCGAAGACGGCGACGTCGTAGTCGGGCGCCGGGATCTCACTGAGCCGGTCACCCCGGGACGGGCACAGCGGGCACTGGTCGGCCGGCGGCAGGAAGGTGCGGGTCTGCCGGTGCACGGCGAGCGCGACCCACTCGTCGGTCAGCGGGTCGTACCGCAGCTGCGACGCGCGGGGCGGCGACGGAAGCTCCCGCCGGTCCGGCTGGTCGCGGACCGCGTCGTCCCGCTCGTCGAAGTAGATCAGCTCCCGGCCGTCGGCCAGCTCGATCGCCGTGCGCTTCACTCCGCCGTCTCCTCCCCGGCCGGGCGCCCACCCGGCTCCGACCCCACGAGCACCAGCTCGCCGACCTGTTCGCCCAGCACCCGCCGGCCCTCGGGCGCCAGCCGGTCGTCGGTGACCAGCACGTCGGCCGCGGCCAGCTCGACGATCGAGCAGAGGCCGACCGTGCCCCACTTGGTGTGGTCGGCGAGCACGACCAGCCGGTCGGCGGCGGCCACCAGGGCCCGGTCGGTCTCCGCCTCCAGCAGGTTGGGCGTGGTGAAGCCCGCCCGCTCGCCGATCCCGTGCACGCCGAGGAAGAGCAGGTCCAGGTGCAGCGACCGGACCGCCGCGACCGCCAGCGGCCCGACCAGCGCGTCGGACGGCGTCCGCACCCCGCCGGTCAGCACCACCGTCTGGTCCGGTCGGCCGCCGGCGTGCAGGATCTCGGCCACCGGCAGCGAGTTGGTCACCACGGTCAACCCCGGCACGTCGACCAGCCGGCGGGCCAGCTCGGCCGTCGTGGTGCCGGCGGAGAGCGCGACCGCCGCACCCGGCCGGACCAGGCCGGCGGCGTGGGCGGCGATGGCGGCCTTCTCCGGCAGTTGGCGCACCGACTTCGCGCGGAAGCCCGGCTCGTCGGCCGAGCCGGCCCCGGTCACCGTCGCGCCGCCGTGCACCTTGGCGAGCAGGCCGCGCTCGTGCAGCGCCTCCAGGTCGCGCCGGATGGTCATGTCGGAGACGCCGAACTCGGCGGCCAGCTCGGTCACCCGTACGCCGCCGGCCGCCCGGACGCGCTCCAGGATGGCCGCCTGCCGCTGCCGCGCGAGCACCCCGCCGCACCTCCGGCTTCCTCCGCGCGTCTCGCACGCGATCGAACGCGTTCCAACAGAAGCGAACACTAGCGCGCGCGTTGGCCGTATGGAAGCACGGCCCGGCCACGGCGACAGGAGCAGCCGGCCCGGGCCGGACCCGAAGCGGCGGCAGGATCAGGTGGACTGGAGGCGGGGCTCCACCCAGCCGGTCTCGGTCAGGTGGTGCATCACCGCCTGCACCGCCTCCTCGATGGTCAGGGCGGTCGTGTCCACCACCACGTCGGCGTCGGTCGGCTCCTCGTACGGGTCGTCCACGCCGGTCATCCCGGTGAGCAGGCCGGCCCGGGCGCGGGCGTACAGGCCCTTGCGGTCGCGCTGCTCGCAGACTTCGATCGGGGTCGCCACGTGCACCAGCACGAACCCGGCCCCGGCCGCCTGCGCCATCTCCCGGGCGGTCGCCCGTGCCTGCGCGTACGGGGCGATCGGGCAGCAGATGCCCACCCCCCGGTGCCGGGCGATCTCGGCGGCGACCCAGCCGATCCGGCGGACGTTCAGGTCCCGGTCGGCCTTGCTGAAGCCCAGCCCGGCGGAGAGCTCCCGCCGCACCACGTCGCCGTCGAGCAGCGTCACCGTCCGGTCGCCGCCCTCACGCAGCACGTCGGCCAGGCCCCGGGCGATCGTGGACTTGCCGGAGCCGGAGAAACCGGTCATGAACACCACCAGGCCCCGGTGCCGCCGGGGCGGACGGGCCCTGCTCAGCTCCTTGGCCACGGCCGGCGGGGTGTGCCACTCCGGCAGCGGGAAGCCCCGGTCGAGCAGGTCGTCGAGCTCCGCCTGGCTCAGCGCCAGCCGCCGGTTGCGCGGCGGGATGTCCTCCCGCCAGCGCCACTGCCCGTCCCGGTTGTCGTAGGCCAGCTCGCGGGGGACCAGCACCCGCAGCCCGGCTCCGGAGAGCACCTCGCGGGTGGAGAGCAGGTGGGTCACCCCGTACGCGGCAGCCACCCGGGCCTGGAGCAGGGCGTCGCTGATCTCGTCGCGGCGCCGGGACAGCGGCACCGCGACCAGCGTCGCCGGGGGCATCCGGTCCCGGGCGGCGAAGACCGCCCGGACCAGCGCCTCGGGGGGCAGCCCGTTGATCACCCCCTCGCCGACCGGGATCATGACCAGCAGGTGCGCGTTCAGGGTACGGGCGGCGTGGGCGATCTGGGCGAGCTGCGGCCGGTGCAGCGGCCGGTCGGCGACAACCCCGAGCACCCGCCCCGGGGGCAGCAGCGCCCGCACCTCCTCCGGGCTGCGGCGCAACCGCTGGAACGGGCCGTGCCCGCCGTCGCCGAGCCGGCGCACCGGGCCACCGATCCCGGCGACGCCCTCGCGGGCCGTCCAGACGTCGGTGACCTCCAGCGCGGCGACCGGCGCGCCCTCGCCGTCGGTGAGCACCAGCGTCCGGCGCAGCGGGTCGGCCGGGTGCAGGCCGTCCGCGAGCCCGGCGGGCACCTGGAGGGCCACCGGCACCGGCCACGGCGTGCCGTCGGCGAGCCGCCCGCGACGGGTGAGGGAGGTCAGGTCAGCCCGGGTCATGAAGCCGGTGAGCGGCGCGTACGCCCCGCTGAGCAGTAGCCCGAGATCGGCCAGCTCCCCGGGACGCGGCGTGTACGCCGGCGCGTCCCGCAGCACCTCGTCGGGCAGCACCCACCCGTTGCTCATCGCACCCCCCACTCACTGGCCGCCACACAGTTTCGCAGCCGACCGGCGATCGGTCGAGACCGCCACTCCCCGTACCGTGGCCGGCGGGCGCGACCGGTTACACGGTGGCCCGCAGCGGCGCGGCCCCGAAGGAGATCGTGAAGCGCTTGCACCAGAGCGAGACGCTGGTCAGGCCGGTGAGGTCGGTGCCGGCCGGGATGTCGTACGCCTGGTTGCCCAGGTTGCCCTTGAGTCGGCCCACCTCGACCCAGCGGCCGTCGTCGAAGCCCCGCGACCCCGGCCCCGGGCGGACCGGCTGGTCGGTGAGCCAGACCCGCAGGTCGGGCCCGTTGGTGGTGTCCAGCCCGACCAGTTCCAACCGGTACCGGCCGTCGACTTTCCGGACGATCCGGGCGGTGCCCGACGTGTCGAACTCCTGGCCGACGAACTCGCCCTGACTGACCAGGGTCGGTCCGGCCGGGCTCGGGGCGGCCGAAGCGCCGGGCGCCGCGGGGGAGGCCGGCGCCGTGGCGATCGTCGACAGGGGCTCGTCGACCTCGGTGTCGGTGACGTACGTCCACGGCTTGAACCACATCAGGCCGGCGGCAACGCCGAGGGCGAGGACGGCGGCGACGACGGCGACCGCGCGGCGGCGCGACAGGGCGGGAGACATGGCGCCATTCTTCCGTCAACCGAGTCCGTCGTCACGGTCCGTCGGCCCACCAAACCCTACCGTCACGATCTTCCGAGGTGGCGGCCATCGTGGGCGCGCCGGTCCCCCTCGGCGGTCAGCGAGCCGGCCGGCCGCGGCGGGAAAGGCAGGACTGGCCAGGCGCGGCGGGAGAGGTGGGGCCGGCCGGCCCCAGCGGGAAGGGTAGGGCTGGCCGGATGGACCCGGCCGGGTCGCCCCCGGCAGGCTGGGGGCCATGGTGGCGGACACGGGCCGGGCGGCGCCCCGGCGGTCGTACCCGGCATGGGCCCGGCGCTGGGCGACCAGCCTGGCGGTCGCGGGCGCGGCCGCGGCGGCGACCACGACGCTCGCGCAGTCGACCGGCGAGTTCCACTGGTGGGCAGGCCGTCACCCTGCTCATCGGGCCCGCCGTGGTCGCCGCGCTGCTCGGCGTGCGGATGTTGCGCGGCTGGTGAGCGCTCCCGGCGCGGCGGCGGCCCGTGGTGGCGGCTCATTCCGCCGTGACCGACGCCGACACCGGGCGGGCCCGACGACTCAGAAGGCGCAGGCGACCACCAGCTCCGGCGTGCGGTCCGGCAGCAGGTCGAGTTTGCCGATCCGGCCGGCGGCGCGCAGGTCGTCCGCCACGAGCGTGAGCCGGTCGAGCAGGGCTGCCGGGCCGAGCGCCTCCGCGAGCGGCACCTCGGCCCTCATCGACAGCTTTCGCTCCGACTTGGCCCGCCGCACCTGGCTCAGCGCGTCGCCGGCCAGCCGCAGCAGCTCCGGGTCGCCCTCGCCGCGCACCGCCCGCCCCACCTCGTAGGTGGTGGGCCAGGGGGAGCGGTGCACCGAGCCGTACCGCCACCAGGACCACACCTCCTCGGTCGCGAACGGCAGCACCGGGGCGAACAGCCGCAGCTGCACCGACAGCGCGGCGGCCAGCGCCGCCCGGGCCGAGTCGGCCCCCGGCCCGGAACCGTAGGCGCGCTCCTTCACCAGCTCGATGTAGTCGTCGCAGAACCGCCAGAAGAACGCCTCCGTGGCCTGCAACGCCGCCGTGTGGTCGTACGCCTCGAAGGCGGCGGTCGCGGCGGCGACCACGGTGGACAGCTCTGCGAGCATCGCGGTGTCCAGCGGCTCGGTGGCCGACAGCTCCAGGTCGCGGCGCGGCGTCAGACGCGCCGAGCTGGAGTTGTCGCACGGGGCGCGCAGCGCGTCGGCGGCGCCCAGCCCGAGGGCGAACCTCGACGCGTTGAGCAGCTTCGTGGCGAGGCGCCGGCCGACCCTGATCTGCGCCGGGTCGAACGCCAGGTCCATCCCGGGCCGCCCGTTGGCCGCCCAGTACCGCACCGCGTCCGAGCCGTGCTGCTCCAGCAGCCCCATCGGGGTGGTGACGTTCCCCTTGGACTTGGACATCTTCTTGCGGTCCGGGTCGAGGATCCAGCCGGAGAGCACGACGTCCCGCCAGGGCAGCACCCCGTGCTCCAGGTGCGACCGGACCACGGTGGAGAACAGCCAGGTGCGGATGATGTCGTGGCCCTGCGGGCGCAGGTCCATCGGGAAGATCCGGCGGAACAGGTCCTCGTCGTCCGCCCAGCCACCGACGATCTGCGGGGTCAGCGACGAGGTGGCCCAGGTGTCCAGCACGTCCGGGTCGCCGACGAAGCCCCCCGGCCGGCCGCGCCGGGCCTCCTCGTACCCGGGCGGCGGCTCGCTCGACGGGTCGACCGGCAGCGCCGCCTCGCCGGGTGTGAGAGGGTGGGTGAGGTCCGGCTCGCCAGTGTCGTCGAGCCGGTACCACACCGGCACCGGCACGCCGAAGAAGCGCTGCCGGCTGACCAGCCAGTCACCCGTCAGGCCCGCCACCCAGTGCTCGTAGCGGTGCCGCATGTGCTCCGGCACCCAGCGCAGCTCACCGCCCCGGGCCAGCAGCTCGCCGCGCAGGGCGGCGTCCCGGCCGCCGTTGCGCAGGTACCACTGCCGGGTGGTGACGATCTCCAGCGGCCGGTCGCCCTTCTCGTAGAACTTGACCGGGTGGGTGATTGGGCGCGGCTCGCCGACCAGGCCGCCGGCGTCGGCCAGCAACTCGACGATCGTCCGCCGGGCGCCGGCCACGGTCTGCCCCGCCAGCGCCGCGTACGGCTCGGCCGGCACGCCGGCCGGCGGCACCGGCAGCAGCCGCCCGTCCCGGCCGATCACCGCCCGGGTCTCCAGGGCCAGCTCCCGCCACCAGGTCACGTCGGTCAGGTCGCCGAACGTGCACACCATCGCGATGCCCGTGCCCTTGGCCGGGTCGGCCAGCGGGTGCGCGCGCACCGGCACCTCGACCCCGAACACCGGGGTACGCGCAGCCGCGCCGACCAGGTCCGCGTACCGCTCGTCGTCGGGGTGGCAGACCAGCGCCACGCAGGCCGGCAGCAGCTCCGGGCGGGTGGTGTCGATCAGCACCTCCCGGCCGTCCGGGCCGGCGAACCGCAGCCGGTGGTACGCCCCCGGCCGCTCCCGGTCCTCCAGTTCCGCCTGGGCGACGGCCGTGGCGAACCCGACGTCCCACAGCGTCGGCGCCTCCGCCTGGTACGCCTCGCCCCGGGCCAGGTTGCGCAGGAACGCCCGCTGCGAGGCGGCCCGGGCCCGGCGGCCGATCGTCGTGTACGTCAGCGACCAGTCCACCGACAGCCCGAGCCGCCGCCACAGCGCCTCGAACGCCCGCTCGTCGGCGGCGGTCAGCGTCTCGCACAGCTCCACGAAGTTGCGTCGGGAGATCGGCGTCGGGTTCTTCCGGGCCGCGTCGTCCACGGGCGCGTCCGGCGCCCGCCAGCCCGGGTCGTACGGCAGCGACGGGTCGCAGCGCACCCCGTACACGTTCTGCACCCGGCGCTCGGTGGGCAGGCCGTTGTCGTCCCAGCCCATCGGGTAGAAGACCGTCCGCCCCCGCATCCGCTGGAACCGGGCCACCGTGTCGGTGTGCGTGTACGAGAAGACGTGCCCCATGTGCAGCTCGCCCGATACGGTCGGCGGCGGGGTGTCGATCGCGTACACGTCCGAGCGCTGCTTCGAGCGGTCGAACGCGTACGCGCCCTCCTCCTGCCAGCGGCGCGCCCAGGTCTCCTCGAGCCCGTCCAGCGTGGGACGCTCGGGGACGCCGGCGCGGGCCGTCCTCGCCGTGTCGGTCATCGGTCGATCGTAGGCAGCCGCCCCGCCACGGGCCACGGCTTATCCAGCGTGTCCGGTGCCCCGCCGGCTGGCCGCCCGGCGCTGCCCCCGCCGGCCGCCGCGACCTGCGTTGGCCCGCCACGATCCCGGCACGGCGTCCCTCGCTACCGCCCGGGGGCCGCCTCGTGGGCGAGGAGCCACCGCTTCACGTCCAGCCCCCAGCGGTAGCCGCCGAGGCCGCCGTCGGTGCGCAGCACCCGGTGGCAGGGCACGAAGAGGGCCGCGGCGTTGCGGGCGCAGGCCGCCGCGGCGGCGCGTACGGCCGCCGGCCGGCCCGCCAGCTCGGCGTACCCGGTGTACGTCACCGGCCGGCCGGGCTCCACCTCCCGCAGCACCCGCCACGCGTGCGCCATGAACGCGCCCCCGGTGTGCTGCTCGACGGGCACCGCGTCGATCGCGGTCAGCTCGCCGTCGAGGTACGCGGCGACGGCCGCGGTCACGGGCCCGAGGTCCGCCCGGTGCCGCACCGGGCCGCGCAGGGCCGGGTGCACCAGCGGCACGAGCGACTCCGGTTCGGGGGTGAAGCCGGCCGCCCGGACCGCCCCGCCGGGGCCGGTCAGGATGCTCAGCGGCCCGGCGGGCGTGTCGACGACGGCGCTGTCGAGGGTGGTGCCGATGCTGTTCATGCTGCCTTCCGGTGTCGGATGGTCATGTCGCTCTTCGGTGTCCGGTGGCCGTGTGCTTTCCGCAGCGGACTGTCATGCTGCTCGCCACAGCCGGATGACGGCATACGAGCGCCAGGGGCGCCAGCGGCGCGCGTACGCGTCGAGGGCCCTCGGGTCGTCGGGCAGGCCGACGGCGGCCGCGCCCCGCCGTACGGCCAGGTCGGTGGGGAGGAAGATGTCGGGGTCGCCGAGGGCGCGCATGGCCACGTAGCCGGCCGTCCACGCCCCGATTCCCGGCACCGCCAGCAGTCGCCGCACGCCCTCCGCGCGGTCCCCGCCGGGATCGAGGTCCAGCGACCCGTCGGCGACCCCGCGCGCCACCGCCCGGATCGTCTCCCGCCGCCCCGCGGGCATCCCGAACGCGTCATCCCCGACCAGACCCACCTCCCCGGCGCTGGGAAACCCCCGCAGCCCGCCCCGGAACCCGGGTTGATCATGGAGTTGACCGCCGTTTCGGAGATCGATCCGGCCGCCAACTCCATGATCGACGCTGGTGAGGGGGGCGGTGGCGGTCAGGAGGCGCGCGAGGGTGGTGCGCGCCGCGCGTACCGAGACCTGCTGGCCCACGACGGCGCGGACGGCCATCTCGAAGCCGTCGGCGGCGCGCGGGACGCGCACCCCGGGCTCGGCGGCCACCAGCGGGGCGAGGGCGGGGTCGGCGGCCAGGGCGTCGTCGACGGCGGCCGGGTCGGCGTCGAGGTCGAGCAGCCGGCGGCAGCGGGCCACCGCCGGCGCCAGGTCGCGCATGTCGGCCAGCCGCAGGGTCGCCGCCACATGCCCGTCCGCCGGGGTCAGCGCCACCTCGGCCGCGCCGTGCGGCAGCCGCAACCCCCGCCGGTACGTCCCGTCGCGCACCTCCTCCACGCCGGGCAGCGCCCGCAGCGCGAGGAAGTCCAGCAGCGCCCCCGCGTGCAGCGGTGGCCGGTACGCCAGCCGCAGTGTGATCGTGCCGGCCCCACCGGCCGCCGGCTGTCGTCCCCGGGCGGCTCGCAGCTCCGAAGGGGCGGTGGCGTAGACCTCCCGGATCGTGTCGTTGAACTGCCGCACGCTGCCGAACCCGGCCGCGAACGCGATCTCGGCCATCCCGAGCCCGGTCGTCTCGATCAGGATCCGGGCGGTCTGCGCGCGCTGCGCCCGGGCCAGCGCGAGCGGCCCGGCACCCAGCTCGGCGCGCAGCAGCCGGTGCAGGTGCCGCTCGGTGTAGCCGAGGCGCGCGGCCAGCCCGGGTACGCCGTGCCGGTCGACCACCCCGTCGGCGATCAGCCGCATGGCCCGGCCCACGGTGTCCGCCCGGACGTCCCACTCCGGCGAGCCCGGGGCGGCGTCCGGGCGACAGCGGCGGCAGGCGCGCAGCCCCGCCCCCTGCGCCGCCGCGGCGGACGGGAAGAACCGGACGTTCTGCCGCTTCGGGGTGGTCGCCGGGCAGGACGGCCGGCAGTAGATCCCCGTCGACGTGACGCCCGTGTAGAACCACCCGTCGAACCGCTGGTCGCGGCTGTCGACGGCCCGGTAGCAGCGCTCGAAGTCCAACTCCACGGCACCGATGGTGCCCCGCCGGCCACCCGTCCGGCTCGCGGAAATCGGACCTGGCCGTGGAAGGTGCAAGGCATCCCCTTGTCGACCCCCGTGTCCCGAAAGTGTCGGTCATGGCCGGTACGGTCCCGCCACCAACTCAAGAAGGGGTGGCGGCGATGGCGAGCGTGGCCGGGCGAGGTGTCCGCTGATGCTGTCGGGGCGGGCGCGGCTCGACCGTACGGTGGTCCAGAGCTTCTACGACCGGATGCGGGCGGTCGCGCCGGCGGCGTACGGCGCCCTGGAGCGGGACCGGGCGGGTGATCCCGGGCGGGCGTTCCGCGACACGTCCTGCGGGCGGCTCGTCGCGTCCCTGGACGCCGCCGGCCTGCGCGCCCTCGGCATGTGGGCGCACCACTGGTGCATGCGCTTCTACGACGACGACACGCGGGTGGGGTTGCGCCTGGTCCGGGAGATCGCCGGCCGCCCCGGGCTCGGCTGGACGGCCGACGAGGTGCGCTGGATGCTCGGCGAGTCCGAGGCCGCCGGTCCGTCCGCCGCGCACCGGTTCACCCTGCCGGCCGCCGCGGCCCGCGAGCTGTCCCCGGCCATCCGCCGTCAGCTCACCACCCCCGAGTTGGCCGCGGTGGCTGACCGGGAGCTGTCGAC
The DNA here is from genome assembly GCF_043198215.1 of Micromonospora sp. NPDC048830. NCBI lineage: Bacteria > Bacillati > Actinomycetota > Actinomycetes > Micromonosporales > Micromonosporaceae > Micromonospora > Micromonospora sp. NPDC048830. The sequence continues at coordinate 207,047 of NZ_JBICUP010000002.1, forward strand.
GGCCGCGCCGGAGGGGGCGGGGCCGGGCGCGGGGGAGCGGCGGGTGCTGGCCGGCTGACCGGCCCGGGGCGGAGGGCGGTCCGGCAGTTGGCCGACCACGGTCGCGGTGACGGCAACGGCGAACCCGGCGAGCTGCACCGGGCCCAGCGCCTGCCCCAGCACGAGCCAGCCGAGCGCGGCGGCGGTCAGTGGGCTGAGCGCGCCGAGCACGGAGACCTGGGTCAGCGGCAGTCGCGCCGCCCCGCGGAACCACAGGGCGTACGCCACGGCGGTGCCGGCCAGCCCGAGCCACGCGTACCCGAGCAGGGCCGGGCCGTCGGGAGCCGGCGGCGGCCCCTCCAGCGCGAGCGCCAACGGCGTGATCATCAGGCCCCCGGCGGTGAGCTGCCAGCTGGTCGCGGCGAGGATGCCGACCCCGGCGGGGCGGCCCCAGCGGCGGGTCAGCACCAGCCCGGCCGCCATCGCGGCGGCCCCGGCCAGGCCGGCGGCCACGCCGACGGGATCGAGCCCGGCGTCCGGCCGGAGCACGACCAGGGCGACGCCCAGCGGTGCCGCGGCGGCGGCGAGCAGGGCGGGTGGCCGGGGACGTTCGCGTATGACGAGCCCGGTCAGCCCGGCGACCAGCAGTGGCTGGGCCGCGCCGAGCACGGCGGCGGTGCCGCCGGGCAGCCGGTACGCGGCGAGGAAGAGCAGCGGGAAGAACGCGCCGATGTTGAGCGCGCCGAGCAGGGCCGCCCGCCACCACCACCCGCCGTTGGGGCACTGCCGGGTCAGGGCGAGCAGCAGCAGGCCGGCGGGCAGCGCCCGGATCGCCCCCGACCAGAGCGGCCGGTCGGGCGGCAGCAGCTCGGAGGTGACCAGATACGTCGTACCCCAGGCCACGGGCGCGACGGCGGTGGCCAGCAGATCGGCGGCACCTCGGCTCATCGGCTCAACCTCTCGATGCTAAGTAGCTTAGCGCTAAGCAAATCACGGGTGAGTAAAGCCCGCCAGTGCGGGCTGCGGCACAATGCCGGGATGACCGAGCCGGACGACGTGGACGTCATCGTCGAGCAGTGGCGCCGCGAGCGGGCCGGGCTACGGCCGGAACCGATGGCGGTCTTCGGCCGCATCTACCGGCTGGCCCGGCTGGTGGGCGACGAGCAGGAACGGGTATACGCGGCCTGGGACATCAGCCGGGGCGACTTCGACGTGCTGGCCGCCCTGCGGCGGGCCGGTGACCCGTACACGCTCTCCCCCAAGGCGCTCGCCGCCGCGATGATGCTCACCTCCGGCGGGATGACCGGCCGGCTGGACCGGTTGGAGCGGGCCGGGCTGGTGCGCCGCGGCCCCGACCCGGCCGACCGGCGCGGCCTGCGGGTCAGCCTGACCGAGGAGGGCCGCCGGGTGGTCGAGGAGTCGGTGGAGGCGGGACTCGCGGTGCAGCGGCGCATCCTCGACGTCCTGCCGCCGGAGGATCGCACCCGGCTGGCCGACCTGCTGCGCACCCTGCTCGCGGCGGCGTCCAGATCCTGAGCCGCGGCGTCCGGGTCTGCTCCACGTACCGACGAGAGGACAGGGGTCAGCATGCCCGCCAGCGAACCGACCATCGTCGCCACCAGCATGGGCTTCTTCGGCCGTGACCGCGGCCCGTACGACCTGCGCCCCGGGCCGGTCTTCGAGCTGGCCGCCGAGCTGGCCCAGGCCGGCCCGGAGCCCCGGCTGTGCTAACTCGGCCAGGCCGTGGGCGACCAGCCCACGTCGTTCACCGCCGTCTACGGGGCGTTCGCCGGCACCCCGTTCCGCGTCTCGCACGTCGCCCTGTTCCCCATGCCGAACGTCGAGGACGTCCGCGCGCACCTGCTCGCGCAGGACGTGATCTGGGCCGCCGACGGCGGCGTACGGGAGACCGTGATCACCCCCCGCCGCCTGGCCTGAGGCCCGACTGCCCCTGCCGAACGCGCGGCGGCCGGAGGCCGGCCCGGACGGCCGCGTAGACTGGCGGCCCGTGAGCCTCACCATCGGGATCGTCGGCCTGCCCAACGTCGGCAAGAGCACCCTGTTCAACGCGCTGACCAAGAACGACGTGCTCGCGGCGAACTACCCGTTCGCCACCATCGAGCCGAACGTCGGCGTCGTCGGGCTGCCGGACGAGCGGCTGGACAAGCTGGCCGAGATCTTCGCCTCCCAGAAGGTGCTCCCGGCCCCGGTGTCGTTCGTCGACATCGCCGGCCTGGTCCGGGGCGCCTCGAAGGGGCAGGGCCGGGGCAACGCGTTCCTCGCGAACATCCGGGACGCGTCGGCGATCTGCCAGGTGGTGCGGGCCTTCTCCGACCCCAACGTGGTGCACGTCGACGGCAAGGTCTCCCCGGCCGACGACATCGAGACGATCAACACCGAGCTGATCCTGGCCGACCTCCAGACGCTGGAGAAGGCGCTGCCCCGGCTGGAGAAGGAGGCCAAGCTCCGCAAGGACCGCGCCGCCGCCGTGGCCGCCGCGAAGCAGGCGGTCGAGGTCCTCGACGGCGGCACCACGCTGTACGCCGGCGCGGCGGCGGCGGGCATCGAGCTGGAGCACCTGCGCGAGCTGCACCTGCTCACCACCAAGCCGTTCCTGTACGTCTTCAACGTCGACGAGGCCGAGCTGGCCAACGCCGAGTTCCTCGACGAGCTGCGCGCCCTCGTCGCCCCGGCCGAGGCGGTCTTCATGGACGCCAAGATCGAGTCGGAGCTGGTGGACCTGCCCGAGGAGGAGGCCCGCGAGCTGCTGGAGTCGATCGGGCAGTCCGAGCGGGGGCTGGACCAGCTCGTCCGGGTCGGGTTCCGCACGCTCGGGCTCCAGACGTACCTGACGGCGGGCCCGAAGGAGGCGCGGGCCTGGACCATCCCGGTCGGCGCGACCGCCCCCGAGGCCGCGGGCGTGATCCACTCCGACTTCCAGCGCGGCTTCATCAAGGCCGAGGTGGTCTCCTACGCCGACCTGGTCGCGGCCGGATCGATGGCGGCGGCGAAGTCGGCCGGCAAGGTCCGCATCGAGGGCAAGGAGTACGTCATGCAGGACGGCGACGTGGTGGAGTTCCGCTTCAACGTCTGAATCCGGCCTGTTTTCGTAGGTCAGCGGGTTGCGTCATCGTTCTGGGGCACAACCCGACGGTGGAAGTGGGTCGTCACATCGAACGCGACAGGGCACGTCGGCGGCGGATCGCATGGTGGATCGCGCCGCCTGCCGTGGTGGTACTCGGGCTGGTCGCGTTCCTCGGCGTCCGTTTCGCGTACCGGGATCCCGGCCCGTTCCACGTCGGCACCTGCTTCCTGGTGGGCGGCGACACGGGCATCGTCGAGGCCGGCGGGCTGCGCGAGGTGACTGGCCGGGCGAAGGCGGTCGGCTGCGAGACCGCCCACGACGCCGAGATAACCCGGACCGCGCGCCATCCGTCGGACTGTGGTGCCGAAGGCGCGTGGTTGAAGAGCCGCCAGCAGACCTACTGCGTCAGCCTCTCGGATTGACCGGCGCGACGGCCGAGTCCGTTTGTGAGCGTCCCCGGTTCCCGGCTGCCCGTTGCAGTGGCCGGCCCTCCGCGGCCAGTCGATCATTCCGCTCCATCCGGGCGTCACCCGTCACCAGCCAGCGCCCGGGAAGGCCGGCCCGGACGGGTCGGCGTGGCCGCGGGACCCGTGCTTGACTGCCCGCATGGAGCTGACGATCGACGTCGGCGGCGTGCGTCTGCCGGCCACGATGGACCTGCCGCCCCGGCCCGGCCCGGGGCGGCGTGGTGGTCCTCCATGCGGCCGGGGCGGGGGAACGGTCCTTCTTCTGCTACACGCACCTGGCCCGGGTGCTGCCCGAGGCGGGGATCGCGGTGCTGCGCTTCGACCGCCGGCCGCGCGTGGGTGGCCGCGACGTGCCGCTGGCCGAGCAGGCCGCCGACGCGGCCGCGGCTGTCGGCGTCCTGCGCCGGCACGCCGGCGACGTGCCGGTCGGGCTGTGGGGGCTGAGCCAGGGCGCCTGGGTGGCGCCGTTGACCGCCGCGCTTCACCCGGAACTGGTCGCCTTCCTCGTGCTGGTCTCCGCCAGCGGGGTCAGCCCGGCGGCCCAGATGCGCTACGGCACGGCCGAGCAGCTCCGCCGGCACGGCTACGGCGCCGTCGACCTGGCCGAGCTGGACCGGCTGCGTGCGACCGTGGAGGCGTACCTGCGGGGCGACGGCGACCGCGCGACCGCGCAGGCGGCGGTGGACCGGTGTGCCGGGCGCCGCTGGTTCCCCCTGGTGTACGTGCCGCGCGAGCTGCCCGAGCAGCCGGGCACCTGGCGCGACATGGACTTCGACCCGGCCCCGGTGTTCGCCGGGGTGTCCTGCCCCGTGCTGCTGTTCTACGGCGCGACCGACGCCTGGGTGCCCGTCGACGACAGCATCGCCGTCTGGCGCCGCGCCACCGCCGGGGCGACCCTGCCGCCGACCGTCTGCCGGCTCGACGGCTGCGACCACTATCCCACCGTTGGCGAGGGCGAGGACGTCGGCAGCATCAGCCCGCAGTACACGGCGACGCTGCTGAGCTGGCTCGACACCCACCTGCCGACGGCCTGACCGCCGCGCAGGCCCCCGAGCCTTGTTGTGCGTCGATCATGGAGCTGTGGTGCCTGGCAAAGTGGGCGTTCCCGGCTTTTCTGGCACCACAACTGCATGATCGGCGAGAGCGAATCCGGACGGGCACCGCAGCTACGCGCCGGTTAGCGCCTCGTCGACGCCGGTCTCCCGGCGGCCGAGGTGGACGGGGTCGCGTCCGGACAGGACGTCCAGTGCGGCCTTCACGCATGCGCCGTACTCCCGGGTGGCGCTGACCTGCCACGTCCTGCCGTACGCCAGCGCATGCGGACCAGTATCCCAGCACCAGGACCCAACCGATCTTGCCCGCGGTCAGGAGATGTAGTGCAGGATCACGTTGTGCACGTGGTGGCTCTTCTGGGCGCCCCGGAACTCGACCTCGTACGTGTGCGTGCCGACGTGGATGGCGATGGCGCCGGTGGAGAAGAACGACCCGCCCCACGACTTGTTGCTCACCACGCTGACGCTGGTGATCTTCGAGTACGGGATGCTGGTGATCGCGTACCGCTTGCCGACGAAGGACCGGTCCTGGATGATCACCCGCCGGTCGGTGAGGCCGAGGAACCCCGTCCCGGTGCCGATGGCGTCGTAGACGGCGATGATCTGCTCCCCGTCGAGGAGGCCGCTCTGGATCTGCTGGTACTGCTCCTTGCGGTCGTACGTCGCGTTGGCCATGCACCTCACGGTAGGTGGACCACGCCAACGCCCCTCATCGGCGGGCGACGACGACGAGTTCCCCGTCTCCCTCGCCCACGGCCTGTCCGTGCCAACCGCCGTGGACCCGCTCGACGGTGAAGCCGGCGGCCCGGAGCGAGTCGCGCAGCTCCGCCTCGCTCCGGAAGCGGAGGGTGGCGGAGCTGAGCCGCTCCGCCCCGTCGGGCAGGACGTAGTGGTGGGTGAAGTCCACCACACCGTCGCGTACCTCCGTGAACTCCGTCCAGGCCCGCACCCGGCGGCCGTCCGGCAACCCGATCACCCGCCGCGAGTCGACCGGGTTCCAGCGCTCCCAGGCGCGGTCGGCCGGGTCGCGCGAGTCGAACGCCAGCCGGCCGCCGGGCCGCAGCGCCCGCGCCAGGTCGGCGAGCGTACGCTCCCACTCGTCGTCGGCGACGAAGACCTGCGTGACGTGGCTGGTCATGACGGCGACGTCGTACGCCCGGTCGGGCAGCGCCGGGGACGCCGCCTGCACCCAGGTGACCCGGTCGGCGCCGGGCTTGCGCCGCGCGGCGGCCAGGGACGGCCCGGCGGGGTCGACGCCGGTGACCGAGTGCCCGGCCGCGGCCAGGGCTAGGGCGAGCCGGCCGGTGCCGCAGCCCAGGTCGAGTACGCGGGCGGCCGGCGTCTCGTTCACCACCGCCAGGAAGAAGTCGTCGTCGGGCCCCCAGCGGCACTCGGCGTCGTACACCGGGACCAGCAGCGGATCGAGGAACTCGCCGTCGCGCATCAGGCTCGGTGGGAGGGCGGTCAGGAGCCGGTGACGGCCCGGTACGCGTCCTCGATGCGGGCGGCCAGCAGGACCTCGCCCTCGGACAGCGGCTCCCCGTCGCCGTGCCCGACCCGGATCTGGGTCTGGTCGTCCCGGCGGCTGATCTCGGGGCGCAGGTGCAGGGCGTCGGCGACCACCTTGACCCGTTCGGTGAGCGCGGCGTGCTGCGTGTCGTCGATCACCAGGATGCGCCGGATCTGCTCGCCCTCCCTGCTCCACCCGGTCAGCAGGTTCAGGGCGTCGCTCAGGTAGTCGTGCTTTGCGCGTCCCCTGAACAGCACCCGCATCACCGTACCTCCCAGGGGTCGCTGCCGGCTTGTGGCCAAATCGTCGCCATCCCGTGTCTTCTCGGTGCCCTTTAGTCTTCCGTCCGACTCGAGGGTGTGTCCACGCCCACACTTCCCACTTCTACTGGCCTAGCGGCCGGCCGAGCTACCCAAACCGCCGATTGATCTGGCACGCTGGACGCCCGTGCGAACTGAACGGGCTAGCGACAACGAACAGACCGAGCGGCGGGATCTCAGGGTCATCGTCGGGGCGGCGATCATCGCGGACGGGCGCGTGCTGGCCTGCGCCCGGTCCGCTCCGCCGGAGGTCGCCGGCATGTGGGAGTTCCCCGGCGGCAAGGTCGAACCGGGGGAGAGCGAGACCGCCGCGCTGGCCCGCGAGTGCGCCGAGGAGTTGGGCGTACGCGTCGAGGTCGGCCAGCGGGTCGGCCGCAACGTGCGGATGGCCCACGGCCGCTCGGTGTTGAAGGTGTACACCGCCCGCCTGCTCCACGACGACCAGCCGAAGGCCCTGGAGCACTCCGCGCTGCGCTGGCTCTCCGCCGCCGAACTCGACACCGTCACCTGGCTCCCCGCCGACGCACCGATCGTCGCCGCCCTGCGCCCGCTGCTCGCCGACGGCTGACGACCCCGCGCGCCTCCCTTTCCCCGAGCCGGTGACGGGGCGTGACGGGCGGAAATGGGACGGGGGCCCGCGGCGTCTGCCGCGGGCCCCCGTCGTCGTCAGTCGTCGTGCTCAGTGCTTGTCCTGCTCCGGGTGGGCGAAGTTCAGGTGCTCCGGCGGGATCGGGAACTTCACGTCGTCGCCGAACGGCGACGGCGCGGCCGCCCGGTCGAACGTCAGCTCCGTCAGCGGGAGCCGGCCGTTCTCACCGACCGCCGGCGCGGTCGGGTGCGGCACCTCGCGGTGCCAGTTGACACCGCTCTGGGCCTGCGCCTCCGCGCTCGGGTCGTGCGAGCCGCCCGCGTGCGAGTGCACGCCGCCGGCCATCGCGCCGGAATGCGCCGACGCGCCACGCTGAGTGCCGAAGTGCCCTGCGGAGTTCCCCGCACCGCTGTGCTGGGCGCTGGTCACGTTGGTCTGAGGCACCTGACTCCTCCGGAAGATCTTGCTACCGAGCCACACAAGGGGATCGTACCTGCGGTCTACGACCCGTTCCTTCATGGGGATGATCCCGTTGTCGGTGATCTTGATGTGCTCGGGGCAGACCTCGGTGCAGCACTTCGTGATGTTGCAGAATCCGAGGCCCTGCTCCGCCTGCGCGTACTCCTTGCGGTCGGTCCGGGCGTCGAGCGGGTGCATGTCCAGCTCGGCGGCCCGGATGAAGTAACGCGGGCCGGAGAAGGCGTGCTTGTTCTCCTCGTGGTCCCGGATCACATGGCAGGTGTTCTGGCACAGGAAGCACTCGATGCACTTGCGGAACTCCTGCGAGCGCTCGACGTCCACCTGCTGCATCCGGTAGTCGCCCGGGGCCACCCCCGCCGGCGGCGCGAACGCCGGGGTCTCCCGCGCCTTCTCGTAGTTGAACGAGACGTCGGTGACCAGGTCCCGGATCACCGGGAAGGTGCGCAGCGGGGTGACCGTGACCGTCTCGTTCTCCTCGAAGGTCGACATCCGGGTCATGCAGCCCAGCTTGGGCATCCCGTTGATCTCCATCGAGCACGAGCCGCACTTGCCGGCCTTGCAGTTCCACCGGCAGGCCAGGTCCGGCGCGTCGGTGGCCTGGAGCCGGTGGATGACGTCGAGGACGACCTCGCCCTCGTTGACCTCGACCTGGTAGTCCTGCAGGTCGCCGCCGTTCTCGTCGCCCCGCCAGACCCGGAAGTGACGCTTGGTTCCCATTACTTGCCCGCCTCCTCAGCGAGGGCGTCGAATTCGGCCAGCTCCTCGTCGGTCAGGTACTTGGCCAGTTCCGCGCGGTCGAACAGGCTCATCAGCTCTGGCCGCAGCTTCGGCAGCGGCTTGTGGGTCAGCCGCACGGCGTCGCCGTCCAGCGAGCAGACCAGGTTCACCCGGCGCCACTTTGGGTCCATCTTCGGGAAGTCCTCCCGGGTGTGCCCGCCGCGCGACTCCTGGCGCTCCAGCGCCGCCTTCGCCGTGCACTCCGAGACGACCAGCATGTTGCGCAGGTCCAGCGCGAGGTGCCAGCCCGGGTTGTAGCGCCGGCCGCCGGCCGCGCTGACCTTCGCCACCCGCTCGCGCAGCTCGGCGAGCCGCTCCAGCGCGTCGGCCAGCTCACCCTCCCGCCGGATGATCCCGACCAGGTCCCCCATCACCGCTTGGAGGTCCTGTTGGAGCTTGTACGGGCTCTCCCCGGTGTCCCGCTGCAACGGCGCGAGCGCCGTCTCCACCGCGGTCTCCACCGCCGCCACCGACACCTTCGGGCGCGCGGTGAGCTGGTCGGTGTACGCGGCGGCGTGCCCGCCCGCCCGCTTGCCGAAGACCAGCAGGTCGGACAGCGAGTTGCCGCCGAGCCGGTTGGAGCCGTGCATGCCGCCGGACACCTCGCCCGCGGCGAACAGCCCGCGCACGGTGCCGTACGCGGCGCCCGAGTCCGGGTCCACCTCCACGCCACCCATCACGTAGTGGCAGGTCGGGCCGACCTCCATCGGCTCCTTGGTGATGTCGACGTCGGCCAGCTCCTTGAACTGGTGGTACATCGACGGCAGGCGGCGCCGGATCTCCTCGGCCGGCAGCCGGGAGGCGATGTCCAGGTAGACGCCGCCGGCCGGCGTACCCCGACCGGCCTTGACCTCGCTGTTGATCGCGCGGGCGACCTCGTCGCGGGGCAGCAGCTCCGGCGGGCGCCGGTTGTTGTCCGGGTCGGTGTACCAGCGGTCCGCCTCCTCGACCGTCTCCGCGTACTGCTTGCGGAAGACGTCGGGGACGTAGTCGAACATGAACCGCTTGCCGTCGGAGTTCTTCAGGATGCCGCCGTCGCCGCGCACCGACTCGGTGACCAGGATGCCCTTCACCGAGGGCGGCCAGACCATGCCGGTCGGGTGGAACTGGAGGAACTCCATGTTGATCAGCGTCGCCCCGGCGCGCAGCGCCAGCGCGTGACCGTCCCCCGTGTACTCCCAGGAGTTCGAGGTGACCTTGTACGACCGGCCGACGCCGCCGGTGGCCAGCACCACGGCCGGCGCCTCGAACAGGACGAACTCGCCGGACTCCCGGTAGTAGCCGAACGCCCCGGCGACCCGGTCGCCGTCGAGCAGCAGTTCGGTGATGGTGGTCTCGGCGAAGACCTTGATCCGGGCCTCGTAGTTGCCGAACTCGGCCTTGTCCTCCTGCTGGAGGGAGACGATCTTCTGCTGGAGGGTGCGGATCAGCTCCAGGCCGGTCCGGTCGCCGACGTGCGCCAACCGCGGGTACTCGTGCCCGCCGAAGTTGCGCTGGGAGATCTTTCCGTCCTTCGTACGGTCGAACAGCGCCCCGTACGTCTCCAGCTCCCAGATCCGCTGCGGCGACTCCTTCGCGTGCAGCTCGGCCATCCGGAAGTTGTTGAGGAACTTGCCGCCGCGCATGGTGTCGCGGAAGTGCACCTGCCAGTTGTCCCGGCTGTTCACGTTGCCCATGGCGGCCGCCGCGCCGCCCTCGGCCATCACCGTGTGCGCCTTGCCGAACAGCGACTTCGAGATGATCGCGGTCTTCTTGCCGGCGAGCCGGGCCTCGATGGCCGCGCGCAGGCCGGCGCCGCCGGCCCCGATCACGACCACGTCGTAGTGGTGTCGTTCGATGCGATTCGTGGTGGTCATGTCAGGCCCTCTAGTTGATGAACCGCAGGTCGTTGAACCACCCGGCCGCGACCGCCATGACGTAGAAGTCGGTCAGCGCCAGGGTGCCGAGGGTGATCCAGGCGAGCTGCATGTGCCGGACGTTCAGCCAGGAGACCAGCGTCCACGCCTTGTACCGCGCGGGGTGCTTGGAGAAGTGCTTGAGCCGGCCGCCGATGATGTGCCGGCAGGAGTGGCAGGAGATCGTGTACGCCCAGAGCATCACCACGTTGCCGAGCAGGACGAGGTTGCCCAGGCCGAAGCCGAAGCCCTTCGGCGAGTGGAAGGCCAGGATCGCGTCCCACGTGTTGATCAGCGAGATGATGGCGGCGGCGTAGAAGAAGTAGCGGTGCAGGTTCTGCCCGAGCAACGGGAACCGGGTCTCGCCGCCGTAGGTCTGGTGCCCGTCCGGCACGGCGCAGGCCGGCGGCGACAGCCAGAACGACCGGTAGTACGCCTTGCGGTAGTAGTAGCAGGTCAGCCGGAACAGCAGCAGGAACGGCAGGGTCAGCGCCGCGTCCGGGATGATCCACCAGCCGGGCAGGAAGCTGCCGAAGTGCGAGGCGCCCTCGACGCACCGTTCGGTGACACAGGGGGAGTAGAACGGAGTCAGGTAGTGGTACGCGTCCACCCAGTAGTAGTCGTGCATGAAGACCCGGACCGTCGCGTACGCGACCCAGGCGGTGAGACCGACGACGGTGATCAGTGGGGCAAACCACCAGCGGTCCGTCCGCAACGTCTTCGCCGCTATGGCGGCGCGCGCTCGCGCTCCCCGCGGCCTCGTTGCCGTTGATGTCATTCGAGTCGTCTCCCTGACGGGCCCTCAACGGGCGGCATCATGTTCCGGTCGGCACGCGGACCGGCGAACCCGCACCCCGCTGCCACGTCACGCGCACACCACCGACCGCACCGGGTGTACCGGCGCAGCTAATTGACACACGTTACGCCGATCTCCGCAGGCTGTTCGCGCAGGGGAGTGCCCGTGTGTCCCGGCCCGGGAAAATCCCCGATCCGGCGGATCAGCCGGACGCGCCGCCGGTGAAGTTCCAGGCCGCCAGCCGCAGCGCCGGGGCGTCCCACCAGACCCCCTCGACCCGGTCCGGCTGCCGGACCGGCCGGTCGCCGATGCCGAGCACCGCGTCGGGGCCGAGCGCCCGCGGGTACGACTCGGTGAAGCGCAGGTCGCGCACCGCCCGGGTCGGCACGCCGTCCTCCACCAGCCAGACGCCGTTGCGGGTCAGGCCCGTGATCACCAGGCTCTTCGAGTCCAGCACGCGGGTGTACCAGAGGTCGCTGACCAGCAGGCCGCGCTCCATCCCGGCGACGAGGGCGGCCGTCGCCTCGTCGAGCACCGGCCCGGCCGGCGCCTCCGTGCCCGCCGCCGGCCCGGCCGGCGCGACCCGCCCGGCGCCGGACGGTCGCGCGGGCCCGGCCAGGCGCAGGTTGCGGGGCATCGGGCCGAAGGTGGCCGCGGCCGGCGCCGCGTGCCCGGTCGAGCCCGTGCCGGCCTCCGCGCCGCTGCGCCGGTCGTGCGCCACGGCGACCGTGGTGCCGGCGTCCACCAGGGTCAGCGCCCGCCGCCCGGCGCCCTCCAGGTCGAAGGGCAGCCCGGACCCGCCGAGCGGGTCGTCGACCAGCGTCACCGACCGGTCGAACTGCGCGGCGCCCGGCTCGGCGAAGGACTGCCGCTCGGCGTACCGCTTGCCGTTGAAGCCCCAGATGGAGAAGTTGTTCAGCAGGTCGGCCACGGCGGCCGGCTCCAGCACCACCTCGTACCGGCCGGGCGGCAGTTCGACCGGGTCGACGGCCGCGCGGGCCTTCCTGGCGGCCGTGGCACCCAGCGCCGCTCCGTCCACGTCGGCCAGCCGGTCGGCGTGCAGGCGGGCGACGCCGTCCGCCCCGCCGGCGCGGGCGATGCCGTCCATGGCCGCCTCGGCGGCGCTGCCGTGCGTCGCGTGCCCGGCGGAGTTGGCGAACGCCGACACCAGGTACGCCGTCCGGCAGTAGCCGGCCGCCTCCAGCCCGCCGACGGCGGCGACGAAGGCGCGGACCCGCTCGGCCCGCTCGTCCGGCTCGGCGTACGCGGTGGCCTCGTCCCAGGCCGGGGCGGCCGGGGTCGGCGACGGCGGGGTCAGCCCCGGCCAGGCCGGGTCGGGCGGGCAGAGCCGGGCGGCGGCCAGGGTGCGCTCGACCAGCGCGCGCAGCCCGTCGGGGGTGACCACGCTGCCGCTCCCGGCGGCCGTCCGGCCCTCGGCGTGCAGCCGCAGCCGCACGGCGACGCCCGACTCGGCCACGTTCTGGTGCACGAAGGAGTTGGCGAACCGGGTAAGCGCCAGATCCGTCCGGGTCACCACGGCCTCGGCCTCGGCGGCGGGCCCGGCCAACTCGCGGACCAGCTCGACGACCCGGCCGGCGAGATCCAGCACGTGCCGTTCCACATCGTTGCTCATGCCGTCACCTCGCTGCGCTCGGCGCCGTCATGAGCTGTGGCGCTGAGCCGGCTGATTCGCTCGCTGCGCTCGCTCATGCGCGGACCCCCACCCGGACGTTGCGGAAGCGGGCCGGCGCGGCCGGGTGGCCGGTGTGCCCCACCTGACCCGGCTGGCCCTTGCCGCAGTTCGGCGTGCCCCACGCGACGGTCTCCGAGGAGAGCATGTCCATCGAGCGCCAGAACAGCGGGCCGATCCCCGTGTACGTGGGGTTGCGCAGCATCCGCCCCCGCCGTCCGTTCTTGATCTCCCAGCCGATCTCACAGCCGAACTGGAAGTTGAGCCGCTTGTCGTCGATCGACCAGGAGCGGTTCAGGTCCATCAGCACCCCGTCGTCGGTGGCGGCGATGATCTCGTCGAGGGTGTGCGGGCCGGGCTCCAGGCCGACGTTGGTCATCCGGACCATCGGCAGCCGGGCCCAGCCGTCGGCCCGTACGCTCCCGCCGTGATCGAGACCGGCGACGGCGGCGGAGTCCCGGCCGGCGAGCACGCCCACCCACCGGCCCTCGCGTACCGCGTCGCGCCGGACCGCCGGGGAGCCCTCGTCGTCGAAGCCGAAGCTGCCCAGCGCGCCGGGGATCGTCGGGTCGATGGTGACGTTCATCAGCTCGGAGCCGTAGCGCAGCGAGCCGAGCTGGGCCAGGTCCAGCCAGGACGTGCCGGCGAAGGCGGCCTCCCAGCCGAGGATGCGGTCCAGCTCGATGGCGTGCCCGACCGACTCGTGGATCTGCAACGCGAGCTGCTCGCCGCCGAGGATCAGGTCGGTCTCGCCGGCCGGGCACTCGGGCGCGGTCAGCAGCGCTCGGCTCTCCTCCGCGATCCGGGCGGCGTGCGCGGCCAGGTCGAGCGAGGTGACCAGCTCCCAGCCGGTGGTGCCGTACTGGCCGCGGTAGCTGGGGTACGACCGGCGCTGGGTCTCGCCGTCGCCGATGGAGGTGGCGGAGACGCCGCCGCCGCACTCCCGGATGCGCTGGTCGATGCGGTGCCCCTCGCTGGAGACGAACCACTTCGCCGTGTCCCAGATCTGGTAGAGCCCCTCGGCGACGTCCGCGCCGTGCGCGGCCATCGTCGCGGTGGCGCCGACCAGCAGGTCGCCCTTGTCGGACAGGGCCACCCCGAGCGGGTCGACCTCGCAGGGCGAGGACCAGCTCGCGGTGGTCGGCTCGACCGGCACCAGGTCGATCGGCGGGCCGGGCACGCGCGCGCTCGCCGCGGCGATCCGCGCGGCGCGCCCGCCGGCGTCGCAGGCCGCCGCGTCCGACAGATCGGGTACGGCGTGGAAGCCCCAACTCGACCCGACCAGCGCCCGGACGCCCAGCCCGAGGCTTTCGTCCTGGGTCAGCTCCTCGATCTCGCCGTTACGGGCGGACATCGACTCGTACCGGCGGTGCATCACCCGGGCGTCGGCGTACCGGGCGCCCGCGTCGAGGGCGGCCTGCACGGCGGCGGACGCCGCGTCGAATCCGGTCATGGCCCCGACCCTAGGCGACCGGACCGACATCCTTGACGTCCTCCCGGCCTCGAAGGGCCGGGATTCCTCCCACGCGGCTCACGCCGCGCTCCGGTGGGTTCCTGCTTCAACGGGCGGAGCCATGTGCGACCGCCGGGCAGTTCGTGGAAGGACTGTTGTCGGGCGTGGAACGCAAAACCTGCTGGTCCCTCGCTGAACGGGCAGGCCACGCCGACCCGCAGGCGCTCCTCGTGGGCGCTGGCCGGCTGAGGTTGGAACCTGCCCACCTCCGGTTGGCGGAGATCGACGTCGCCTTCATGGGGCAGCTCGACGCTGTGCAGGGCGCCACGGTCAGCGCGCTCCTCGCGCATGACGACGGTGTCCTCGTCGCGCCCGAGCGGCGGCGTTGGCCGCGAGGCGGGCGGCGGTAGACGGCGAACCAGACGGGCCAATCGAATGATTGACTGATCGCTCAGCCAGTGGTGATGATCACTTCGCCCGTGCTCACCTGATGCGCCGACCTTCGCGTCCCACTCGCTTCTCTCGATGGGCGACCCCGGCATGGATGCCTACTCCGAACAGATCTCCCGCTGGACTCTCGATCATCTACCGGCGCGCATAACCGAAGCGCTCAACAGCCCTGCCGCGTTCGAGCGGCTCGCCGCCGACATGAGCCATCGTCTCGCTGCGCTGCCAGCGCGCCCGGACCAGGTGCCCACGCCGACATGTCGGCGACTGCTCGTCGATCTCGGCTTCTGGGGCAGCGCCCTGGTACGACTCGCGCTGGTCCACGGCCGCACCGACGCTGTGCTCGACAGTACGACGGCTGGCGACCTTTCTTTCCGCCACTATTACGCCCGACTCGCCGTCCAATCTGCTTCTGGGCACCCGCCGTGGCAGTCGTTCACGTCGATCATCAGTTGGAACGTTCCTACGGTCGAGGTCCGCCTCGATGGTGACCTGCACAGCCGGTCCGAAGGCGTATTCGACGGCCCACGGGTGCGTACCTGGACCGGCACTGCCAGCGAAGTGATGCTGTGGGAACTGTTCAAAGTTGGCGCGGCGCTCGGCTCCGCAGCCAACAGATCGCTGGACCCGATCGTTTCTGGCGCGGTGTCAGCGGTGTCGGAAGAGTCACTGTCGCGTCTACTCGCTAGTCACGCGTTCCTGCGGAGCTTTCGTCAGCGGATGGCGAACTTTGCCCGCGGGCAAGATCCACGGGGAGAATTCTCCATCGACGTCTTTATGAACCAGATCCGACAGTTCGGTGTGCCGTGGGAAGCCAAGGCGGAGGCCCCAAGCGGCCCACATGAAGTGGAGTCGCTGGCACGGGACGCCATATTCGGTATGCCACAAATCAGACACGAACAATGGCTGCGCGATCGTGCCGGGTCGATGATGTCCGCCGAAGGAAAGCGCTTGGACCGGGCGGCCCGCGCGCCGACACTCGCCGAGGTCATTCAACGGAGCACGGCCAAAACCCGAGCCTTCGACGACCTGACCGTGTCCGTCCTGGTCGCGGCGCACGACATTTACGAAGAACGGCGGAAGTTGTCCGCAGCTCACTACGGGATAGCTCGCAAAATGCTGTACCGCCCGCAACGTGCGCAATCGTCGGACCGTGCTGAAATGCCCACGCCCACGCTCGCGGTCGACAACTCTCAAGGCATCACAGGGATGTCGGAACATGACGTCCAGAGGTTCGACCACGCGCGCCGCGTGAATCCGCTCGAGAACGTCTTGGCTGCGTTGCCGTCGGACGAGATCAGCCGTGCCCGCAGCCTCATTCAGGAGTCGTTGTCCACCCACTCCGTATCAGTTACCGTGCGACACGCCGGCACCGCGGCATCCTGCGCCCAGGCTTAGCTTGATGTTCAAGCGCGCCACGAGCGCGGAGAGGGGTTCGATGAAGGTAGATCATCTTGACCCTTGCTGAACGGGCGGGTCACTGCGATCCGCAGGCGATGCAGCGGGTGTTGCGTACGGCGGTGTGGGACGGCAGTACACAGGCACCGCCGATCGGATCGAGAACAGCCAGGTCGGGGTGTTCCTGGCCTACGTGACACCCGCCGGTCGGGCGCTGATCGACCGCAGGCTCTACCTACCCGAGACGACCTGGTGCGACCAGCCCGACCGCCGCACCGCCGCCGGTCAGGGGACGAGATCCTCCGGGCGGATGCTGGCCCGCACCGGCTCGGTCAGCTCCAGCACCTCGCCCCGTTTGGCCGCCGAGTGTTCCGCGTAGTGGGCGCCCCGGCGTCGGTAGAGGTGCAGCGAGCCGGTGTCCTGCTCGACCAGCAGGTACCACTCGATGCCGGCGGCGGCGTAGTAGTGCATCTTCAACACCTTGTCAGTGGCCGCGTTGCTCGGCGAGATGATCTCGCAGACCAGCCGGACGTCATGCGCTTCGACATTGAGTTCGTCGAGGTCGACCGGGTTGGTGACGACGAGGTCGGGGATGGGGATGCGGCCGGGACGCAGCCGGACGTTCACGGCTTCCAGCAGCTCCAGCCCGACGGACTCGGCCGCCGCTTCGAGCTTGTTGCCCAACTTGCGCGATATCCGCTGGTGCCGTGGGGTGGGGGCTGGGGTCACGTGGAGGCTCCCGTCGAAGAGTTCGACCCGCTGAGACGTCTCGCCGAGGGCCAGGTACTCCTCTTCCGTCCACGGTCCGTTGTGGTCGAACACCGCCGCGGTCATGGTCACCTCCACCTCGTGCCGGCCGGAAATCCTCCTGTGTCAGCAACCACCATCGTCGCACCCGGCGTGCGTCGTGTGGTGGATGTCGGGGGTGGTGGAAGGGCCCAGTTCAGGGGTAGTGACGGCGTTGTCGAGTCGTTACCCTGAGGCACGCTGACAGCCGCCCGGCTTGTAGCTTATTTTCGCCCTCAGTGATGTGTTGTAAGTTCTCTTCACTTCGTCACTGGGGGAGGCGGTCGTGGACAAGCCCGCACCGGCGCCGTCCGGCCAACCGGACGACCGCCCGAGCGTGCCGGAGCAGCGGGAGGGCGACGGTCCGTACCTGCGGGTGAGCGACCTGCGGGTACGCTTCGACACCGAGGACGGCACGGTCCGCGCGGTCGACGGGGTCTCCTTCGCCGTCGAGCGGGGGCGCACGCTCGGCATCGTCGGCGAGTCCGGCTCGGGCAAGAGCGTCACCTCGCTGGCGATCCTCGGCCTGCACAGCGCCAAGCGCACGACCATCACCGGCGAGATCTCCGTCGGCGGCCGACAGCTCGTCGGCCTGCCCGAGGAGGAGGTACGCAGGCTGCGCGGCCGGGACATGGCGATGATCTTCCAGGACCCGCTGTCGGCGCTGCACCCGTACTACACGGTGGGCCGGCAGATCGCCGAGGCGTACCGGGTGCACCACCCGCGGGCCGGCCGGCGGGAGGCCCGGCAGCGGGCCGTGGACATGCTCGGCCGGGTCGGCATCCCGCAGCCGGCGAAGCGGTACGACCAGTATCCGCACGAGTTCTCCGGCGGCATGCGGCAGCGGGCGATGATCGCGATGGCCCTGGTCAACGACCCGGACCTGCTGATCGCCGACGAGCCGACCACCGCGCTGGACGTCACCGTGCAGGCGCAGATCCTGGACCTGCTCGCCGACCTGCAGAGCGAGTTCCACTCCGCGATCATCATGATCACCCACGATCTCGGCGTGGTCAGCCAGGTCGCCGACGAGGTGCTGGTGATGTACGGCGGCCGGGCCGTCGAGCACGGCAGCGTGGAGCAGGTGCTCCGGCGGCCGCAGCATCCGTACACCTGGGGTCTGCTCTCCAGCGTGCCCTCCCTGCACGGCGACGCCGACACGGACCTGGTGCCCATCACCGGCAACCCGCCCAGCCTGATCAACCTTCCGTCGGGGTGCGCGTTCCACCCCCGCTGCCGCTACGCCGACCGCAACGGCGACCGCTCGCGGACGGAGGTGCCGGTGCTGCGCCCGGCCGGCGAGGCGGGCCATCTGGTCGCCTGCCACCTGCCGGCCGAGGAGCGCACCCGGCTGTACCGGGAGGACGTCGCACACGTGGGGGTGGCCCAATGACTGGCCAGACCGAGCCGTTGCTGAAGGTCAGCGGGCTGACCAAGCACTTCCCGGTGCGCGACGGGTTCCGCACCAAGGGCGTGGTGCGCGCCGTCGACGGCCTGGACTTCGAGGTGCGCCCCGGCGAGACGCTCGGCCTGGTCGGGGAGTCCGGCTGCGGCAAGACCACGACCGGCCGGATGCTGGTGCGGCTGCTGGAGCCGACCGCCGGGCGGATCGAGTTCGCCGGCCGCGACATCACCCACGCCGGTCGGCGCGAGCTGCGCCCGCTGCGGCAGGACCTGCAGATCATCTTCCAGGACCCGTACGCCTCGCTGAACCCCCGCCACACCGTGGGCCGGATCGTGGCGATGCCGTTGCAGGTCAACGGCATCGACCCGCCCGGCGGGGTGAAGAAGCGGGTGCAGGAGCTGCTGGAGCTGGTCGGCCTCAACCCCGAGCACTACAACCGCTACCCGCACGAGTTCTCCGGCGGGCAGCGGCAGCGCATCGGCATCGCCCGGGCGCTGGCGCTGCGGCCGAAGCTGATCGTCGCCGACGAGCCCGTCTCCGCCCTGGACGTCTCGATCCAGGCGCAGGTGATCAACCTGCTCCGCGACCTGCAGCGCGAGCTGGGGCTGGCGTTCGTCTTCATCGCCCACGACCTGGCCGTGGTGCGGCACTTCTGCCAGCGGGTCGCGGTGATGTACCTCGGCAAGATCGTGGAGCTCGGCGACCGGGCGGACATCTACGAGCGGCCGCAGCACCCGTACACCCGGGCGCTGCTCTCGGCGATCCCGGACGTGACCGCGCTCGGCCCGGGCGGCCGGATCCGGCTCGCCGGCGACGTGCCGACCCCCCTGAACCCGCCGTCGGGCTGCCGGTTCCGGACCCGCTGCTGGAAGGCGCAGGAGATCTGCGCCACCCGGGAGCCGGCCCTGGAGCCGCGCGTGGCCGGCGGCCAGCACACCGCCTGCCACTTCCCGGAGCTGGATGCGGTCGGCGTCGGCGGCGAGGAGGTGACGAGGTGAGCCTGTCCCCGGTCGAGGGCGTGACGCTGGCGGAGATCGAGTCCTCCGGCGACGGTGCCGACCCGAAGGCGAACGCGAAGGGCTTCGTCGGGCGGTCGCCCGGCCAGCTCGCCTGGGCCCGGCTGCGCCGGGACCGGACGGCGATGGTCAGCGCCGGCATGCTGGCGTTCTTCGTGCTGGTGGCGCTGGCCGCCCCGTTGATCGAGGCGCTGTACGGTATCGGCCCGCGGGAGCAGTTCCAGAGCCGGCTGGACGGCTTCGGCATGCCGCTCGGCTACGCCGGGGGCGTCACGGGCGAGCACTGGTTCGGGCTGGAGCCGGGCCTGGGCCGGGACATCTTCATCCGGATGGTGCACGGCCTGCGCACGTCGCTGTTCATCGCGTTCACCGCCGCGGTGATCACCGCGGCCATCGGCATCGTGCTCGGCACCCTCGCCGGCTACCTGGGCGGCTGGCTCGACGCCGTGGTCAACTGGATCACCGACCTGACCCTGGCCATGCCGTTCCTGATCATCGCGCTGGCGATCACCCCGACCGTCGCGCTGCGCTTCTACGGCCAGCGGGAGGAGGTGCCGCCCGCGTTCCAGATCGGCGTGCTCATCGCCATCTTCGCGCTGTTCAACTGGACCAGCACGGCCCGGCTCGTACGCGGGCAGGTCATCGCGCTGCGGGAGCGGGAGTTCGTGGAGGCCGCCCGGGCCAGCGGGGCCGGGCTGGGGCACATGCTGTTCCGGCAGCTCCTGCCGAACATCTGGGCGCCGATCCTGGTGTCGTTCTCGCTGGCGGCTGTTCGCCCGCTACCTGACCACCTGGAAGGACGACGGCAAGGGCGGGCTGGTCCTCGTCGGCGACCTGGCCGAGACGCCGGGCACGAACGTCAACAACGACTGCAAGGTCTGGGAATTCAAGATCAAGGACGGGGTGAAGTTCGAGGACGGCAGCCCGATCACCGCCAAGGAGATCGCGTACGGCATCGCCCGGTCCTTCGACCCGGACCTCGCCGGCGGCCCGACCTACGTGCAGGAGTGGCTGGCCGACACCCCGCAGTTCGACACCAGGTGGGACTTCAAGAAGAACAAGGGCTCCCTGCCCCCGGGCCTGACCACCCCGGACGACAAGACCCTGCGCTTCGAGTTCGCCAAGCCCCGCTGTGACCTGCCGTTCGCGGTCTCGCTGCCGACCACCGCGCCGCTGAGGGCCGACAAGGACACCGGGGTCAACCTGGACCAGCACCCGTTCTCCTCCGGCCCGTACAAGGTCGCGAAGAACCAGGCCGGCGTGCAGCTCACCCTGGACCGCAACCCGCACTGGGACCCGAACACCGACGCGGTGCGCCACCAGTACCCGGACCAGATCGTGTGGAGCTTCGGCCCGACGGCCGACGCGGCGAACAACCGGGTGATCGCCGACAACGGCGCGGACCAGGCCGCGATCGCCTTCAACGCCGTGCCGGCCTCGCTGGTCGCCCGGGTCGCCCAGGACGCGGCGCTGAAGTCGCGGACGATCCTGTCCCCGACCCCGAGCGCCAACCAGCTCCTCATCAACAACCAGCGGGTCACCGACCTGAGGATCCGGCAGGCGTTGAACTACGCCATCGACCGGGAGGGCCTGGTCAAGGCGCTCGGCGGCCAGACCGTGGCCCAGCCGCTGACCACCCTGATGCCGCCGGCCACCATCGGCTACCAGGCGTACGACGCGTACCCGGCCGGGGCGACCGGCAACATCGACAAGGCCAAGGAGCTGCTCGGCGGCCAGACCCCGGAGCTGGTCCTCGGCGTCGCGGACAACACGACCGAGCAGCAGATGGGCACCCAGCTCAAGGCCAACCTGGAGCGCGCCGGCTTCAAGATCACGGTCCGGAACATCCCGGACGACTCGAAGCTCGACGAGGTCAAGAAGAAGGACAACCCCTGGGACCTGTACATCGGCAACTGGGCGGCGGACTGGCCGAGCGGCGCGTCGATCCTGCCGGTGCTCTACGACGGCCGCACCATCAAGGCCGAGGGCAACAGCAACTCGTCGTACTTCAACGACCCGGCGATCAACGCCGAGTTCGACCGGATCCTCGCCCTGGAGCCGGCGAAGCAGGGGCCGGAGTGGGCCAAGCTCGACGAGCGGATCATGAAGGAGCACGCCCCGGTGGTGCCGCTCTTCGTCGACGTGGCCTACAACGTGCACGGGTCCAAGGTCGGCGGGATCTTCATCTCCAGCGTCTTCGGCTACCCGTCCTTCGTGAACGCGTACGTCAAGCAGTGACCGTTCCGCGGTGACGTCCGCGCCGTCGGGCGCGGACCGGGCCCCCTCGCACAACGTGGTGCGAGGGGGCTCTTTGCGTGGTCAGGAGTCACGACAGGTGCGTGCGCAGGAAGCCCAGCTCCAGCTTGAGCAGGCGCTCGGCGAGGCCGCCCGCCGCCATGTGGGTGGCGCCGGTCAGCGGGAGCACCGAGTGCGGCCGGCCGGCCGCCAGCAGCGCCGCCGACAGCCGCAGCGTGTGCGCGGCCACCACGTTGTCGTCGACCAGCCCGTGCACCAGCAGCAGCGGCCGGGCCGGCTCGCCCGACACGGGCGGCTCGGCGGCCAGCTCCACCAGCGAGTGGTGCGCGTAGACGTCCGCCCCCTCCTCCGGCATCCCGAGGTAGCGCTCGGTGTACGCCGTGTCGTACAGCGCCCAGTCGGTGACCGGGGCGCCGACGATCCCGCACCGGAACAGCTCCGGGTGGCGCAGCACCGCCAGCCCGGCCAGCCAGCCCCCGAACGACCAACCCCGGACGCCGACCCGGCCGAGGTCCAGGTCGGGGTGCTTGCCGGCCAGGGCGGTCAGCGCGTCGATCTGGTCGAGCAGCACCACGTCGGCCACCCGCCGGTGCACCGCCTTCTCGAAGGACGGGGCGATCCCGGGGGTGCCCCGGTTGTCGACCGTCACCACCGCGAAGCCGTTCTCGGCCCACCACTGCCGCTCCAGCCACGCCGACCGGGCGGCCGTCACCTCCTGGTGCCCCGGCCCGCCGTACACGTCCAGCAGCACCGGCAGCCGGGTGCCCTTGACGTGGTGGGTCGGGTAGAGCACCGCGCTGGGCAGCCGCCGGTCGGTGACCCGCACCATCAGCGGCCGGGGCGCGTACGGCGGGGCCGCCGCGAACGAGCGGAGCTGTGCCACCTCCCGGTCGCCCCGCCACACCGACCAGGTCGTGCCCGCCTGGTCCAGCGAGGCGGTGCCGACGACGAGCGTGTCGCCGCCCACCGCCGCGGTGTGCCAGCCGGGGGTGCCGCTCATCCGCCGGGCGTCCACGCCGGCGCCGATCAGCGTCCGCACCCGGTACAGGTGCCGCTGGCTCGGCTCGCCCTCGCTCGCCTCCACCAGCAGGTCCGCCGGGCCGCCGCCGGCTGGCAGCCGGCCCACCACCCGGCGCACGTACAGCGAGGGCGGGGTGAGCAGGGTGCCGTCGGCGAACAGGCACCGGGCGTCGTATCCGTCGTGGGCCAGCTCGCCACCGACCAGCACCCGCCCGTCCGGCAGGTGCGCCGGGGTGCCGGGGATCGGCTCCACCCAGCGCGGGTCGGCCAGCTCGGCGTGCACCTGCGTCTCGCCGGTGCGCGGGTCCACCGCGAGCACCAGGCCGTGCTGCTGGGAGCGGCGCAGCACGGTGATCAGCGGGTTGCCGTCGGCCCAGTCGACCGAGGTCAGGTACGGATAGGTCTCCCGGTCCCAGTGCACGTCGACCCAGCCGCCGTCGAGGTCGAGCAGGTGCAGGCTCACCTCCGCGTTCGGCCCGCCGGCCACGGGGTACGCGACGGTGGCCGGCGGGCTCGCCGGGTCCGCCGGGTCGTGCAGGTGCCAGCGCGGCAGCCGGGACTCGTCGACCCGGGCGGCCAGCACCGAGCGCCCGTCCGGGGCCCACCAGTAGCCCCGGTACCGGTGGAACTCCTCGGCCGCGATGTGCTCGGGCAGGCCCCAGGTCACCCCGCCGTCCTCGCCGGCCAGCATGGTGTCGGTCCCGTCGGGCGCCACCACCCGCAGCTCGCCCCGGCGCACCCCGTCGGCCGCGTCCGTGACGTACGCGAGCCGTTCGCCGGTCGGGTCGGGCCGCGGGTCGAGCACCGGCCCGACGGTCGCCACCTCGACCACGTCGCCGTGCACCAGGTCGGCCCGGAACAGCCGCCCCGCCAGCGCGAAGACGGCCACCCGGCCGGCCACGTCGAGGGCGTACGAGCCGATGCCGGCGGCGCTGAGGCGCAGCCGTTCGCGCAGCGCCCGCTCGCCGGGGGACAGCGCGGCCGGGTCGGCGTCGGCGCCGAGCAGGGCGCGGGGCTCCGCGACGAGCCGCTCCTCGCCGGTGGCCGTGTCGAGCAGCCAGAGCGCGTCGGCGGGATCCTCGGGGCCGGCCGAGCGCAGGAACGTCACCCGCGAGCCGTCGTCGGCCACGGAGACGGCGCGCGGCGCCCCGTGGCTGAACCGGTGGGTACGGGCGGCCAGCTCCGGAAAGTCCACACGTCGGATCGTAGAGCGGCGCCGGGGATGATGTGGCCGACCTGTGGGGACGCGTCGGGGACGGTGGGGGGTGAACTGCCGGTTAGAGTGACCGTCGTGACGACGCTGCCCGACCGCCGCCTCCTGCTGGTCCACGCGCACCCCGACGACGAGTCCATCGGCACCGGCGCGACGATGGCGCACTACGCCGCCCTCGGCGCCCACGTCACGCTGGTGACCTGCACCCTCGGCGAGGAGGGCGAGATCCACGTGCCGGAGCTGGCCCAGCTGGTCGCCGCCGAGGCCGACCAGCTCGGCGGGTACCGGATCGGCGAGCTGGCCGCGGCCTGCGCCGCGCTCGGCGTGACCGACCACCGCTTCCTCGGCGGGGCGGGCCGCTACCGCGACTCCGGGATGATGGGGCTCGCCACCAACGAGCACCCCCGGGCCTTCTGGCAGGCGGACCTCGACGAGGCCGCCGGGTACCTGCTGGAGATCCTGCGGGAGGTACGCCCGCAGGTGCTCGTCACCTACGACCCCAACGGCTTCTACGGCCACCCCGACCACATCCAGGCGCACCGGGTGGCGATGCGGGCGGTCGAGCTGGCCGCCGTCGAGGGGATCGCCCCGGCCAAGGTCTACTGGACGGCGATGCCGCGCAGCGTCCTGGAGGCCGGCCTGACGCACTTCGCCGAGTCGTCGGACAACCCCTTCGCCGGCATCGAGAACGCCGACGAGCTGCCGTTCGGCACTCCGGACCCGGAGATCGCCGCCCGGATCGACGCCACCGACCGGCACGCCGCGAAGGAGGCGGCGATGCGGGCGCACGCCACCCAGATCCCGGCCGCCTCGTGGCTCTACTCGATCGCCGGGAACTTCGGCGCCGAGTTCATGGGGGTGGAGTACTACACCCTGGCGGTGGGGGAGAAGGGGCCGGGCGCCGGCCCGTACGGCTGGGAGGAGGACCTCTTCGCCGGGCTCGTCCTCGACGGCGATCCCGGTCGTACCCCGGTCGCGGCGGCCGGCGTCCGGTGACCCTGCCCGCCGCGCCGATGTCGGTCGTCCCGCCGGAAGCCCCCCCGCCCGCGCCGCGCGGATCCCGGCCGCTGCTGGACGTGGCCCTGCGGGCCTCCGGCGGGGTGGTGGCCGTGGTCGCCGCGGTGGCCACCGGCCTGCTGGAGCTGATCCTGTCCACCGTCCGGGTGGCCGGCCACCTGATCGGCGTGTCGGCGGCGGTGGCCGTGCTCGCCAACGTCGCGCTGGCGTGGTTCGCCCACGCGACGGTCGGCCGCCGGTGGGCGGTGGCGCTGCCCGCGACGCCGTGGTTCGTGCTGATGGGCGCGGCGGCCGTGCGGACCCACGAGGGGGACCTGCTGCTCTCCGGGGAGAACTGGGTCGGCCTGGCGATGATCGTCGCCGGGGCCATGACGTTCGCGGTGATGGGCTTCCGGCAGGTGCTCGCCCCGCCGCCGGTTCGCCGCGACGGGTGATGACGCCGCTCGGCTCGCAGTGGTAGACATTCGTGCCAGGAGCGCCCGTCGTGGGGCGGGCGGTGCGGCGGGAGGCGTGCGATGAAGGGTCGGTGGCGGGCGGTCGGCGTGCTCGCGGGTTCGCTGTTCGCGGTCAACGTGGTCGCCCGGGTGGTCATCAAGCTCGGCTTCGACGGCAACGACAGCGCCGCCGACCGGGTCACGTGGGGCATGTTCCTCGCGATCGGGGCGATCCTCGCCGTG
Source organism: Micromonospora sp. NPDC048830 (assembly GCF_043198215.1). Lineage (NCBI taxonomy): Bacteria > Bacillati > Actinomycetota > Actinomycetes > Micromonosporales > Micromonosporaceae > Micromonospora > Micromonospora sp. NPDC048830. Next base: position 232,375 of record NZ_JBICUP010000002.1, read on the forward strand.
ACCGCGTTCCGCTGGGGGCAGGACCACCCGGTCTCCCGCTGGGCCGGTGACACGGCCGCCGCCGTGGGGATCGCGCTGCTGCTCACGATCCTCGTCGGGCCGTTGCTGGTCGGGGCGAACCCGTTCGGCAACGGGGCGGGCACGTTCTTCCTCCAGGTCTGGCTGTACCTGGCGGCCGCCGCGGCCGGCGTCCTGGTCGGCTTCCTCACCCTGACCGCGCTGGGCCGCGACCACCGCTCCGTGCAGCTCCAGCGCTACGCGGAGTTCAAGACGTCCAGGCCCCGCCGCCCCGTCCGCCGCTGACGGCCCGCCCGGCTCAGGGCCGCACCCTCGTCACGTACGTGTGGTGGGTGCTGAAGCCCAGCGACCGGTAGAGCGCCACGGCGGCCGTGTTGCGCTGCTCGACCTGGAGGAAGGCGTGGGTCGCCCCCAGCGCGGCGCCCCAGTCGGTCAGGGCACGCAGCACCCGGGTGGCCAGGCCCTGCCGGCGGGCGTGCGGCAGCACCTCGATCAGGGTCAGGCCGAGCCAGCGTCCCGCGCCGGTGACGCTGCCGCGGCCGACGGCGAGCAGCTCGCCGTCGGCGTACACCTCCGCGAAGCGGAGCTGCTCCACGGCGGTGAGCACGTGCCGGGCGGCGTCGGGCAGGCCGCCCTTGCGGCCGGCCGCGACCGCGAGCCAGTCGTCCGACGGCGCGGCGGCCAGCTCGACCGGCGGCAGGCCGGCGCGTTCCGGCGGGGCGGGCGGCAGCGCGGCGAGCGCGATGGTCTGCACCAGCACCGGCGGCCGGCCGGACCAGCCGCGCGCGTCCAGTTCGGCGCCGACGGGCGCGGCGAGCGGCAGCGGCGTGTTCACCATGGCCGGCTGCCCACGCTCGGCGTACCAGCGTTCCACGGCGTCCAGCGCGGCGGGCAGCGGCCGGTCCGGGTCGCCGACGGGGAGCGCGGAGTTCGCCCGGCCCGTCCAGCCGTCGGCCGCGCGCAGCAGCCAGTCGCCGAGCCGGTCCCGGACGGGGGCGGGCCACGCCTCGTCGGCGGCGAGTTCCAGCGCCACCACCGCGGACGCCGTCGGCCGCCGGGCCGCCGGCACCCGCTTGGCCCGGTGTACCTCCCCGACCGGCACCCGCAGCCGGCCCTGCTCGGTCACCAGTGTGACGTGGGTCTCATTCAGCTCGACCAGTTCGCCCAGGGCGTCGGTGAAGAGTGGCCGGCCTTCGTGAATCCCCACAATCCGCCGGACCACGATCCGATGTCCCACATCCTGCTGTCGGAGCACGATCGACCCCCTCCCCGGCGAGATACTAGGCTCTTACCGGTCGCGGGTGATCGCGACGTGTCTTGCGGAGGAGAAGACCGGTGACATACATCATCGCCGAGCCCTGCGTGGATGTGCTCGACAAGGCATGCATCGAGGAATGCCCGGTCGACTGCATCTACGAGGGAAACCGGATGCTCTACATCCACCCCGACGAGTGCGTCGACTGCGGTGCCTGTGAGCCGGTCTGCCCGGTCGAGGCGATCTTCTACGAGGACGACGTCCCGGAGCAGTGGAAGGACTACACCGGGGCCAACTACGAGTTCTTCGAGGACCTGGGCTCGCCCGGCGGCGCGTCGAAGCTCGGCAAGGTGGAGAAGGACGCGACGTTCGTCGCGGCCCAGCCGCCGCGCGGAGAGGGCCACTGAACCGGCCCGCGCCGGTCTCGTCGCGGCTGCCCGAGTTCACCTGGGACACCCTGGACGCCGCGGCCGCTGTGGCCGCGGCGCACCCGGAGGGTCTGATCAACCTCTCGATCGGCACGCCGGTCGATCCGGTGCCCCCGGTGATCCGGCAGGCGCTGGCGGCGGCGTCCGACGCACCCGGCTATCCGTTGACCGCCGGCACGCCCGCCCTGCGGGACGCCATCGCGGCCTGGGCGGCCCGGGCCTGCGGCACGGGCGTCGACGGCCTCGGCGTGCTGCCCACCATCGGCTCCAAGGAGCTGGTGGCCTGGCTGCCCACCCTGCTCGGCCTCGGCCCCGGTGACGTCGTCGTGGTGCCGCCGGTCTGCTACCCGACCTACGAGGACGGGGCGCGGCTCGCCGGCGCCACCACCGTACGCACCGACTCGCTGACCGCGCTCGGCCCCGATCCCCGGGTCCGGCTCGTGTGGGTGAACTCGCCCGGCAACCCGACGGGTCGGGTGCTGCCGGCCAACCACCTGCGCAAGGTGGTCGACTGGGCCCGGGAGCGGGGCGCCGTGGTGGCCAGCGACGAGTGCTACCTGCCGCTGGGCTGGTCGGCCGAGGCCCGGCCGGTCTCGGTGCTCGCCCCCGAGGTCCGCGGCGGGTCGTACGACGGCGTGCTGGCGGTGCACTCGCTGTCCAAGCGGTCCAACCTGGCCGGCTACCGGGCCGGCTTCGTCGCGGGCGACCCGGCCCTGGTCGCCGAGCTGCTGAAGGTGCGCAAGCACGCCGGCATGATCGTCCCCGCCCCGGTGCAGGCGGCGATGATCGCCGCGCTCGCCGACGAGGGGCACGCGGACGCGCAGCGGGAACGCTACCGGGCCCGGCGGGAGCGGCTGCTGGCCGCGTTCACCGGGGCCGGCTTCACGCTGGAGCACTCCGAGGCCGGGCTCTACCTGTGGCTGACCCGGGGCGAGGACTGCTGGCGTACGGTCGACTGGCTGGCCCGCCGGGGCATCCTGGTCGCCGCGGGCGCCCTCTACGGCCCGGGCGGCGCCCAGCACATACGGGTGGCGCTGACCGCGTCCGACGCGCACGTCGCGGTGGTCCCCGGGCGGCTCGCCCAACCCTGACCAGCCGTGCCCCGGCCCGCCGGGCCGGGGCACGCCGGCTGCCCGCGGGTGCCTCGGCCGCGCCGGCCGGGGCACCCGCGGCGTCAGGCGTTGATCCGTTCGAAGACCGCGAGCAGGGTGTCCCGGCTGCGCTTCTCCAGCGGCTCGCTGGAGTACAGCGCCCGGGATCCCCGGCGGTGCCGGGGTGCCCACCGCCGGCACCGGGCGACCAGGCGATATCCTCGGTGCCCGGGTCGGGGCGAACCCGACATGTGTCGACCGAGACCCCGAGGTACGCCGATGGTGGACAGGCCGGGCCGCGCCCCGCGGGTCGCGGTGGTGGGCACCGGGCTCATCGGCGGCTCGGTGCTGCTGCGCCTGCACGAGCACGGGACGGACGTCGTCGGCTGGGACCCGGACGAGGCCACCCGCGTCGAGGGGCGGGCCCGGGGCGTCAACTTCCCCGAGGAACTGGCCGACGCCGTCCGCGACCGGGACGTGGTGTTCCTCTGCGGTCCGCTGTCGACCCTGCCGGAGACGCTGCGCACCGTGACCCGGCACACCCGGCCCGGGTGCGTGGTCACCGACGTGGGCAGCACGAAGGGCGCGGTCGCCGGCCACGCGGCGGCGTACGGGCTGACCGACCGGTTCGTTCCCGGGCACCCGATGGCCGGCACCGAGCGGGCCGGGCTGGCCGCCGCCGTCCCCACCCTCTTCGACGGGGCGGCCTGGGTGCTCTGCCCCTCGGCGGCGGGGATGGCGGGGTTCCGTACGCTCGCCGCTCTCGTCATCGACGTCTTCGCCGCGCGCATCGTGCCGATGTCGGCGGACGTGCACGACGCGGCGGCGGCGCTCGCCTCGCACATCCCGCACCTGCTGGCGGGCAGCCTGGCCGGCGCGGTGGCCGGCACCGAGCTGCGGGACGCCGTGCTGGGGCTGGCCGCCGGCAGCTTCCGCGACGGCACCCGGGTCGCCGGCACCCCGGCCAGGCGGACGGCGGACATGCTGCTGAACAACCGCGAGCAGGTCCTGGCGCAGTTGGGCCGGGTGACCGCGTTCCTCGACGAGCTCGCCGCCGCGCTGCGGGCCGGCGACGCGGACGCCCTCGTGGCGCACTACCAGCGGGCCCGCGGGCTGCGGCTGGCTCTGCTCGGCCGGGCGACGCGCCCCGCCGCGCGGAGCTTCGCGCTCGGCGCCGAGGCCGACGACGAGCTGGAGTACCTGCTGTCCCTCGGCTCGGCCGGCGGCTACCTGACGGCGTGCCGGGTGGCGGACGGCGAGGTCGCCTACACCGGGCACGTCCCGGAGCCGGACGCGGCCGGCGCCGCCGGGCACGTCCCCGTCGGCCCCGAGGCGTGAGACGGGAATCCTTCCATACCCGAGGGGTCAATAAGGGGCCGTTCCTTCGTTAGGGTGAGGGCATGGTGGACGGACCGGTCGTGACCGTACGCGGCGAGGCGCACCGGGAGGTGCCCCCCGAGCTGGCCCGGTTCATGGTGACCGCGACCGCGCGGGACCGGGACCGGGAGACGACCCTGACCCGGCTCGCCGAGCGGGCCGCCGCGGTGCGGGTGCTGCTCGACTCCGCCGAGCCGGCCGTGGAGCGCCGGGAGACCGGCGACCTGCGGGTGTGGCCGCAGACGCGGCGCTCCGGCGAGCGGGTGGTGGCCTGGCACGGCAGCGTCGCCACGACCGTGACCCTGAGCGACTTCGCCGCGCTGGGCGAGCTGATGCTGCGGCTGGCCGACCAGGACCAGGTCGAGGTCGCCGGCCCCTGGTGGGCGCTGCGCCCGGACAGCCCGGCGTACCGGGAGGCGCGGCACGCCGCGATCGCCGACGCGCTGGTCCGTGCCCGGGAGTACGCCGAGGCGCTGGGCGCCCGGGTCACGGGCCTGCTGGAGCTGGCCGACACCGCGCTGGGCGGCCCGCAGCCGATGCTGGCCCGCGCCGCGTACGGCGGCGGGATGCAGGCCGGCGGGCCGCCGGAGCTGGAGCTCGACCCCCGCCCGCAGACCGTGCAGGCGGCGGTGGAGGCCCGCTTCTCGATCACCGCCCCGGTCCTCGGCTGATGCCCGCCGCCCGGGTGCTGCCCGTCGAGGAACTGGTGGCCCGCGCCCGGGCCCTCGCCACGGCCGGCCCCCGACAACTGCTCGGCATCGCCGGCACCCCGGGGGCCGGCAAGTCCACCCTGGCCGAGCGCGTCGTCGCCGCGGTGGGGCCGGCCGCCCGGCTGGTGCCGATGGACGGGTTCCACCTGGCCCAGGCCGAGCTGTGCCGCCTCGGCAGGGACGCCCGCAAGGGCGCGGTGGACACCTTCGACGTCGTCGGGTACGTCGCGCTCCTGCGCCGGCTGCACCAGCCGGAGCCGACCTCGGTGTGGGCGCCCGAGTTCCGCCGGGACATCGAGGAGCCCGTCGCCGGGGCGATCGAGGTGCCGCCGGAGGTCCGGCTGGTGGTGACCGAGGGCAACTACCTGCTTTTGGCGGAGTATCCCTGGGACGAGGTGCGGCCCCTGCTGCACGAGGCGTGGTTCCTCGACCTGGACGACGACCTGCGGCGGCGCCGGCTGACGGCCCGGCACGAGGCGCACGGGCGGTCGCCCGAGCAGGCGCGGGCCTGGGCGCTGGGCAGCGACGAGGCCAACGCGACCCTGGTGGCCGGCACGGCCGACCGCGCCGACCTGGTGGTCCGGTTGGCCGAGCCCCCGCCGGCCTGACGGGCCGGGAGGACTGCCGCCCGGCCCCGCGCTCCGGGGCGGCGAGGAAGACATTGTGTACGAGATCCGTCACCTTGAGTGCTTCCGTATGCATACCGAGTATGCAATTCTTCTCTGGTCAATGTGCGCCTCTCGTCAGTGATGACGCCCCACGAGGAGGATCCGTTGCATCGAAGAGGAAGAAAGCCCCTCGGCCTCGGCCTGGCCCTCGGTCTGGTGCTCGCCGCGCCGCTGACCGTGCCGGCCGCCGCCGCCCCGGCCGGACCGTCCCCGGCGGCCCCCGGCGCCCGCACGCAGAAGGCCGCGCCGGCGGGGCCCACGGCCGGCGGTCCGTCCACCGTCACTCTGGTCACCGGCGACCGGGTCACCCTCACCGGCTCCGGCGCGGTGAGCGTCCGTCCCGGTGGCGGCCGGGACAAGCTGCGGTTCCTGGTCCAGCGGACCGACGGGCACGTCAGCGTGCTGCCCCAGGACGCGCTGCCGTTGCTGCGGTCCGGCCGGGTGGACCGGCGGCTGTTCGACGTCACCGGGCTGGTCGAGGCCGGCCACGACGACGCCCACCGGGACAGCCTGCCGCTGCTGGTGTCGTACCGGTCGGGGGAGGGCCGCCGGGCCGTGGCCGCGACCGACGGCATTCGGGTCACCCGGGACCTGCCGGCCATCGGCGGCGCGGCCGTGACCGCCGACAAGGCCCGGGCCGACGCGGTCTGGGCCGCGGTGACCACCGGCCGGGCGGGAGCCCGGGTCGACATGGCGGGGGGTGTCGACCGGCTCTGGCTGGACGGCAGGCGCCAGATCACGCTCGACCACAGCGTGCCGCAGATCGGCGCGCCCGCCGCGCACGCGGCCGGGCTCACCGGCAGCGGCGTCACGGTCGCGGTGCTGGACACTGGGGTCGACGGCGACCATCCCGACTTCGCCGGCCGGCTCGCGGAGTCCCGCAACTTCACCGAGGAGGCGGAGCCGGGCGACGTCGTCGGGCACGGCACCCACGTCGCCTCGATCGTCGCCGGCAGCGGCGCGGCGTCCGGTGGCAAGTACCGGGGCGTGGCCCCGGACGCGACCCTGCTGTCCGGAAAGGTGTGCGAGGTCTACGGCTGCCCCGAGTCGGCCATCCTCGCCGGCATGCAGTGGGCCGCCGTGGAGAAGCGCGCCAGGGTGGTCAACCTGAGCCTCGGCGGGCCGAACAGCCCGGACGTCGACCCGCTGGAGCAGGCGGTGCAGTCGCTCACCGAGCAGACCGGCGCCCTCTTCGTCATCGCCGCGGGCAACGCCGGCTCGGACGGCTCGGTCAGCTCCCCGGCCACCGCCGACGCCGCCCTGGCGGTCGGCGCGGTCGACCGGGACGACGAGCTGGCCCGGTTCTCCAGCCGCGGCCCGCGAGTCGGCGACGACGCCCTGAAGCCCGACGTCACCGCCCCGGGCGTGGGGATCGTCGCCGCCCGGGCCGCCGGCAGCGACCTCGGCGCGCCCGTCGGCAACCGGTACATGACCCTCTCCGGCACCTCCATGGCCACCCCGCACGCCGCCGGCGCGGTGGCGCTGCTCGCCCAGCAGCACCCCGACCGGCGGGCCGGCGCGCTCAAGGCGACCCTGATGGCCGCGGCGAGGCCCCACCCGGGGCAGACCGCGTACCAGCAGGGCGCGGGCCGGATCGACCTGGCCCGGGCGATCACCCAGGGCGTCACCAGCGCCCCGGCGAGCGTGTCGTTCGGCCGCACGATCTGGCCGCACGGCGACGACGAGCCGATCACCCGCACGGTGACCTGGCGCAACTCCGGCGCCGCCCCGGTCACCCTCGACCTCTCGGTCGAGGCGACCGGGCCGGACGGCCAGCCCGCCCCGGCCGGAGCGTTCCGGCTCGGCGCGTCCAGTGTCACCGTGCCCGCGGGCGGCGAGGCGCAGGCCACGGTCACCGCGGACACCCGGGTCGGCGGCCCCGACGGCTACTACACCGGCCGGGTCGTGGCCCGGTCCGGCGCGGCCGTGGCGGTCACCCCGATCGCCGTCAACCGCGAGGTGGAGAGCTACGACGTCACGATCAACCACCTCGACCGCGGCGGCTCGCCCACCGGCGACCACTACACGTCCCTGGCCCCCCTGGACGGCTTCGCGTTCCCCCACGACGTCCAAAGCGCCGACGGAACGGCCACCGTCCGCGTCCCCAAGGGCCGGTACGGGCTGCTCAGCTACCTGTTCCAGCTCGACGACGCCGGGGAGTACGTCGGCGCCACCACGCTCAGCCAGCCCGAGCTGGTGGTCGACCGGCCGCTCCGGCTCACCGTGGACGCCCGCACCGCCAAGCCGGTCGTGGCCACCGTGCCGCAGCGCGACGCGACCCCGCTGCTCGTCGACGTCAGCTCGGTCTTCTACGGCGCCGACCAGAGCATCTACGGCTTCGGCCTGTGGAGCTTCGACGGCTTCGAGGGGCTGACCGTCGGCCAGCTCGGCCCGGACAGCACGCCCGAGGTGTTCGTCGGCACGATCGGCAGCCAGTGGGCCGACCGGGAGGCGGCCAGCAGCCCCTACCTGTACGCGCTGCTGGAGGCGTTCCCCGGCCGGATGCCGACCGGCTTCGAGCGGCACTATCGCAGCCGGGACCTGGCCACGGTCGTGCACACCTTCCGGGACGCGTACCCGGGGCTGGAGGCCGAGCGGATCGTGATGGGCGAGCCCGAGTACAACACGGGCGGGTCCGCCGTGGTGCTGCCCACCGCGCCCGGCCGGCGGGTGGAGCACTACAACACGACCGGCGTGCGGTGGAGCAGCGAGATGATGTACGGCACCCGGGACGCCGACGGCTGGCTGGAACCGAAGGCCGTGCTGATCAGCCCGCTCACCGCGTACCGGGCCGGGCGGACGTCCCACGAGACGTGGGGCGTGGCGCCGTACGGGCCGTCGTTCCCGGCGCGGCGCTGGGGGCACGAGGGCATCACCCGTACCGGGGACACGATCGTGGTCGACCTGCCCGTGCACGGCGACGCGGCCGGGCACCCGGGCGGGTCGCTCAACGACGCCGAGCGGACCGCCCTGTACCGCGACGGCGAGCTGGTCGGGGAGAGCCCCTACGCCGGGTACGGCGACTTCGAGGTGCCGCCCGGCGCGGCGGACTACCGGCTGGAGGTCTCGGCGAAGCGCGACTTCACCGACCTCAGCACCGAGGTCACCAGCGCCTGGACCTTCCGCTCCCGGCACGTCCCCGGCGACGACTACGCCGCGCAGCCGGCGATGGCGGTGCGCTTCGCCCCGCCGCTGCGCGCCGACAACAGCGCCCCGGCCGGCCGGAGGTTCGAGATTCCCGTGGCGGTCGAGCGGCAGCCCGGCTCGCCGGCGGCGAAGGTCGCCGCGCTGGCCGTCGACGTCTCGTACGACGGCGGCCGGACCTGGCGTAAGGCGGAGCTGCACCGCAAGGGCTCCGGCTGGGCGGCGACGCTCAGGCACCCGGCTGGCGCCGGCCACGTCTCGCTGCGGGCGACCGCGAGGGACACCGCCGGCAACACGGTCACCATGCGGATCATCCAGGCGTACCGCCTGCGGTGACGCGGCGTCCGGGCCCGGCGGGGGCGATCCCGCCGGGCCCGGGCCTCCCGCACCGGGCTCAGTTTCGGGTCCTGGCCCAGGTGATGAACCGGTCCGTGAGGTCGGGGACCTCACAGCGGGCGCATCGGGAGATACGGACGGGACGGTCTCATCGCCGTAGCCTCAGCGCCGTCGCCCGCGCCTCCTCGTCGGTGAGAGGCAGGAACCACAGGAAGGCCTCCCGGTTTACGTAATCAGCGAAAAACCAACGGAAACGCTGGTCAGAGCTGGACCCGCAGGATGGCGGGGCCGCTAGTGCCGACGACCAGTTGACCAGCGTTACCGTTGATTCGGGGCTGAAAATTACGCCTGGGCCGGGTAGCCGAAGTTTTGTGTCCACCAGGGGCCGCTGTCGAGGTGTAAGCCGACACCAATAACGGAGAATTCGGGATTTAGTAGATTAGCGCGATGTCCAGGGCTGTTCAGCCAGGAATGAACCACCTCGTGCGGCTGCCGCTGACCCTTGGCAATATTTTCTGCGGCGGGCTGGGCGTACCCGTGTGACCGCATCCGGTCGAAGGGCGTAACGCCATCTGGGTCGTTGTGGGAGAAGAAGCCGCGCCGCGCCATGTCGGCGCTGTGGCTGCGCGCCGCCTGGCGAAGCAGTTCATTGATTTTCAGCGGGGGCACGCCAGCTTTAGCTCTGGCTTGATTGGTCAAGCGCACCACCGTGTTCTCGAGGTGGGTCCGGTAGGTGTCAGGGCCAATGCTGACCGCCGGCTGAGCAGACCGAGTGTGCGCGGCCCCGCCGGAGCTCACCACGAAATAGTCGTCATCTTCGTCCACCTCATGAGACCGTCTCTGTGGCGGCACGCTCGTCGTCCTACTCGCGGCTCCCCGGAAATTCACGACTGAGCCGTCCCGACGTTTACGCTTTTTGCTCCTCGGCATGTCTTGTCCCCTTCGACTGTCGCTGCTCACGGATCTGCTTGTAGATGATCCACCGAGGTTGGAGTGCGGCTGCGCGGCCCCACGGGGCCCGCTCGCGCCGTCGTCCGGGGCCGCGCGGCTGGCTGCTCCGCTGGCGCTTCACAGCCGTACCCGCCCTCGAGTGAGCCCACCAACGTCTGCGGCAACCCTGTGAGGCGGTCACGGTTTCAAGGGTGGGATCCGCTGGCCGGGTTGCCAGGACGTTCCGACTGGTGGCGATCTTGGAGGATGTGTTCGGCACTCGGGACAGCGGCTGTGGCATGGTCGCATATGGAGGGCGCGGCGGTATGGTCGAGTCCTCCGAGGCGCTCGTCGGAGCGTCGCCTGAGGGTGGCTCATCATCCTCGCTGTCACTAGCGTCGGTCAGGATGAAAAAGTCGGTGAGGAAGCAGGCCACCTCGCCGTCAGCGGTGCGCCCGACCCGCCGTCGCCCAGTTCGGAGACGTCCTGGCCCGCACACACCGCCATCTCCCAGGAGACGGCGGGCTCGTCCCGGACCACCAGCCGGGCCGCCGCGATCATCTCGTACGCATCCTGCTCGCCCGGCTCGCCGAACACGGCGAGCACCAGCACCAGCGGATACCGACCCGGCGGCACCTGCTGGACAAACCTGTCCTCGGACTCGGACATAGCCCCGAACACGAAGGGCTCGCCGGCGACGACCCACCCGGACGGCAACCACAGGGAGGCGTCCCGCCGCAGCCGGACAGTAGCGACGTCGCCGCCGGGAAGTGTGTGACGTGTTCCGGGCACAAAGAGCCGTTCGAAGTCTGGGGCCGACAGCGGCATCGAACGCTCCTCCGGGAGTCTCACCACGGCACCCGATATGGACGCCTCAGCGCCACATTATGAGGCACCACGTAGCCAGCTCGCCGACCGCCGCGCCCCGGTCGCCTGGCGCCGCGCCCAAGCCCTCGCGGACATCGACCCTGACACCGGCCGGGGCCGGCTGTCGTGCCCCCCGCGCCGAGCACCTGTTCAAGCGGGCGTCCATGCTCCACGACCCGCACGGCGTCGGGTACCCGCCGCACCAGCTCCGCCACTCCGCACTGACCCACCTTGCCGGCCACGGTGTTCGTGACAGCAAGGACCCGGCTGGTCCGGTGCTCACCTTCGACCCGCAGACCTGGCGCTCGTTCGTGAAGTTCGCGAAGCAGTCCTGAGGCGAACGAAGAAGCCCTCGGCGAGATGCCGGGGGCTTCTGTCGTATCCGGGTGGAGCATGCCGCCGTGAATCTTGGTATCAAGCCGCCCCTATGGGGGCCATTTCGTACCAAGAATCGGAGCGGAGCCTGCAGCCTCTGGAGTTGCCCGCACAGGCGGGGCGGGCGACGCGACCAGCGGACGCGGCCGCGAGCGGCGCGCCGGCCGGGCGCGGACGCATGAACGGGGCAGCTCCACAGTCGGCCGACAGACGTACCGTCGCCCGGACCCCGTCGCCCGGACCCCGTCGGCCCGGACCCCGTCGCCCGGACCCCGTCGGCCCGGACCCCGTCGCCCGGACCCCGGCCGACGGGGCCCGCCGCAGGGCGGGTCAGTCGTTGGCGTGCAGGGCGGCGTTCAGCTCGATGCCCTGGCCGGTGCGCGGGCGGGCCTCCAGCGCGCCGGTGACGGAGTTGCGCCAGAACAGCAGGCCGTCCACGCCGGAGAGCTCGCGGGCCTTGACCACCCGGCCGTCCGGCAGGCTGATCTTGGACGCGGCGGTGATGTAGCAGCCGGCCTCGACCACGCAGTCGTCGCCGAGCGAGATGCCGACGCCGGCGTTCGCGCCGATCAGGCTCCGCTGGCCGATGCTGACCCGCTCGGTGCCGCCGCCGGACAGGGTGCCCATGATCGATGCGCCGCCGCCGATGTCGGAGCCGTCGCCGACCACCACGCCCTGCACGATCCGGCCCTCGACCATCGAGGTGCCGAGGGTGCCGGCGTTGAAGTTGACGAAGCCCTCGTGCATCACGGTGGTGCCGGCGGCCAGGTGCGCGCCGAGCCGGACCCTGTCCGCGTCCGCGATCCGCACCCCGGACGGGACCACGTAGTCGGTCATGCGGGGGAACTTGTCGACCCCGTACACGGCCAGGTGGCGGCCGGCGGCCCGCTCGATCACCCGCAGCTCGTCCACCCGGTCCGGCGGGCACGGCCCCGCCGACGTCCAGGCCACGTTCGCCAGCTTGCCGAAGACGCCGTCGAGGTTCAGCTCGTTGGGCCGCACCAGGCGGTGGGAGAGCAGGTGCAACCGCAGGTACGCGTCCGTCGCGTCCTTGATCGGGTCGGCCAGCGAGCCGATCTCGGTGACCACGACCGCGGTACGCAGGCCGGGCAGCGCCCGCTCGCCGATCGCGCCGGGCGGCAGGTCGAGTACGTCGGCCTGGTCCTCACCGGGCACCAACGGCAGCGCGCCGAGGCCGAGCTTTCCCGTCGGGTACCAGGTGTCGAGCACCTGATCCTCGGCGGTGACGGTGGCCAGGCCGATGCCCCAGGCGGATTCGGTCTTCACAGGATCACCGCCAGGATGCCCCGTCCTTCAGGGTGGGGAGGAATGGCGGGCGCGCTGTCAGCCATGACTGTCCTTTCTGGTCTGGTAATACTGGTCCTGTGCGGACGGCGTACAGGTGTCGGGCGTATCCGACCCCGGAGCAGGTGAGCGTGCTGAACCGCACGTTCGGCTGTATCGGGGTGGTGTGGAACCGCACTCTCGCCGCCCGCCACGCTCGTTACCACGCCGGAGGCAGATCGACCTCGTACGCGGAGACGGATCGGGCGCTGACGGAGATGAAGAAGCAGCCCGATCTGGCGTTCCTGGGGGAGGTGTCGTCGGTACCGTTGCAGCAGACCCTGCGCCACCAGCACACCGCCATGACCGCCTTCTTCCAGAAGCGCGCCCGGTATCCGCGGTACAAGTCCCGGCACGGCCGCCAGTCGGCCTCCTACAACCGGTCGGCGTTTCGACTGCGCGGTGGAAACCTGACGCTGGGGAAGACACCGGGTGTGTTGCGGTTCGTGTGGTCGTGGCCGGATGTGGATGTGACGGCGCTGGATCCGACGCGACGCACGCCGGGACTTCCTGCACCAGCAGTCCACCGCTTTGGTGCGTCGGTTCGACACCATCGCGGTGGAGGATCTGGCGGTGGCGAACATGGTCCGCAACCGCTCCCTGGCCAAGGCGATCTCCCGCACCGGCTGGGCCGAGTTCCGTACCCTGCTCACCTACAAGGCGCACCGCGACGGCCGCACGCTCGCCGTGGTGGACCGCTGGTACCCATCGAGTAAGACGTGTTCGGCGTGCGGGCACCTGCTCGCCACGCTTTCCCTCGGCACACGGCATTGGTCGTGTCCGGGGTGCGGCACCCGGCATGACCGGGACGTCAACGCCGCCAAGAACATCGCCGTCGCGGCCGGGCTGGTCGAGACACAAAACGCCTGCGGAGCGGACGTCAGACACGGGGGACCTCCTTCCGTGCGGTCTGCGGTGAACCAGGAATCCCGACCCGCGAGGGTGGGAATCCCCCGCCTCTAGGCGGGGGAGGCTGTCAATCCTCGCCCTCACCGTTCCTGACGGTACCGTGCGAATCATGGAGAACCCGCTGACCCCCGAGGTCCTGGCCGATCCGGTGGCACTGACCCGCGCGCTGGTCGACATCGAGTCCGTCTCCCTCAACGAGAAGGCGATCGCCGACTGCGTGGAGGAGGTGCTGCGCGGGGTGCCGCACCTGACCACCTACCGGCACGGCAACACCGTCATGGCGCGTACCGACCTGGGGCGGGCCTCGCGGGTGGTGCTGGCCGGGCACCTGGACACCGTCCCGCTGAACAACAACTTCCCGTCGACGATGCGCGGGGACCTGATGTACGGCTGCGGCACCTCCGACATGAAGTCCGGGGTGGCGTACGCGCTGCACCTGGCGGTGACCCTGCCCGAGCCGAAGTACGACGTGACGTACTTCTTCTACGAGGCCGAGGAGATCGAGTCCAAGTACAACGGCCTGTTCCTGGTCGCCGAGGCGTACCCGGAGTGGCTCCAGGCCGACTTCGCGGTGCTGCTGGAGCCGACGTACGGGATCGTGGAGGCCGGCTGCCAGGGCACCATGCGGGCCGTGGTGACCACCACGGGCGTACGTGCCCACTCGGCGCGCTCCTGGCACGGGGTGAACGCGATCCACGCCGCCGGTGAGGTGCTGCGCCGCCTGACGGCGTACGAGGCGCGCCGGGTCACCATCGACGGCTGCGACTACCGCGAGGGCATGAACGCGGTCCGGATCCACGGCGGCGTCGCGGGCAACGTGGTGCCGGACCGGTGCGAGATCGAGGTGAACTACCGGTTCGCGCCGGACCGGAGCCCGGCCGAGGCCGAGGCGCACCTGCGGGAGGTCTTCGCCGGCTTCGAGGTGGCGGTGACGGACATGGCGGCCGGGGCGGCGCCCGGGCTGGTGGCGGCCCCGGCGCGGGAGTTCCTGGCGGCGGTCGGCGCCGCGCCGATCGGCAAGCTGGGCTGGACGGACGTGGCCCGGTTCGCCGCGATGGGCATCCCCGCCCTGAACTTCGGCCCGGGCGATCCCAACCTGGCCCACCACCCGGACGAGCACGTCGAGATCAGCAAGATCCGCGACGGGGCCGCCACCCTGCACCGCTGGCTCGCCCCCGCCTGAGCGGTCGGCGTACGCGTCGAGGCTCCCGCCCTTCGACGGCGAAAGGCCCGCGTCACCGGCTGCCGGGGACGCGGGCCTGCGTCTGCTACGGGTCGTGGGCCGTCAGGCTCCCACGGGTGGGGGCCGTCAGGCGGTGGGGGTCAGGGACGACTCGGTGCGGGTGTCGGACGGGTCGCCGGTGTGGCCGTGGATCTCGGCCTCCAACTGTCGGGCGCGGCGGCGCTCGGCCACCACGTCGCGGATCCGCCGCTGCATCTGGCGCCGGATCCGGACCATCTCGCTGTTGTTGATCACGCTTGCTCCTCCCCCGAAGGCACGCGCCGGGGCATACCCGGTATGTGAATACTAAGACGCCCGTGCGACCGAATTAGTTGCCTGCGCCGCCGGAAAATTTCGTCGGCCCGCCGGGTCGCGGCGGCGCCCGGCCCGACGGGCGGCCCTCCACTACGGTTGGTTCCCATGAGCGACAGCAACGGTCAGGCGCCGGGCCGCGATCCCGGCCGGACGCGGCACCGGGGTTCCGTCACGCTGCGCCGCAAAGCCATCCCGAGTAGCACCGCCGACCAGCGGCTGCTGGACTCCCGGGGGCGCGGCGACTGGAAGACCAGGGACTCCTGGCGGGCGTTGCGCATCCTGTCGGAGTTCGTGGAGGGGTTCGACACCCTGGCCGACCTGCCGCCCGCGGTCAGCGTCTTCGGCTCGGCCCGGAGCACTCCCGACAGTCCCGAGTGCCGGCTCGCCGAGCAGTTGGGCGCGGCGCTGGCCCGCGCCGGATACGCGGTGATCACCGGTGGCGGGCCCGGCGTGATGGAGGCGGCGAACCGCGGCGCCAACGAGGCCGGCGGGCTCTCGGTGGGGCTGGGCATCGAGCTGCCGTTCGAGCAGGGCCTCAACGACTGGGTCGACGTGGCCATCGACTTCCGCTACTTCTTCGCCCGCAAGACGATGTTCGTCAAGTACGCCCAGGCGTTCGTCGTGCTGCCCGGCGGCTTCGGCACCATGGACGAGCTGTTCGAGGCGCTGACCCTGGTGCAGACCGGCAAGGTCACCCGGTTCCCGGTGGTGCTGATGGGCGTCGACTACTGGCGCGGCCTGCTGGACTGGCTGCGCGACACGATGGCCGCCGACGGGAAGATCGGGCCGATCGACCTGGAGCTGATCCGCCTCACCGACGACGTCGACGCGGCGGTGCGGCACATCGTGGAGGCCGAGGCGGCGCTCTCCGCCGAGCAGGAGGCGGTCCGCGAGGAGGTCGTCGCGCGTACCGGGGCGGACCAGCGGGCCGCCGCCGAGCAGGGTGGGGAGGGCTGAGCCGGTGGCGGCGATCTGCGTGTTCTGCGCGTCCTCTCGTACCCTCGACCAGCGCTGGCTGGACCTCGCGGCCGAGGCGGGTGCGGAGATCGCCCGCCGCGGCCACACGCTGGTCAGCGGGGGCGGCTGCGTCGGGATGATGGGCGCGGTGGCGGACGGGGCGCGCTCGGCCGGCGGCCCCACCCTCGGGGTGATCCCGCAGGCGCTGGTCGACCTGGAGGTCGCCGACCTCGCCTCGGACGAGCTGCTGGTCACCGCCGGCATGGCCGACCGTAAGACGCTGATGATCGAGAAGTCGGACGCGTTCCTCACGTTGCCCGGCGGGCTCGGCACGCTCGACGAGCTGTTCGAGGTGTGGACCACCGCCACCCTGGCCCTGCACGCGAAGCCGATGGTGCTGGTCGACGCCGACGGCTTCTACCGCCCCCTGCTGGACTGGCTCGCCACGTTGGCCGACCGTAACTTCCTCAAGCCGGCCGGCCTGGGCCTGCTCACGGTCGTCGACACGATCCCGGCGGCCCTGGACGCCCTGGAAGCCCACCTGACCTGACGGCCCCGTCCACCCCGCCCTGGGCTCGCCTCGGTGATCAAGAGAGTTGCGTCAGAGTCGATCTCCGATCTGACGCAACTCTCTTGATCACCACCCCCTGGACGGCGCCCCCCACGGGCGGCGCCCCACGGGCGGTGCCCCGTTACGGGCGGCACGACACCGGGCCAGACCGATCCTTCCCGCGTCCGTCCGCGGTGATCATGGACATGGCGGCGGCATTGATCTCCCTGCGTACCGCTAACCCCATGATCACCGGACCGGACCGGACCGGACCGGACCGGACTGGACCGGACTGGACCGGACCGGACTGGACCGGACCGGGCTGGGCGGGTGGGTGGGTCAGGTGGGGTGGGTCAGGTGGGGTGGGGCGGGGCCGGTGGGTGTCGCAGGGGCGTGGTGGGATGGGGGAATGCAGGCGTACCGGCTGGTGCGCCGGTCTGCCGAGGCGGCCCGGGGGGACGGCCGATCGGGAGAGCCGGCATGGGGGGAGCGGCGGCCCGACGGGGCCGGCGGCGATGCCGCGCAGCCCGATCAGCCACAACCCGATCAGCTGCAACCCGATCAGCCGCAGGAGCGCCGGCGGCGGGCCGATCAGCCGCACGAGCGCGCGGCGCGGGGTGACCGGTTGCGCCCTGACGGGTGGCGGGCGGATCCGGTGCAGGCCGAGGTCGTCGCGCACACCGACGGGCCGATGCTGGTGCTCGGCGGCCCGGGCACCGGCAAGACCAGTGTCCTGGTCGAGGCGGTGGCGGCGCGGGTGGCCGAGGGCGTCGACCCGGAGCGCATCCTGGTGCTCACCTTCGGCCGCCGGGGCGCCACCGAGCTGCGCCGCCGGATCGAGGCCCGGGTGGCCGGCGACGGGCACCGGGTGCTGCGCGAGCCGCTGGTACGCACGTTTCCGGCGTACGCGTTCGGCCTGCTGCGCCGGGCCGCCGCCGAGCGGGGTGAGCCGTCCCCGCGCCTGCTCACCGGCCCCGAGCAGGATCTGATCATCCGCGAGCTGCTCGACGCGGTGGGCGAGGAACCGGCGGACGACCCGGTCGGCTGGCCGGACGACCTGCGCCCCGCCCTGCGTACCCGGGCGTTCGCGCAACAGCTGCGGGACCTGCTGATGCGGGCCGCCGAGCGGGGCGTGGGTCCGGTGGAGCTGGCCCGGCTCGGCGAGAAGCTGGGCCGCGCCGACTGGCCGGCCGCCGCCCGCTTCCTCCGCGAGTACGTCGCCGTGCTGGCGCTGCGCGACGTGAGCAACCGCGGCTCGATCGCGTACGACCCGGCGGAGCTGGTCCGGGCCGCCACCGGGCTGCTGCTCGACGACCCCGAGCTGCTGGAGGCCGAGCGCCGCCGGCTCGCCCACGTCTACGTCGACGAGTTGGCCGACACCGACCCCGCCCAGCTCGACCTGCTCGCCGTCGTGGCCGGCGGCGGCAAGTCCCTGGTCGCGTTCGCGGACCCGGACTCCTCCACGTACGCGTTCCGGGGTGCCGACCCGGCCGGGGTGACCGCGTTCCCGCACCGGTTCCGCACCGCCTCCGGCGCGCCGTCCGCCCAGGTCGTGCTGACCATCTCGTACCGGGCCGGGGCGGGGATGCTGGCGGCGACGCGGCGGCTGACGGCGCGGCTGCGCGGTCCGTCCGCCCACCGGCGGCTGCGCCCGCTGCCCGACGCCCCGCCCGGCTCGGTCGAGGTGCGCACCTTCCGCTCGGCGACCGGCGAGGCCGCCTGGCTGGCCCAGGCGCTGCGGGCGGCGCACCTGCTCGACGGCGTGCCGTGGTCGCGGATGGCCGTGCTGCTCCGGTCCACCAACAGGCAGCTGCCGTCGCTGCGCCGGGCGCTGCACACCGCCGGGGTGCCGACCGTGGTGCACGGCGAGGACCTGCCGCTGCACCTGCAGCCGGGGGTGGCCCCGCTGCTGCTCCTGCTGCGCTGCGCACTGGAGCCGGAGCGGCTCGACGAGGAGGCGGCCGTCGCGTTGCTGCACTCGCCGCTCGGCGGGGCCGACCCCCTGGCGGAGCGGCGGCTGCGCCAGGGGCTGCGGGCCCTCGCCCTGGCCGGCGGGGACCGCCGCCCCTCGGGGGAGCTGATCGTCGAGGCGCTGCGCGACCCGATTGAGCTGGCCGGCATCGACCGGCGCTGGGCCGAGCCGGCGCAGACAGTGGCCGGCCTGCTGGCCACGGCCCGGGAGGCCGCCGCCCGCCCGGGGGCCACGGCCGAGGACGTGCTGTGGGCGGTGTGGCGGGACAGCGGACTGGCCGAACGCTGGGCCGGGGCGATCACCCGGGGCCGGACGGCGACCGGCGAGCACGAGATCGCGCGGCGCTGGCGGGCCGAGGCCGCCGACCGGGACCTGGACGCCGTGCTGGTGCTCTTCGACGCGGCGGCCCGGTTCGCCGACCGGCTCCCGGGCGCGCGTACCGAGGTCTTCCTCGACCACGTGCTCGGCCAGGACCTGCCGGCGGACACCCTGGCCGCCGCGGCGGACCGCGGCGAGGCGGTACGCCTGCTCACCGCGCACGCCGCGAAGGGGCTGGAGTGGGACCTGGTGGCCGTCGCGGGGGTGCAGGAGGGCGTGTGGCCGGACCTGCGGCTGCGCGGCAGCCTGCTCGGCTCCGAGCGGCTGGTGGACGTGCTCGCCGGCCGGGCGGAGGGCGACGGCGGGCGGGCCGTGCTGGTCGGGCAGACCTCCGCCCTGCTGGACGAGGAGCGGCGCCTGTTCCACGTCGCGGTGACCCGCGCCCGGCGGCGGCTGCTGGTCAGCGCGGTCGCCTCAACGGCGGTCGGCGGCGACGACCACGAGGAGCAGCCCAGCCGGTTCCTCTACGAACTGGACCCCACCGAGTACGAACTGGACCCCACCGAGCCGCCGGGCGTGACCGGTGTCGACGCCCCGGCCGAAAACGACGGCCCGACTGGAGGCGGCGGCCCGACCGGGGGTGAGGACTCGGAGGGCAGCGGGCCGGAGGACGGGTCGGGACGTGGCCGGGTCGCCCTGCCGGTGGCCGGGGCGCCCCGGGCGTTGACCCTGCCGGCGCTGGTCGCCGAACTGCGTACCGTGGTGGCAGACCCGGCGGCGCCGCACCACCGGCGGCGCGCGGCGGCGGCCGAGCTGGCCCGCCTTGCCGCCGCCGGGGTCCCCGGCGCGCATCCGGACGACTGGTGGGGGCTGCGGGCCCTGTCGGACGACCGGCCGCTGGTCGACGAGGGGAAGCCGGTGCGGGTCACCCCGTCGGCGATGGAGAGCGCCCTGCGGTGCAGCCTGCGCTGGCTGCTGGAGCGGCACGGCGGCAGCGCGCCGGCCAGCGCCGCGCAGGGGGTCGGCAACCTGGTGCACGCCGCCGCGATGCTCGCCGAGGACGCCAGCGCCGACCGCTCGGCCCTGCTGGAGTACGTGGCCGCCCGGTTCGACGCGATCGAGCTGGCGGCCCGGTGGATGGTCGGCCCGGAGCGGGCCCGCGCCGAGACCATGGTGGACAAGCTGCTGCGCTGGCTGGCCGCCAACCCGCGCCGGCTGCTCGCGATCGAGCACGAGTTCGCGGTACGCCTCGACGATCCGCACCGACCCGTCGAGCTGACCGGCCGGGTGGACCGGCTGGAGGTGGACGCCGACGGGCGGCTGGTGGTGGTCGACCTGAAGACCGGCCGGTCCACGGCCGTCACCGAGCCCGAGGTGGCCGAGCACCCGCAGCTCGGGGCGTACCAGGCGGCGGTGGAGGCGGGCGCGTTCACCGAGTTCGGGGAGGAGTCCGGCGGCGCCGCCCTGGTGCAGCTCGGCACGGCGGCGAAGGACGCGAAGGAGCAGAGCCAGCCGGCGGCCGGGCAGGGGCCGGAGGCGGGCTGGGCGACGGCGCTGGTCCGGCGCACCGCCGATACGATGGCCGCCGCCACCTTCGCCGCGGTCGCCAACTCCAAGTGCCGGGTCTGCCCGGTGCGCACGAGCTGCCCGGTGTCCGGGCAGGGGCGCCAGGTCGTCGAGCCGCCGACCATCCGCAGCCCGGAGGACCCGTGACCAGTCCGGAGCGTTCCCGTGAGCGCGAGGCATGACCCAGCCCACCCTGTTCGGCAGCTCGACCCCGGCGCCCCGGACGGCCGACTCCGGCCCCCGGTACACCCCGGTCGAGCTGGCCCGCCTGCTCCGGCTGCCGGCGCCCACCCGGGAGCAGGCCGCGATCATCGCCGCGCCGGTCGAGCCGCTGCTGGTGGTCGCGGGCGCCGGGTCCGGCAAGACCGAGACGATGGCGGCCCGGGTGGTCTGGCTGGTCGCCAACGCGTACGTGCGGCCCGAGCAGGTCCTCGGGCTCACGTTCACCCGCAAGGCGGCCGGTGAGCTGGCGCACCGGGTGCGTACCCGGCTGGACCAGCTGGTGCGCCGGCTCGGGCGGCGCGGGCGGGACCCGGGGGACGACCCGTTCGCGGGCGAGCCGACCGTCTCCACCTACCACTCGTACGCGGGGCGGATCGTCACCGAGCACGGCCTGCGCGCCGGGTACGAGCCGTCGACCCGGCTGCTCACCGAGGCGTCCCGCTGGCAGCTCGTGGACCTGCTGGTGCGCAACTACGACGGCGACATGTCCGGCGTCGACCGGATGCCGAGCACCATCACCGACGCGGTGCTGGCCCTGGCGGGCGAGCTGGACGAGCACCTGGTCGACCCGGACGGGCTGGCCGCCTGGACGGGCCGGTTCTTCGCCGAGGTGCAGGCCCGGCCCGGCCGGGTGTACGCCGACGTGCGGAAGGCGTTGCAGCTGCAGCAGACCCGGCTGAAGCTGCTCCCGCTGGTCCGCGCGTACGCCCGGCGCAAGGAGGACTTCGAGGCGATGGACTTCGCCGACCAGCTCGCCCGGGCGGCCCGGGTGGCCCGGGACCACCCGGCGGTCGGCGCGATCGAGCGGGACCGGTTCCGGGTGGTGCTGCTCGACGAGTACCAGGACACCAGCCACGCCCAGGTGGTGCTGCTCAACGCCCTGTTCGGCGGCGGCCACCCGGTGACGGCGGTCGGCGACCCCTGCCAGTCGATCTACGGCTGGCGCGGGGCCAGCGCCGGCACCCTGGACCGCTTCCCCGCCGAGTTCGCCCGCGCCGACGGCGCGCCGGCCGAGGTGCTTAGCCTCACCACGAGCTGGCGCAACCGACCCGAGATCCTGGGGGTGGCGAACGCCCTGGCCACACCGCTGCGGGCGGCCGGCGCCCGGGTGCCCGAGCTGCGCGCCGCGTTGAGCGTGCAGGACCCGATCCCGCACCGCACGCCGGGCGGCCTGGCCGCCGGCACCGTCCACTGCGCGCTGCTGCCGACGTACGCCGACGAGGCGGACTGGATCGCCGACGGCGTGCTGGCCGCCTGGCGGGGCGCGGCCCGCATGCCGGGGACGCTGCCCGAGCACATCCCGGTGCCGCAGCGGCCCACCACCGCCGTGCTGGTCCGGCTGCGCAGCCAGATCCCGGCGATCGCGGCGGCGCTGCGCGCCCGGGGCCTGCCGGTCGAGGTCGTCGGGCTGGGCGGCCTGCTGGACACCCCCGAGGTACGCGACGTCGTGTGCACCCTGCGGGTGCTGGCCGACCCGACCGACGGGGCGGCGCTGCTGCGGCTGCTCACCGGGGCACGCTGGCGGATCGGGCCGCGCGACCTGGTGGCCCTGCACCGGCGGGCCCGGGCGATCGCCGCCGGCCGCCGGCAACTCGCCGCCGGTAACGAGCCCGAGATCGCCGTGGACCTGCTCGACGAGGCCACCCTGGTCGAGGCGCTGGCCGACCTCGGGCCGGCGCAGGCGTACTCGGCGGAGGGCTACGCGCGGCTGCGCGCGTACGCCGAGGAGCTGGCCCTGCTGCGGCACCGGCTGGACCAGACGCTGCCGGAACTGATCGCGGACGTCGAGCGCACCATCGGCCTGGACGTGGAGGTCGCGGTGCGGGCGGGCCGGGACGGCACCGGCGACGCCGGCCTGGCCCGGGGCCACCTGGACGCCCTCGGCGACGTGGCGGCCCGGTTCACCGGCGAGTCCCCGGGGGCCACCCTGTCGGGCTTCCTGGCCTACCTCGCCGCGGCCGAGGACGAGGAACGGGGCCTCGCCCCGGGCGAGGTGGAGGTGGTGGAGGGCGCCGTGCAGATCCTCACCGCGCACGCCGCCAAGGGCCTGGAGTGGGACGTGGTCGCGGTCGCCGGCCTGAGCCGGGGGGTGTGGCCGGGCCCGGTGCGCAACTCCGACCACTGGCTGGGCGGGCTGGGGGTGCTGCCGTTCCCGCTGCGCGGCGACGCCGACGGCCTGCCCGAGCTGGGCCTGGCCGACGCCGCGGACCAGCGCGGCGTGGCCCGGGCGTTGGCCGATTTCGCCGACGCCTGGCGGGCGCACGACGAGCGGGAGGAGCGCCGGCTGGCGTACGTCGCGGTGACCCGGCCCCGGCGGCTGCTGCTCTGCTCCGGCTACTGGTGGGGGGAGGGGACGAAGCGCCCGCGCGGCCCGTCGGTGTTCCTGCGCGAGGTGCACGACGCCTGCCTCGACGGCGGCGACGGGCACCTGGTCGACCGCTGGGCGCCGGAGCCGGCGGGGGACGCGACGAACCCGACCACCGAGGTGGTGCTGCGCGCCGAGTGGCCGGCCGACCCGCTGGGCGGGCGGCGCCCGGCGCTGGCCGAGGCCGCCGCGCTGGTCCGCCGGTTCCTCGCCGAGGGCCCGGCGGCCGCCCGCGCGCCCCTGCCCGGCGAGCCCACGGTCGACCGGACCGACGCCGGGCCGGCGGCAGACCGGACCGACGCCGGGCCGGCGGCAGACCGGACCGACGCGGGGCCGGCGGTCGAGGGGGCCGACGCCGGGCGGGCGGTCGAGGGGGTCGACGCCGACGCCGGCCCGGCGGCCGACCCGGCGGACGCGGACCCGGAGGTGGCGCGGTGGCGGCGGGAGGCCGATCTGCTGCTCGCCGAGCAGGCCGAGCTGACCGCCGGCGCGGGGTCCGTCGAGGTGACGCTGCCGGGCCAGCTCTCGGTCACCCAGCTGGTGGCGTTGCGCCGCGACCCGGAGGAGCTGGCCCGTACGCTGCGCCGCCCGATGCCGACCGAGCCCAACCCGTACGCCCGCCGGGGCACGGCGTTCCACACCTGGCTGGAGCAGCGCTTCGGCGCGGATCGGCTGCTCGACGTGGACGAGCTGCCCGGGGCGGCCGACGCCGAGGCCGGCGACGAGGAGTTGGCGGACCTGCAGGCGCGCTTCCTGGCCAGCGAGTGGGCCGACCGGGTGCCGGTGGAGGTGGAGGTGCCGTTCGCCACGGTGCTCGCCGGGGTGGTCGTGCGCGGTCGGATGGACGCCGTCTTCGCCCGCCCCGGGGGGCGGTTCGACGTGGTCGACTGGAAGACCGGGCGGCAGCCGGCCGGGGCGGCTGCCGAGGCGGCGGCCGTGCAGCTCGCCGTCTACCGGCTGGCGTGGGCCGAACTGGCCGGGGTGCCCGTGGACCAGGTGGGGGCGGCCTTCCACTACGTGCGGGACGGGGTGACCGTCCGGCCGGCGGACCTGCTCGACGTCGCCGGGCTGACCGCCCTGATCGCCGGGATCCCGGAGGCCCGGTAGTACTGCCGGATCGCCGAGATCCGTGATACGTTGTCTGGGTTGCAGTTGTGGTTCCCAGAGACTTCGTGTGCGCCTGGCGGATTATGGCCCCAGGCGCTCTTTGTCGTTTCCGGAGTTCTCCGGGGCGGGGCGACCACCAGCGACAGGTGCGCCACCCGTGGCGCGCTTCCCCTCCGGCCCGCAACAGGTGCGGACCGGAAACGTTCCGTCAAGGAGACGAAACACATGGCAATTGGCACCGTCAAGTGGTTCAACGCTGACAAGGGCTTCGGCTTCATCACCCCGGACGACGGCGGCGCCGACGTCTTCGCCCACTTCTCGGCGATCCAGAGCTCCGGTTACCGCAGCCTGGACGAGAACCAGCGGGTCGAGTTCGACGTGACCCAGGGCCAGAAGGGCCCGCAGGCGGAGAACATCCGCCCGCTCTGAACCAGCTGGCACCCGTACGCCGGGAACGCGTGGCGCCCGTGCGGGCGTGACGACGCGGCCGGCCCGCCCCATAGCGTGGCGGGCCGGCCGCACGCCTTTCCGGTGTGGACCGAGTCGGAAATCGGGCGGGAAAAGGGTCCGATCGACGACTGGCCCGGGCCATTCGCGTGATCGATGCTTGCCGCGGGGGAGCACGGGCCGGCCGGGGGCCGGCCGCGCGGGAGGGGTGACGATGGCCGGCGACGCCGAGTCGGGGGCGGTGCGTGAACTGCTGATGGTGCTGGCGGTCGCGGGGGCGGGACTGCTGCTGGCCATGGTCGCGGCCCTCACGCCGTGGCACCCGGGCCGGGGCGCCCGGCCGCCGTCCGGGGTGGTGGGGCTCCACCACCCGGACGGGCCGGACGGCGGCGACCTTCGCGGCCGTGTCGTCCCGGTGACGGACAGGGCCGCCGGCTGAGCCGGCGGCCTCGCGCCCACCGGCTGAGCGGCCGGTCCTTCTCGGGCGCCAGCCGAGCCCGACGGTGCCGTCAGGCCGTGGGTCGGGCCTCGTGGACGAGCAGGTCGGCCAGGCTGGTCCGGTCGACCACCAGGGCGATCGCCCCGTCCACGGCCAGCCAGACGTCGCGCAGGCCGACGGCCGCCCCGTGGTAGCCGGCGGACCCCGCCGGCTGGCCGCGCACCGAGGTGAGCGACCCGCCGACCGCGCGGAGCACGTCGCCGACGCTGATCGAGTCGGCCGGCCGGGCCAGGGTGTAGCCACCCTCGTTGCCCCGGTGGCTGTGCAGCAGTCCGGCCCGGCGCAGGTCGAGCAGGATGCCCTGGAGGAAGCTCAGCGGGATGTCCTGGCTCTCCGCCAGGGCGGCCGCCTTGACCAGCTCGCCGCCCGGCTCCGGGCCGGCGCCGACCCGCGCGCTGCCGTCGTTCCCGCCCGCCCCGGCCCCCGCCGAGGCGGCGGCGACGGCGAGCATGGCCCGGAGCGCGTACTCGTTGCGCGCGGAGACGTACACGGCGTCACTGCCCGGCCTGGTCCAGTACGCCCCAGCGGCGCCGGATCGCCTGGTCGGCCGCCCCGAACGCGGCGTCGACGAGCAGACCCACCACGAGGATGACGATCATCGTGGAGAGCAGCCACGGCGCGTCCGACAGCTCCCGCGAGTACGTCAGCTGCGCCCCCAGCGAGGTGCTGGAGATGCCGACCACGATCAGCTCGCCGGCCATCAGGCTGCGCCAGGAGAAGGCCCAGCCCTGCTTGAGCCCGGCGACGATGGCGGGCAACGCCGCCGGGGCGACGACGTACCGGTAGAGGTTCAGGCCCCGCGCGCCGACGTTGCGCCCGGCCCGCAGCAGCAGCGGCGGTACGTAGTCGACGCCGCTGATCACCCCGTTGGCGATGGACGGGGCCGCGCCGAGCACCACGACGAAGAAGATGGCCTTCTCGCTCAGCTCGAACAGCAGGATCGCCAGCGGGAACCAGGCGATCGACGGCATGGTCTGCAATGCGGTGATCATCGAGCCGATGGCCGCCCGCAGCACCCGGAAGCGGGCGACGGCCAGCCCGAGGAGCAGGCCGACGCCGACCGAGAAGACGTACCCGACCGCGGCGCGGCGCAGGGTGGTGGCCATGCCCTCCCAGAGCTGCGGCCCGCTGGCCTGGCGCAGCAACTCCTGCCCGACGGTGACCGGCCCGGGCAGCGAGTACGGCGGCCAGATCTCGGCCCACACCACCACCTGCCAGGCGGCGACGGCGATGGCGAGCGCGGCCAGCTTGGGCCAGGTCGCGGCCCAGATCGTGGTGGCCCGGGAGGTCGTCTTCTGCCGGCCGGCGATCTCCAGCGCGTCGAGCCCGGAGATCTCGGCGTCGGCCCGCGGGGTGCCGGTGATGGTGTCACTGGCCATGGCGGCCCACCTCCGTACGCAGCCGGTCGGTGACCTCGGCGGCGATGGCCGCGATCTCGGGAGAGTCGATGCGGCGCGGCCGGGGCACGTCGACCCGGGTGGAGTAGATGATCCGGCCGGGGCGGCTGGACAGCAGGACGATCCGGTCGGCGAGCCGGGCCGCCTCGCGGACGTTGTGGGTGACGAAGAGCACGGTGAGCCGCCGCTCGGACCAGATCCGCTCCAGCTCGTCGTGCAGGATGTCGCGGGTCATCGCGTCGAGCGCGCCGAACGGCTCGTCCATCAGCAGCACCGGGGTGTCCAGGGCGAGGGTGCGGGCCAGGGCGACCCGCTGCCGCATGCCGCCGGAGAGCTGGTGCGGCCGCTTGCGGCCGAAGTCGGCCAGGTGCACCGTACGCAGCAGCTCGGCGATCCGCTCCCGGCGCGCGGCGCGGGGCAGCCGGCGCAGCTTCAGCGGCACGTCGACGTTGCCCTCGACGGTGAGCCACGGGAACAGCGCGGCCTCCTGGAACATCAGCCCCGGCTCCACCCCCTCGCCCAGCTCGATCTGCCCGCCGCTGGGCCGGTCGAGGCCGGCGACCAGGTTGAGCAGGGTGCTCTTGCCGCAGCCGGACGCGCCGACGAGGCAGACGAACTCGCCCGGCTCGACGTCGAGGGAGACCCCGTCCAGGGCGAGGACGGCGTTGCCGCCCTGCCCGTACACCTTGGTCACGCCGCGCAGCGCGACCGAACCGGTCGCGCTGCGCGACGCCGTCGCGGTCGACGTCATGGTTGCGCGACCTCGGTCTTGCCCTGGGCCTTGAGCACCTCGTTGAGGTACGTCAGGTCGTAGAGCCCGTCGAGGCTGACCGGCTGGGTCAGCCCGACGGCGACCGCGTGGTCCAGGCCGGTCTTCAGCGACGAGGCGATCGGGTCGTTGGTGAACTCCAGCGTCGGCCACGCCTGCTTGATCAGCTTCACGTCCAGCGGCTTGCCGGTGATCTTGCCGATGTGGTCGGAGATGGCCTGCTGGGACTCGTCCGGCCTGGTGTTGACGAACTCGTTCGCCGCGACCTGGCCCTCGACCAGTTTTTTCACCACGTCGGGGTGGGCCTTGAGGAACTTGGTGGAGACGATCAGGTTGGTGATGACGAACTTCCTGTCCGGCCAGAGGTCCCGCTCGTCGACGAGCACCTTGCCGCCGGCGTTGACCAGCCGGGAGACGAACGGCTCGGGCACCCAGGCGCCGTCGATCGCGCCGCTGTTGAACGTCTCCACGGTCTGGGCGTTCTCCTGCGGGACCACCTTGACGTCGCCGCCACCCTCCTTGGTGGTGGTCAGGCCCTTCTCCTTGAGCCAGTAGCGCAGGGCGACGTCCTGGGTGTTGCCGAGCTGCGGGGTGGCGATCTTCTTGCCGCGCAGCTGCTCGACCGAGGTGATGTCGGGCTTGACCACCAGCGCCACGCCGCCGGAGGCGGCGCCGGTGACGACCCGGACCGCCTCGCCCTTGGACTTCGAGTAGGCGTTCACCGTCGGGTTCGGACCGATGTACGTGGCGTCGAGCGCGCCGGAGAAGACCGCCTCGATGGCTGCCGGGCCGGCGTTGAAGGTCTTCGTCTCCAGCTTGGCGCTGTTGCCCAGCTTCTCGGCGAAGATGCCCTTCTCCACGCCGACCACCGCCGGGGCGTGGGTGATGTTGGGGAAGTAGCCGAGCCGCAGCGTCACCGGGCCGGAGCCGCCCGAGGCGGCGTCGTCGGTGCCGCAGGCGGCGGTGGTGCCCAGGGCCGCCGTGCCCACCACGGCGAGGGTGGCCAGGGAGGCCAACCGGCGGAAGGGGAGGCGTCTCATATCGCTCGTCCAATCTACAGTATTCCTACTTAGTTGGTAGGAAGACTGGGGCAGGGTTCGGGCTGCGTCAAGGCTCATCCACATGCCGGGACATGGGCTGTCGAATATTCCGCTTTCTCCTGCCTTCTTGCTGGGATATGCGGCGGCGCGCGGCGCGTCCGCACGGGCGGCGCCGACGCAGGCTGCGAGAGGTCACGGGTGCCGGCGGGGCCGAGGCGCTAGGGTCATCTCCGTGGCGGCGCGGAGATCGAGAATTCCAGCGACGAAGTACCCGGTCGAGCGGTTCACCCTCGACAACGGCCTGCGGGTCGTGCTCACCCCCGACCGCAGCGCCCCGGTGATCGGGGTCGCGGTGGTCTACGACGTCGGCATCCGCTCCGAGCCGGAGGGGCGCACGGGCTTCGCCCACCTCTTCGAGCACCTGATGTTCCAGGGCTCGGAGAACCTGGAGAAGCTGGCCCACTTCCGACACGTGCAGGGCGCCGGCGGCACCTTCAACGGCTCCACCCACCACGACTACACCGACTACTTCGAGACCCTGCCGGCGAACGCGCTGGAGCGGGCGCTGTTCCTGGAGGCCGACCGGATGCGCGGCCCGCGGCTGACCGAGGAGAACCTGCGCAACCAGGTCGACGTGGTCAAGGAGGAGATCCGGGTCAACGTGCTGAACCGGCCGTACGGCGGGTTCCCGTGGCTGACCCTGCCGCCGGTCATGTTCGACACCTTCCCGAACGCGCACGACGGCTACGGCTCGTTCGACGACCTGGAGTCGGCGACCGTCGCCGACGCCGCGGACTTTTTCCGCCGCTACTACGCCAGCGGCAACGCCGTCCTCGCCGTCAGCGGGGACATCGACGTGGCCGAGGCGACGGAGCTGATCGGGCGGCACTTCGGGGACGTGCCCGCCCGGCCCGCGCCCGAGCGGCCCGACTTCGGCGAGCCCGACCTGACCGCCGAGCGGCGTCAGGCGTACACCGACGCGCTGGCCCCGCTGCCCGCGGTGGCCTCCGCCTGGCGGGTGCCCGACCCGATCACCGACTTCGCCGGCTACCTGCCCTACGTGGTGCTCGCCGAGGTGCTCACCGACGGCGACGCGTCCCGCCTGGTCGAGCGGCTGGTCCACCGGGACCGCACGGTGACCAGCATCGGCGGGTACGTCGGCTTCATGGGCGACCCGTTCGACGTGCGCGACCCGACCGCGCTGCTGCTCCAGTCGCACCTGCCGCCCGGCGGCGACGTGGACAAGGTGCTGCGCACGATCGACGAGGAGCTGGACCGGCTGGCCACCGACGGCCTCGCGGCCGGCGAGCTGGCCCGCACCCAGGCCAGGATGGCCACCCACCTGCTGCGCGACACCGACGCGGTGCTCGGCCGGGCCCTGCGGATGGCCGTGCTGGAGCAGCAGCGCGGCGAGCCGGGCCTGCTCAACGACCTGCCCCGGCTGGTCGGGGAGGTCACCGAGGAGCAGGTACGCTCCGCCGCCGCCACCCTGCGGCCCCAGCGCCGCGCGTCCATCGAGGTCATCGCCGGAGGTGTCCGGTGAGCGCGAGGAGTGAGCCGGGTTTGCGAGCCCCGCAGTCGCGAACGAATGCGGGTCCGGTGAGCGCGAGGAGTGAGCCGGGTTTGCGAGCCCCGCAGTCGCGAACGAAGAGGAGCCAGGTGTGAGCGTGACCGCCCCGCCCTCGCCGCGGCCGCTGCCGCCGCTCGGGCCGAACCGCAGGCTGAAGCTGCCGAAGCAGGCCGAACGCACCCTCGCCAACGGGCTCACCGTCATCGCGGTGCGCCGCCCGGCGATCCCCCTGGTCGAGGTGCGGCTGTGGATGCCGGCCGGCCGGACCCACCTGGCCCGGGGCGCGCTGCTCGCGCAGACCATGCTCTCGGGCACGCAGACCATGACCAGCGTGCAGATCGCCGCCGAGCTGCAGGCCGTCGGCGGCGGGCTCTCCGCCGGCATCGACCCGGACCGGCTGATGCTCTCCGGCGCCGGCCTGGTCACCGGCCTGGACCGGATGCTGGAGATCCTGGCCGAGGTGCTGACCGGGGCGGCGTACCCGGGCAAGGAGGTGGGCACCGAGCGGGACCGGCTGGTCGACCGGATCCAGGTGGCGCAGAGCCAGCCGGCCCACCTGGCCCGTACCGCCCTGCTGAAGCGGATCTACGGCCGGCACCCGTACGCCGTGCAGACCCCGGAGCCGGAACAGGTTCGCGCGGTCGGGCCGGCGGTGTTGCGCCGGCTGCACGCCGAGCGGGTGCATCCGGCCGACGCCGTGCTGGTGCTGGTCGGCGACGTGCAGCCGGAGCGGGCGCTGGACGCCGCGGAGAAGGCCCTCGGGGCCTGGACCGGGGCCGGCCACACCGCCGAGCTGCCGCCCGCCCCGCCGCTGGAGCCCGGCCCGCTGCTGCTGGTCGACCGGCCCGGCTCGGTGCAGTCGTCGCTGCGGGTCGCGCTGCCGGCGGTGCCGCGCACCCACCCCGACCACGCGGCGCTGCAACTGGCGAACCTGGTGTTCGGCGGCTACTTCTCGTCCCGCTGGGTGGAGAACATCCGCGAGGACAAGGGGTACACCTACGGGCCGCACTCGCTGGTCGAGCACTCGGTGGCGGGGTCGGTGCTGGTCGCCGCCGCCGAGGTGGCCACCGAGGTCACCGCGCCGGCGCTGCTGGAGACGATGTACGAGCTGGGCCGGCTCGCGACCCTGCCGCCGAAGCCGGACGAGCTGGAGCAGGCCCGGCAGTACGCCCTCGGCACCCTCCAGCTCGGCATGTCCACGCAGGCCGGGCTGGCGTCGCTGGTCAGCGCGTACGCCGGCAACGGGCTGCGCCTGGACTTCCTCGCCGAGCACGCGGCGCGGCTGGCGAAGGCCACCGCCGACGACGTGGCCGAGGCGGCGCAGCGCTACCTCGCCCCGGCGCAGGCGGTCACCGTCGTGCTGGGCGACGCCGAGCGGGTCGCCCCCGCGTTGTCCGCCCTCGTCCCCGTGCGCACCGAGCCGGTCGGGACGGAGTGAGCGGGGAGACAACGCCGCCGCTGGCCCGGTCCACCCTGAATCGGGCGGCGCACCGGCGTACCGACCCGGGCTGGCTGGCCGAGGCGTGGGAACGGGCGCGGGTGCTGGTGCTCGACTCGGCCAGGGAGGGGCGGGCCCTGGTCCGGGTCGGCCCCCGGCCGGAGTTGGTGCTCGTCGGCCCCGCCGACGTGCCGCGGGACCCCCGCGCGGTGCCGATGTTCCTCGGCGTCGAGGCCGACGACGTTCCGGTCTTCGCGGTGGACGCCCCGCTGCCGGAGCTGCCGGACACCCGGGCGGCGGGCCTGCGCGAGGTCGGACACCTGCTGCCCGACCGGGACGCCGGTATCTTCACGACCGCGCTGGCCCTGACCAACTGGCACGGCGGGCACGGCTACTCCTCCGCCACGGGGGAACCGACGCGGGCGGACGAGGGCGGGTGGTCCCGGGTCGCGCCAACCGGGGAGCGGGTCTGGCCGCGTACCGACCCGGCGATGATCGTGCTGGTGCACGACGGGGTGCCCGGCCCCGAGGGCCGCTGTCTGCTCGGCAACAACGCCACCTGGCCGAGCGCCCCGGGGCGGCGCCGCTACTCCTGCCTGGCCGGCTACGTCGAGCCCGGGGAGTCGGCCGAGGCCGCCGTGCTCCGCGAGGTCCGCGAGGAGGTCGGCGTGCCGGTGGAACGGCTCGTGTACGCCGGCAGCCAGTCCTGGCCGTTCCCCGGCTCGCTGATGCTGGGCTTCCTCGCCCGGGCCGACCCGGAGCACCCGGTGCGCGTCGACCCGGCCGAGATCGCGCACGCCCGATGGTTCACCCGCCGTGAGGTCGGCGCGGCGCTGGCCGGGCGGCCGGTGGACGTGGGGGCGGGCGACGGGCTCGTCCTGCCGCCGCCGTCGTCGATCGCCCTTTTCCTGGTGCATCGTTGGCTGGACGGCTGGGTGGAGCCCTGCGAGCACTGAGTCGGCGGGCCGGTCGGGACCGTTGACCGGGCGGGCGGACGTGTGGGTCTGCGGCCCGGGCGGGCGGGCGGCCGGCGGGGTGGCCCCGGCCCGGAACCGCCGTTGCCGCGACGGTGCCGGGCCGGGAACCCGGGCCGTCCTGATCGGGTGGGGCGAACAACGCGGCGGGGGAGCCGGCCCGAGCAGGACGCACGTTAGTGGACGGAGCTGTCGCCGGGGTCGTCGAGCGGGAGCACCTTGACCCGTTGGCGGCCGCGGCGGACGGCGCCCACCGTGGCCAGGGCCCGGGCCAGGAGCAGGGCGGCCTCCCGGTCCTCGGCATGGACGACCTGGCGGCGCGGCTCCGGCGCGGTCGTCTCGTCCCGCAGCCGGCCGCCGCCGGCCCAGGCGGCCGCGAGGTCGGCGTCGGCGGCGGCGCGGATGTCGGTACGAACGATCAGGAACCGCATGGGTGTCTCCGGATGCGATCGTGGCGGACGGGTACTCAGTGGAAGTTCCACGTCACTCTTTCGACATGTTACGCCCGGGCCTCGTCCCAGCAAGTGAAACACGACGATTGATTCCAAGGCTCGCCTGATCGGATGATGCCTGGTCAGCGGTGCTGTGTCCCGGACAGACGAGGGGGCCGCCGGCGCCCGCCGACGGCCCCGTACGGGTCAGGGGATCAGCTCAGGTCGAACTGCCCCGCCTTCGTGCCGGCGATGAACCCGTGCCAACCGGCCCGGTCGAACAGCAGCACCGGGCCGCCGCGGTCCTTGCTGTCGCGCAGGGCGACCGCGGCAGGGCCCTCGCGTAGCGGGGCCACCTCGACGCAGTTGGAGGTCTGGCTGCGGGTGCTCGTCCGCCATGGTGCGTCGGCGAGCTGCCGGGCGAGGGCGGATGGTGTGTTGCGGATCTCGTTCATGGTCTGCTCCTGACTGAACTGTTCCGATGGAACGAGTGGCGCGCCGTACGCCCGGCCGGGGCGGGTCCCGGGGTGCGATCACCGATCCGTCAGGCGTCCGGACTGCCGGCGGCGTTGGGCCGGCGCCGTTGCCGGCCCGTGGGCCGCCGTGGACGGGCCTGCCGTCCCGGGCAGCCGCCCCGTCGCCTCGATGAGCCAGGAGAGGGTGTCCGATGCGGAGAGCGCCGCCGAGCATAGCCACTCGAACACCACTTTATAGCTATTTAAGGCGTTTGCCTCGGTTGACATGGCGTTGGTGAAGCCACCTTCGATCGCCAGCGTCTCCGGATCGAGGGGGTCGGCGAACCGGTAGACCGAGAACGCGGTCGGGGGGAGGTACCACTCGCCGACCGGGGTGTCCCACGGCAGCAGGTGCAGGGTGACGTTCGGCAGCACGGCCAGCTCGCACAGTTGCACCAGTTGCTCCCGGAGCACTTCCGGCGGGCCGGCCCGCCGGCCCAGGGCCGCCTCCTCCAGCACCGCCGTGTAGCGCGGCGCGTCGGGCCGGGTCAGCAGCGACTGGCGGGCCAGCCGGGCGGCCACCTCGGTCTCCGGGGTGTCGCCGGGCTCCGTGTCGCCCGCACCGGACTCGACGAGACGGGCGGAGACGATCCGCAGCCGGGCGTACCCGGGGGTCTGCAACAGGCCGGGGACCAGGACGGGGTTGTACTCCCGGATCTCCGCGCACCCCGCCTCCAGCTCGGCGAAGCTGCGCTGCTGCTGGGTCATCACCGGGTAGCGCTTCAGCCAGCCGCGCATGTCGCCGGCCTCGCGGGTGATGCCGAGCAGCTCCTCGTGCAGCTCGGTGGGGGCGTCGTACAGGTCGAGCAGGCTGGCCACGTCGTCCGGGTCGGGTCGGCTGCGGCCGTTCTCCAGTCGGGACAGTTTGGATGCGGAGGCCCAGCCGATCCGCTCGATGACCTGTTCCCCGGTGAGACCGGCGGCCTCGCGCAGTCGGCGTAGCTCGGTGCCCAACCTGCGGCGACGCAGGATCGGGCTCGGTCCGGCAGGAGGCACGGTGTCCTCTTCTCCGTCAACCGTCGCGAGACACGACGGTAACTGTATGAAATTCGCCCCCCACGGCCAGTATGGACGTCACGGCCGATGTGGGAAGTCCTCGGCGGGCGCGTGTCTCGCAGAAAAGAGCTGGCCGAGCAGGTGGCGCGGCCTCACTGGGACTCCGCGTGCCGCGCGAGCGGCACGGCCCTACTGGGACCCCGCGTGCCGCGCGAGCGGCACGGCCCTACTGGAGAGGATTCCGATGCGTACCGTCCTGCGCCGCCCCGACTTCCGCCTGTTGTTCGGCGCGCTGGTGGCCAGCATGGCCGCCGAGTCGATCCTGCTGCTCGCCCTCGCGATCTGGGTGAAGGACCTGACCGGCTCCGACGGGCTGGCCGGGGCCACCATCTTCGCGATCGTCGCGCCGATGGTGCTCGCGCCGCTGGTCGGCTGGGCGGTCGACCGGTACCCCCGCCGGCCCCTCTTCGTCGCCGCGAACCTGGCCACCGCCGCCCTGCTCACGCCGCTGTTCGCGATCTCCGACAGCGGCGACGTCTGGCTCGTCTACGTGGTCGCGGCGCTGTACGGGCTGTCGTACCTGACGGTGAGCGCCCTGCTCAGCGGGCTGATCCGGCAGCTCGTCCCCGGCGAACTGCTCGCGGACGCCAACGGTGCGCTGCAGACGGTGCGGCAGGCGCTGCGGCTCGTCGGCCCGCTCGCCGGAGCCGCGCTGTACGCCGCGGTCGGCGGCTGGCTGCTCGCCGCGCTGGCGATGACCGGGTTCGGTACGGCCGCCGCCGTGGTCGCCCTGCTCCGGGTGCCCGAGACGCCGCCGGCCGGCGCCGACCTGCGCTGGCCCGCCGAGCTGGGGGCGGGGCTGCGGCACCTGGTCGGCGAGCCCGCGCTGCGCCGGGCGCTGCTGGGCTACGGGCTCGGTTCGCTGGTGATGGGCTTCACCGAGTCGCTGATCTTCGCGTACGTCGACCAGGGGCTGCGCCGCGACGCCGCGTTCGTCGGCGTGCTGGTGGCCGTGCAGGGCGTCGGCGGGCTGGTCGGCGGGCTGCTCTCCGCCGACCTGGTGCGCCGCGCCGGTGAGGTCGGGGTGCTGGCCGCCGGGGTGATGCTGTTCGGCCCGGCCGCGCTCGCGCTGGCGTACCCCCGGCTCTGGCTCGGGGTCGCGGCGCTGCTGCTGGCCGGGCTCTCGCTGCCGCTGATCATGGTGGGGTTGAACACCCTCATCCAGCGGCGCACCCCGGCCGGCCTGCTGGGCCGGGTGGCGGCGGCGTCCGAGGCCGTGGTCAGCGGGCCGCAGGCGGTCTCCATCGGTGGCGGCGCGCTGCTCGTCGGCGTGTTCGACTACCGCCTGCTCTTCGTGCTGGTCGGCGTGGCGACCACCGCCGCGGGCGCCTTCCTCTGGCGCGGTCGCCGGTTGTCCGCCCCCGTCCCGTCCCCGCGCGCCCAGGGGCGGAACGGGAAGAGTGGCCGACCCGGGCGGGACGGCCACTCTTCGCGGGAACGTGTCCGTGCGCGCCTCCCCCGTGCGCGCGCCCCCGAGCGGGGGCCGGTGGTCAGCTCGCGAGGCCCGCGAGGTGCTGCTTGACCTGGGTGATGGACGGGTTGGTCAGGGCGCTCCCGTCGGCGAAGCGCAGCGTCGGGACGGTCTGGTTGCCGCCGTTGACGCTCATCACGAACTCCGCCGCCTTCGTGTCCTGCTCGATGTCGACCACCTCGTACGCGATGCCCTCCCGGTCGAGCTGCGACTTGAGCCGGTGGCAGTAGCCGCACCACGGCGTGGAATACATCGTCAACATGATCTGGTCCTCCAAGATCCGTACGACCCGGCCAGTCAGGCCAGGCTAACCGCTGCAACATCGGCCGGAGCTGAGATGATTCCACGCTGTGGGGGTTCACTCAGCGGCGGAGCGGGTGCTCGCCGGGCTCGACCCGGAGCAGCGCTCCGCGGTGACCGCCCCGGCCGGCCCGGTGTGCATCCTCGCCGGCGCCGGCACCGGCAAGACCAGGGCGATCACCTCGCGGATCGCCCACCGGGCGCTCACCGGCCAGGTGTCCCCCCGGCACGTGCTCGCGGTGACCTTCACCGCCCGGGCCGCCGCCGAGATGCGCAGCCGGCTCACCGCGCTGGGGGTGGCCGGTGTGCAGGCGCGCACGTTCCACGCCGCCGCCCTGCGCCAGGTGCGCTACTTCGCCCCGCGCCTGCTCCAGGGGCGGGCCATGCCGGAACTGCTGGACAGCAAGGTCCGCCTGGTCACCCTGGCCGCCGCCCGGGCCGGGCTGCGGACCGACCGGGCCGCCGCCCGGGACCTGGCCGGCGAGATCGAGTGGGCCAAGTCGTCCCTGGTCGAGCCGGGGGAGTACGTCGTCGCGGCGGCCAAGGCGCTGCGCGAGACGCCGCACGAGCCCGCGAAGGTGGCCGAGGTCTTCACGGCGTACGAGCGGCTCAAGCGGGCCAACGGGGTGATCGACTTCGAGGACATCCTGCGCGCGGCGGTGTGGGGCATCGAGGAGCACCCGGACGTCGCCGAGCAGGTCCGCGCCCAGTACCGGCACTTCGTGGTCGACGAGTACCAGGACGTCAACCCGCTGCAGCAGCGGCTGCTGGAGGCGTGGCTCGGCGGCCGCAACGACCTGACCGTCGTCGGCGACGCCAGCCAGACCATCTACTCGTTCACCGGGGCCACCTCGGCGTACCTGGTCGACTTTCCCCGCCGGCACCGCGACGCGACGGTGGTCCGGCTGGTCCGCGACTACCGGTCCACCCCGCAGGTGGTCGGGCTGGCCAACGCGGTGATCTCCCAGGCCCGGGGCACCGAGGCGCGGTTGCGGCTGGAGCTGCGCGGCCAGCGCCCGCCCGGCCCGGAGCCCGAGCTGCGGATCTTCACCGACGAGCCGGCCGAGGCCGCCGCCGTGGCGGCCCGCTGCCGGGCCCTGGTCGACGGCGGCACCCCGGCCCGGGAGATCGCCGTGCTGTTCCGCGCGAACGCGCAGTCCGAGGCGTACGAGAAGGCGCTCACCGAGGCCGAGGTGCCGTACGTGGTGCAGGGCGCCGAGCGGTTCTTCGAGCGGGCCGAGGTGCGCCAGGCGATGGTGGCGCTGCGGGCCGCGACCCGCGCGATCCCGGGGGAGACCCCGCTGCGGGACGCCGTGGTGGAGGGGCTGTCGGCGGTCGGCTGGGCGCCGGACGCCGCCCCGGCGGGCGGGGCCGCCCGGGAGCGCTGGGAGGCCCTCGCCGCCCTGGTTGAGCTCGCCGAGGAGTACGCGGCCACGCCACCGGCGAGCGCGAGGAGTGAGCTTGCGAGCCCCGCAGTCGCGAGCGAAAGGCAGGCATCGGCGAGCGCGAGGAGTGAGCTTGCGAGCCCCGCAGTCGCGAGCGAAAGACAGGTACAGGTGCTGCCGATCGGCGAGGCCGCCGCCGTGGAGCGCCCGGTGACGCTGGCCGACTTCAACGAGGAACTGGCCCGGCGGGCCGCCGCCCAGCACGTGCCGACGGTGGAGGGGGTGACCCTGGCGTCCCTGCACTCCGCGAAGGGTCTGGAGTGGGATGCGGTGTTCCTCGTCGGCCTCTCCGAGGGCACCCTGCCCACGTCGTACGCGCGCACGCCCGACCAGGTCGAGGAGGAGCGTCGGCTGCTCTACGTCGGGATCACCCGGGCCCGCGAGTGGCTCTGGCTGTCGTACGCGGTGGCCCGCTCGCCGGGCGGGCGGGCCCGGCGGCCTTCCCGGTTCCTGCCCCAGCTCGACCGCACCGGCGGCGGGACGGAGCGGGCCGGCGCGGCGGCGGTCGCCCGGCGCGGGGAGCGCCGCCGCCCGCAGGTCGTCTCCTGTCGGATCTGCGGCGCGACCCTGCTCGCCGGCCCGGACCGCAAGCTGGGCCGCTGCCCCACCTGCCCGTCCGACATCGACCAGGACCTGTACGAGCGGCTGCGCGAGTGGCGGGCCCGGGTGGCCGGCGCGCAGAAGGTCCCGGCGTACGTGGTGTTCACCGACGCCACCATCACCGCGCTGGCGGAACGGCGGCCCGCCCGGCCCGAGGAGCTGATCGCGATCGCCGGGATCGGGCCCCGCAAGCTCGGCCTGTACGGCGAGCCGGTGCTGGCCTTGGTGGGGGGCGCGGCGGTCGACGACGTCTGCCCGGAGAAAACTTTCAAAATCGAGCCGTAAATTCGTTTGCCCTCGCCCCCGGGCGAGGAATAGCCTCAGGACACACCACGCGAGCGGCGCCATTCGCGCTGCTCACGGGGTGCGGGACCAGTCGGCTTTCGAGGAACGTGAGGGGGTGGCACCGATGGAGATCTTCACCTATGAGCGTCCGGCGGCGCTGCCTGCCGCCTTCGCTCCACTGTCGGCTGTCCGGGTGGCCCCTGCCGCCCGACCGTCGGTTCCGCAGGTGCACCAGGTCCTGGATCAGGCCGAGCTGATCCTCGCGACCGCACCGAGCGGAATCGAGGGGACCAGTGGCTTCACGGGCATGGGTATCGGCGGCGCCAACAAGCGCACGGATGTCCGCGGCGTTCCACCTCGAGGTAGACCGGTCTGATCATCAGGCCACCGGCTCACCTCGAGGCCGCGGAACCCGCACACCGGGATCCGCGGCCTCAGTTTTTTGTCCCGTCGAAGTACGTCGGAAATCCGATCCACGAGATCGAAGTGAGAGAGAGGTGACCGGGAGATGAGTCTGGCGTTGGCCCCCCTCGACGTGAGCGTCGAGCTGGAGGCGAACCTGCCCTGCCGGAAGTTCGACCCCGACCTGTGGTTCTCCGACTCGCCCACCGAGCTCGAGCTGGCCAAGTCGCTCTGCGGGGACTGCCCGCTGCGCGTCGAGTGCCTCGCCGGCGCGGTCGAGCGGGCCGAGCCCTGGGGCGTCTGGGGCGGCGAGATCTTCGAGCGTGGCGCGGTCGTCCCGCGCAAGCGGCCCCGGGGCCGCCCGCGCAAGGAGGACGTCGCGCGTGACGCCGCGCTGAAGGTCGAGGCCGAGGCGCGCCTGGCAGCCAGTGGGCTGTCCCAGAAGCGCAACGCGGTCCGGCTGGCTGCCTGACAACCCCGATCCGCACGACCCCGCCGGTGCCACACCGGCCGCGAGAAAGCTGAGAGAGATGCTGCACCTGCCCAATGGAGCCGTCGAGATGCAACTACTCAACGAAGCGTTGTCCCGGGCCCGAATGCCCCGGCCTCAGGCCGGCACCACCACGAGCACTGAGGCAACCCGATCCGCCCGTACCGTCGCCGCGAGCGGCCGCACCCGAGCGGCCCGCGACCTGGGCGTCCTGTAACCGACCACGACACGCGCGGGGGCGGGGCGGGCCCCCCGCCGGGGCCCCCCCCCCCCCCCGGCCCCGGGCCCCCCCCCCCCCCGGGGGCCCCCCCCCCCCGCCCCCCCCCCCCCCCCCGGGGCCCCCCCCCCCCCCCCCCGCCCCC
>NZ_JBICUP010000002.1:271921-289507 GCF_043198215.1 Micromonospora sp. NPDC048830
GAGCTGGTCCGCGTCGTGTCGCGCCGGGCCGGCGCCCTCTCCGCCCGGGCGTTGGGGGTCCTGTTCAACACCCCCCGGGGGGGGGGGGGGGGGCCCGCCCCCGCGCCCGCCCCGCCCCCGCGTCGCTTCACCGGGCCGGCCCGTCCGTTCGCGGACCGGCCCGCCGGTCCT
The DNA here is from genome assembly GCF_043198215.1 of Micromonospora sp. NPDC048830. NCBI lineage: Bacteria > Bacillati > Actinomycetota > Actinomycetes > Micromonosporales > Micromonosporaceae > Micromonospora > Micromonospora sp. NPDC048830. Next base: position 272,093 of record NZ_JBICUP010000002.1, read on the forward strand.
CCCGGCTCGGCTCACCGGCTTTTCTCCGTCGACTCACCGGTTCTCCCGGTTCGGCCCGCCGGTTCTCTCGGTCAGCCCACCGGTTTTCTAGGTCAGCCCACCTGGGCGAAGCCCGGCAGCCAGCGCTCCAGGATCGCGCGGTACGGCGCCTTGGCGTTCAGCTGGCAGAGCACGCCGATCGAGCCGAGCGTCACCCGGTGGATCAGCAGGTACGACGGGGGCAGGTTGAGCTGCCGCCCCAACTGGTACGCCGGCGACCGCGGGCTGGCCAGCCGGGCCGCCTCGGCCCGCAGCCAGGCCCGGGTGAAGCGGAACTCCTCGGTGGCCACCGGGTCGAGCATCGGCCGGACGTAGTCCAGCACGGCCTGGGCGTCGATCGGCTCCGTCCCGCTGACGAAGCCCTCCTCGCGCAGCCCCTCGACGACCGCGTCCGCCTCGCCGCGCAGCGCCAGCCCGGCCAACCGGCCGATCGGCTCGGGCGTCCCCTCGGGCATCCGGGCCACCGCGCCGAAGTCGATGACGCCGAGCCGTCCGTCGGCCAGCAGCCGGAAGTTGCCCGGGTGCGGGTCGGCATGCAGCAGGCCGGCGCGCATCGGCGCCGACAGGTGCAGGATCGCCATCAGCCGCCCGGCCTCGTCGCGCTGCTCCTCGGTGCCCTCGCGGATGATGTCGGCCAGCGGTACGCCCTCGACCCACTCGGTGACCAGGATCCGGGGGGTCGCCGCGAGCACCGCCGGGATGAAGATCTCCGGATCGTCCGCGTACGCCGTGCCGAAGGCCCGCTGCGACTCGGCCTCCAGCTCGTAGTCCAGCTCCTCGGTGATCCGTTTTCGCAGCTCGGCCAGGAGCGGCTTGACGTCCAGCCCGGGCTGGAACGCCCGGAACATGCCGCCGAGCCGGGAGAGCTGCTTCAGGTCGGCGAGCAGCGCGTCGCCCGCGCCCGGATACTGGATCTTGACGGCCGCGTCGCGCGGAATGCCGTCCGGGTCCCGCCACACCGCCCGGTGCACCTGCCCGATGCTGGCCGCGGCGGCCGGTTTGTCGTCGAAGGAGACGAAGAAGTTTCGCCAGTCCGGGCCCAGTTGCTCGGCGAGCACCCTGTGCACGGTGGCGGCGGGCAGCGGCGGGGCCGCCTCCTGGAGCTTGGTGAGGGCCTGGCGGTAGGGGGCGGCGATCTCCTCCGGCAGGGCCGCCTCGAAGACCGACAGCGCCTGACCGAACTTCATCGCCCCGCCCTTGAGCTGGCCCAGCACGCTGAACAGCTGCTCGGCGGTGCGCTGCTGGATCTCGGCGGAGATCACGTCGGAGGCGAGGCCCGTGACGCGCTTACCCATGCCGAGGACGGTCCGACCGGCGAAGCCGAGCGGCAGAGCGGCGAGCTTGGCGGTCCGGGAGACGGCCCGGCGCGGGATGTCGGTCACCCGGCCATTGTTACCGACTCGGGGGCCTCGCGGCTGCTCGCCGGCCTGGCTGGGTCCGCCGTGCCCGCGTTCGGGGCCGTCACGAGCGCCGGCCCGCGCACCGGCAGGACGGGTGGGGCGGCCAGGTACGCCGACGCAGCCGCCCCGGGGCGGTGACCTCCACCGCGCCGCCCAGCGTCTCCGGCGCGCCGCCGTCGAGGTGGGTCAGGGCCTCCGCGGCGGCGTACGCGACCGCGGCGAGCAGGGTCGCCGTACCGCACGGCTGGTCCCCGGCGTCGGCGGCGAGCTGGGCGGCCAGCGCCGGCCAGTCCGGGTCCCGGTCGGCGCGGTGCAGGTCGACGCAGTTCAGGCACGGGCCGGCTGGCGGGCGCACCAGCGGGCCGACCACGGGCACCCCCTCCCACAGGCCGAGCAGCAGGTGCGGCTGGCGGCGCTGGGCGAATCCGGCCGCGAGCAGCGCCGCCGGCCGGTCGACGCCCAGCCGGACCACCAGGTCCGGGCGGACCCGCCGCAGCGGGTGGGTGGCGGTGCCGGGGGCGGCCCGGTGCACCGCGGCGCGGACCGCCGAGGCGAGCGGGCGGCCCAGGTCGGCGGCGGCCAGGCCCGTGCCGACCAGGTCCGCCGGGCGTACCGGCCCGGACAGGTCCGGATCGACGTGCCCGATCCCGGCCTGGGCGAGCGCCACGGCGACCGGCGCGCCGAGCCGGCCGCCGCCGGTGACCAGCACACGCGCGGCACGGCGCCGCCGCAGCACCTGGGCGGGCGTCCCGGGCAGGGCGCGCGCGGACAGGGCGAGCGCCCGGGCCTCCGCGGCGAGCCGGCTGCGCGCCGGGCCGGCCAGGTCGCGGGGCAGCAGGGTGTGCGCGGGTACGACCAGCCCGGCGCCGCGCAGCGCGTCGAGCAGCCCGCGCGCCTCGTCGGGCGGTACGTCGACCTCGGCGGCGTGCGCCAGGACCATGCGCTCGCTGCGGGTGCCGTCGAGCAGGTCGAGCACCCGGACGGCGCGAGGATGGGCCACCTCGACCAGGACGGCGCGGCCCGGCTCCAGCCCGAGCTGGAGGGTGTGCCGGTTCCGCCAGAGACGGGTCAGGCCGGGAAGCAGGGCGGGACGGGGGAGCGCGGCAGGGCTCATGACGACGAATCGTGACCGCTTCCCTGCAGTCCGTCGATCGTTGTCCACAGGTGGGCACCGCCCTGTCCAGGGCTGTCCACAGGATTTGCCGGGTTATCCACAACCGGTCGGTAACCTGTGTCGGGCAGCCGACACCTCACCCGACCCGTCCCCGGGCCCTCTGACGTGGCGGGAGAGGACCCGCCGACGCGACGGGGGAGGGCCGGCCGTCGCCACCCCTCCCCCGGACCGGTACGTACGGTCAGACTTTCGCCTTGCCCAGGATGCGGTTCACTGTTGTGCCGCACACCGGACACTTGCCCTTGGCCATGTTCATCCCGGTCTTCGAGACCTCGATGCGACCCTCGAAGTCCCGCTTCTCCTTGCACTTGACGCAGTAACCGTTGTAGGTCTGGGCCTGGTCGGCCACGGTGCCCTCCTCGTCTCTTCCGCCGGTCAATCCGGTTCCGGCGGGGTCGCCCGGCGGCGGGCCACGGAGGGCGCCGGCGCTGGGTCTTCTCCGCGGCCACCCTCGTGACCGCTGGTCCGCGGACCCTACCCAGGTGTGGGGGGTTCCATGTCAGCTGTGCTTCGCCACTGTGAGCAAGTCGACGTCGAGAGTGTGCATGCCGAATTAGGTCGGATAAGTCAGTTTGGCGGGGACACGCCGGGTGAACCCCTACAGATGCCCCGCAGGGTGGCCCCCGAGGGGGTCGCCGGCGACGCGATCACCTACGGTGTGCCGAGGAGGACGCGACCCGGTCGACCGCCGCCGCACGACGGCGGGTGGGGCCGCGTGGTGACGGTCCGCAAGGATTTTTTTCGGGACTAGCCGGCACCAACCATGACTTTCTGGGCGCGTGTCGTGGTGTTGACCCTTGCGGACCCCTGGTCAGTACCCATTAGCTTTCCTTCGTGACAGCATTCCGAGGCCGCGCGGCCCGCTGATGGCAGGCGCGCGGAAGCCGGTCGTCGAGGTACGGCGCAGCCAGCGCCGGCGACGCACGGTGTCCGCCTACCGCGACGGGGAACGCGTCGTGGTGCTCATCCCCGACCAGTTCTCCCGGGCCGAGGAGAGCGAGTGGGTCGACCGGATGCTGGCCCGGCTGGAGGCGCGGGAGGGGCGGCTCGCCCGCTCCGACGAGGAACTGCTCGGCCGAGCCAGCCGACTGATCGCGCTCTACCTGCCCGACCACGGCACCCGGGCCGTGCCGGTCAGCGTCCGCTGGGTGACCAACCAGAACGGCCGCTGGGGCTCCTGCACCCCGGCTGACCGCACCATCCGCATCTCGCACCGGCTCCAGGACATGCCGGACTGGGTGATCGACTACGTCCTGCTCCACGAGCTGGTCCACCTCATCGTGCCCAGCCACAACGCCCGGTTCTGGGCGCTGGTCGGGCGCTACCCGAAGGCCGAGCGGGCCCGCGGCTACCTGGAGGGCGTGGCCGCCGTCTCCGCCAGCCCCCTGGGCGACTGACCCTCCCGCGCCCGGATCCCGCCGTGTCGGCGACATGGTCGGGTCTGGTCGGACGGGACCCCCATGTCGGCGACATCGCCAGGTCCGAGCGGGCGGGTTCCCGCCATGTCGGCGACATCGCCGGGTCCGGGGGCGGTCCGCGGACGCGCGTCGCCGCCAGCTGTCGCGGCGGTCCGGGCGACGGTCTAGGGTCGGGGCGTGGCCCGACGTGTGGTGGTGGCGTTGCTCGGACCGGTGGCCTGGACGCCGCCGGGCGTCGACCCGGGACGGTGGCGGGCGGCGCTCGCCGAGGACGTGGTGGACCTGCTCGCCACGCTTCAGGAGGTGGAGACCGCGGTCGCGGTGACCCCGGCCGACCGGGCCCTCGCCGAGGCCGTCGTCTGGCCCGGCACCGCCGTGCACGAGGTGCCCGTACCGACGGCCACCGCGGTCCTGGCCGCGCTGACCGGGTACGATCAGGCGGCCGTCGTCGCCGCCGACGCCCCCGACCTGCCCGGGCTGACCGTCGGCAAGCTGCTCCGCCCGCTGACCACCTGGCCGGTGGCGGTCGCCCCGGCCGAGGGCGGCGGTCCCGGCCTGCTCGGCGTCGCGTCGCGGCTGCCCGTACCGGACTGGCTGCCCGAGATCGACCTGGACGCCGCGCTCCCGGCCGACCTGCGCCGGGCCGCCCCGCGCCCCGGCGACGTCGCGGTCACCACCGCCTGGCGGCGGTTGCGCGGCCCGGCGGACCTGGCCACCCTCGACCCGGCGGTCGAGGGCTGGGACGCCACCCGCGCCCTCCTCTCCGGCCACCCCTGACAGCCCCGCCCGCGCGGTGCCCGTGCGCCGGCCCTGTGCCCGTGCGCCGGCCCTGTGCCCGTGCGCCGGCCCTGTGCCTGCCTCGCGCCCGCGCGGTGCCCGTGCCCGCGTGCCCCCCTGTTTCGCGCGTGCCCCGTGTTTCGCGCGCCTGCCCCGGGCATGCGCGGTGCCCGGTGCCCCGCCCCGCATGCCCCGCCCCGCATGCCCCGCGCCGCATGCCCCGCGCCGCACGCGTCGCGCCGCGCCAAGATCCGTGCACCTTCAGTGAAGTAGTTGTGTCGGGCGGCGCCGAGGGGACTACTTCCCTGAAGTTGACGCCTGAGCAACGCGCGGCAGCGCCCGAGGCGTGCGGCAGCGCCCGAGGCGTGCGGCAGCGCCCGAGACGGCGACGGCCGCCGTCGCGGGCGCGACGGCGGCCGTACGGCGCGGAGCCTCAGGACTCGTCGGTGTCGCCCTCGGGACGTGGGCGGGGCGAGCCGGGGGCCTGCTCCTCCGGCGCGCCCGGCGCGTTGAAGTCGAAGTTGGCCAGCTCGTCGTCCAGGTCGGCGCGGGCCGTGGCGAACGCTACCGGGTCGGCGAAGTCGTCGTCGGAAGGAAGCAGGTCGGGGTGGCCCCAGACGCCGTCCCGGCCGGCGATGCCCCGGTGCTCGGTCAGCGCGGCCCACAGCGCGGCGGCCTCCCGCAGCCGGCGCGGGCGCAGCTCCAGGCCGACCAGGGCCGCGAAGGTCTGCTCGGCCGGCCCGCCGGCGGCCCGGCGGCGGCGGAACGCCTCGGCGAGGCGTACCGCGTTCGGCAGCCGATCCCCGACGGCGCTGTCCACCACGTGGCAGACCCAGCCCTCCACCAGGGCGAGGGCCGTCTCCAGCCGGGCCAGCGACGCCTTCTGCGCCGGGGTGTCCTCCGGGGTGAAGATGCCCTCCAGCGCGATCGCCTGCATCGACTCCGGGTCGGTCGGGTCGAGTCGGCCCATCGCCTCCTCGATCGCCTCCCGGTTCACCCGGATGCCGGAGGCGTACGTCTCCACGGCGGTGAGCACATGCCCGCGCAGCCACGGCACGTGCTCGAACAGCCGCTGGTGGGCCGCCTCGCGCAGGGCGACGTAGAGGCGCACCTCGTCCTCGGGCAGTTCCAGGCCCTCGCCGTACGCGCGGATGTTGGCCGGGATCAGCGCGGCCGTGCCGGCAGGGCCGAGCGGGAGCCCGATGTCGCCGGCGGAGAGCACCTCCGCGGCGAGCGAGCCGAGGGCCTGCCCGAGCTGCCCGCCGAAGAGCGCGCCGCCGAGCGTGGCGACCATCGACTGCATCGGGCCGAGCTGCGCCCGGGCCTCCGGCGGCACCAGGTCGCCCATCGCGCCGACCATCCGGGCGGCCACCGGGTCGCAGAGCTTGCGCCAGACGTCGAGCGTCTTGTAGATCCACTCGTTGCGGTTCCACGCCGACGCGGTGCGGATGCCCGTCGGCCAGGAGGTGGCGGGCTCCAGCCACAGGTCGGCCAGGCGCAGCGCCTCCGTCACGCCGGTGCGCTCGGACGGCGAGACCGCCGGGTCGCCCGCGGCGGAGAGCTGGCTGGCGGCCACCTGCCGGGCCAGGTCCCAGTTGACCGGCCCGCTGCCCGGCGCGGAGAGCAGGTGCTGCAACTGCGACATGAACTGCTGCATCTGCGCGGGATCGTTGGGGTCGGGCGGTTGCCCGCCCGGGAGCTGGAAGCCGAACGGAATATCAGGCACGACGTCTACGGTACGCGGGCAGTGCCCCAGGTCGTCGCCACCGGCGTTGCGCTGAGGGCGAAGTCGCCGTCACGCCCCCGGCCCCCGTACGGCCGATCGGTACGCTCTGCGCCATGAGACGTCGCGGCCTGACCGTCCTGCTGGGTGCCCTGCTGACCGCCCTGCTCAGCTTCGGCGTGCTCAGCGTCCCCATCCCGTACGTGGTGCTCGGTCCCGGGCCCACGGTGAACACGCTGGGCACCTCGGACGGCAAGGAGGTCATCCAGGTGAGCGGGCGGGCGGCGTCCACCTCCGCCGGTCAGCTCCGGCTGACCACGGTCGGGGTGCAGCCCACCGTGCGGCTGCGTTCGGCGTTGGCCGGCTGGTTCTCCCCGGACGAGGCGGTGGTGCCGCGCGAGCTGGTCTACCCGCCGGGGGAGAGCCGCCAGGAGGTGGAGCAGCGCAACGAGGAGGACTTCCGCGCCTCGCAGACCAGCGCCGAGACGGCGGCGCTGCGCGAGCTCGGTTACCCGGTGCAGGTGCTGGTGAAGACGGTCGGCGCGGACGGCCCGTCGGCCGGGGTGCTCAAGCCCGGCGACGTCGTCACCTCGGTCGACGGCGAGCAGGTCACCAGCGCCGGCCGGCTCACCGAGCTGATCCGTGCCCGGCCGGCCGGGACCACGCTGACGATCGGTTACACCCGCGACGGCGTCGCCGCCACGGCACGGGTCACCAGCCGCGAGCAGGACGGCCGGCCGCGGGTCGGGATCGAGATCGACCAGCAGCAGCCGCACCCGTTCACCCTCTCCATCGATCTCAACGACATCGGCGGCCCGAGCGCCGGCCTGATGTTCGCGTTGGGGATCGTGGACAAGCTGGAACCGGCCGACCTGACCGGCGGCAAGATCATCGCGGGCACCGGCACGATCGACGACGAGGGCCGGGTCGGCCCGATCGGCGGGATCGCGCAGAAGCTGGTCGGCGCGAAGGACGCCGGGGCGAAGGTGTTCCTGGTGCCGGAGGCCAACTGCGCCGAGGCCGTCCGTAACCCGCAGCCCGACCTTCCGCTGCTGCGGGTGGGTTCCCTGGACGATGCGCTGAAGGCCCTGGAGACGTTGCGCGAGGGGGGTCAGCCCACCCGCTGCTGACCGCCGTGGGCCCGCCCGGCGTGACCGTGGGCGACGCTTTCAGGAATACCCCGTACTCTGGTTGCCTGGTCGGAGCCGATCACATCGAGCGTGCGGAGCCAACAGTGGTCATGCGTAGCAGCCCCCTGCCGAGGATGAGCCGACGCGGACGCGTCACGATCGGCGTCCTGGTGGGGGTGTTCGTGCTGTTCACCGTCCTCGGGTGGGGTGTGCAGGCGTGGACGGACTGGCTCTGGTACGAGGAGGTGCGCTACACCCAGGTCTTCACCGGGGTGCTGGCCACCCGGCTGCTGCTCTTCCTCGTCGTCGGCCTGGGCCTGGCGCTGGTCGTCGGCGGCAACCTCTGGCTCGCCCACCGGCTGCGCCCCAGGATGCGCCCGCACTCGCTCGAGCAGGCCACCCTGGAGCGGTACCGGATGGTGCTGGAGCCCCGGCTGGGCCTGTGGATCAGCCTGGCCGCGCTGGTGATCGGGATCTTCGCCGGGCTCTCCGCGCAGAGCCGGTGGAACCAGTGGCTGCTGTTCCGCAACGGCGGCGACTTCGGCGTGAAGGACCCGGAGTTCGGCGTGGACGTCGGGTTCTACGTCTTCCAGCTGCCGTTCTGGCGCTACCTGCTCGGCGTCGGCTTCACCGCCGTCGTGCTCGCCCTGCTCGGCGCGCTGGCCGTGCACTACGTGTTCGGCGGGGTGCGGCTGCAGGGCGTCGGGGACCGGATGACCGGCGCCGCGCGCGCCCACCTGAGCACGCTGGTCGCGGTCTTCGTGCTGCTCAAGGCGGTCGCGTACGTGCTGGACCGGCGGGCGATGCTGCTGGAGTACAACGAGGGCGCGAAGCTCTACGGCGCCGGGTACGCCGACGTGAACGCGCTGCTGCCCGCCAAGGAGATCCTCGCCTACATCTCCGTCGTGGTGGCCATCGCGATCATCGTCTTCTCGAACGCGGTGATGCGGAACCTGGTCTGGCCGGGCATCTCACTGGCCCTGCTCGGGGTGTCCGCCGTCGCCATCGGCGGCATCTACCCGTGGGCGGTGCAGACGTTCGAGGTCAAGCCGAGCGCCAAGGACAAGGAGGCGCCGTACATCCAGCGCAGCATCGAGGCCACGCGGGCGGCGTTCGGGCTGATCGACACGAAGACCACGCCGTACGCGGCGAACAACTTCGTCCCGCCGGCCAGCCTGGCCACCGACACCTCCGTGGTGCCGAACGTGCGGCTGCTCGACCCGCAGCTGGTCTCCGACGCGTACACCCAGCTCCAGCAGGTGCGCGGCTTCTACGACTTCGGCCCGAAGCTGGACATCGACCGGTACGCGGTGGCCGGGAAGACCTCCGACTACGTGGTCGGCGTCCGTGAGATCAACTACACGGAGCTGACCGACCAGCAGAACACCTGGATCAACCGGCACACCGTCTACACCCACGGCTACGGCCTGGTGGCCGCCCCCGCCAACCGGGTCTGCAACGGCCTGCCGTACTTCGTCTCCGGCTTCCTCGGCGAGCCGGACAAGGAGGCGCAGGGCTGCGCGTCCGCGATCGAGGAGATCCCGGCCCAGCAGCCGCGGATCTACTACGGCGAGCGGATGGGCGCCGACGACTACGCGATCGTCGGGCAGTCCGACCCGAAGCGCAACGCGGAGTTCGACCGGCCGACCCAGACCGGCGGCGAGCAGTACTACACCTACACCGGCGAGGGCGGCGTCGAGATCGGCTCGTTCACCCGCCGGCTGCTCTACGCCATCAAGGAGCAGGAGTCGAACCTCCTGCTCTCCGAGGCGGTCAACGAGAACTCGAAGCTGCTGTACGTGCGCAACCCGCGGGACCGGGTGGAGAAGGTCGCGCCGTTCCTGACCCTCGACGGCGACCCGTACCCGGCGGTCGTCGGCGGCCGGGTGCAGTGGATCGTCGACGGCTACACCACGGCCGCGACCTACCCGTACGCCGAGCGGATCAACCTCCAGGCCGAGACCACCGACGAGCTGACCAACCGGGGCACCTTCCAGCTGGCCCGGGAGAACGTCAACTACATGCGCAACTCGGTGAAGGCGACGGTCGACGCGTACGACGGCACGGTGCGGCTCTACCAGTTCGACGACACCGACCCGGTGCTCAAGGCGTGGAACAAAGCGTTCGGCGGCGACCTGATCCTGCCGAAGGACAAGATCCCGACCGAGCTGCGCGAGCACTTCCGCTACCCGGCGGACATGTTCAAGGTGCAGCGCAACCTGCTGACCAAGTTCCACGTGACCGACCCGGGCGACTTCTACTCGGCGCAGGACTTCTGGCAGGTGCCGAACGTGCCGGACGCGCCGGACAGCGGGCAGAAGCAGCCGCCGTACTACCTGTGGACGCAGTTCCCCGGGCAGGAGGCGCCGCGGTTCCAGCTCACCTCCGCGGTCACCCCGAACGGCCGGCAGAACCTGGCCGCGCTGATCTCCGGGTCGTACGTCGACGGGAAGCCACGGCTGGAGGTGCTGGAGCTGCCCGACCAGACCCGCACCGCCGGCCCGGTGCAGGTGCACCAGCAGATGACCAACACCAACTCGAACATCCGCCAGCAGCTCAACCTGCTTTCCAGCAATCAGACGTCGCAGGTGCAGTACGGCAACCTGCTGTCGCTGCCGTTCGGCGACGGGATGCTCTACGTCGAGCCGGTCTACGTCAAGAGCAACCAGCGGCAGGACGCGTACCCGGTGCTGTCGAAGGTGCTGGTCTCCTACGGCGACGGGTCGTACGTGGCGCTGGCCGACAACCTGTCCGACGGCATCAAGCAGCTCGTCGAGCAGGGCAAACAGGCCGCCCAGGGCACCCCGCCCCCGGCCGAGGGCACCCCGCCGCCGCCCAGCGGCGGGAACAACTCGCCGCCCCTGACCGGCGAGTTGGCCGTGGCCGCGGGCAAGGTGCAGGCGGCGATCGACGAGGTCAAGGCCGCGCAGGCGTCCGGCGACTTCGAGCGGTACGGCAAGGCGCTGAAGGCGCTGGACGAGGCGATGACCGCGTTCCAGCAGGCGCAGAAGGCCGCCACCCCGGCCGCCTCGGCGTCGCCGGCCGCGTCGACGTCGCCGAGCGGCAGCCCCTCGCCGACGCCCTCGACGGCGCCGGGCGGCTGAGCGGACGCGGTCGACGATGGCGGGGGCGGGTGGCGGGGACCGTTTTGCAGCTTCCCGGGTTGATGCGCTACCGTTGACGGGCCGACGCGGGGTGGAGCAGCTCGGTAGCTCGCTGGGCTCATAACCCAGAGGTCGCAGGTTCAAATCCTGTCCCCGCTACTCGTCGAAAGGCCCCGGAGTCCGCTCCGGGGCCTTTTCACGCCCTACTGGCACGTCGCCTCGGCCCCCCGCCTCGGTGACGCGCCGCCGCCTCGGTGATCAGCCGCCCGCCTCGGTGACGCGCTGCCGCCTCGGGGCCGCGTCGCCCGCCTCGTTGATCAAGAGGTTTGCGTCAGGATCCCGTGACCCGCTGACGCAAACCTCTTGGTCAACGGCCCTGGCCAAGGGCTCGGCGGGGGAGGATTGGGGGCCCTTGCGACCTTCGCCAGGCGGATGCGATAAGCTGTACAAGCCGACGCGGGGTGGAGCAGCTCGGTAGCTCGCTGGGCTCATAACCCAGAGGTCGCAGGTTCAAATCCTGTCCCCGCTACTCGTCGAAAGGCCCCGGAGTCCGCTCCGGGGCCTTTTCCGTTTCGCGACCGCTGCCGCATTCTGTCCGCCGCCTTTACCCTGGCCGTGCGCCACGCCATGCAGCCCGCCGTCTGGCCTGCCGCCCTTGCGCCGTTCGGCGAGGATGAGGGCATGTCTTCGTGGAGCAAATGGTGGGGCCGGCTCGGCGCCGTCCTCGGCACGGTCGTGCTGTCGGTCTTCGTCCCGGTCGCGGCGTGGGCGTCCAGCGGCACCGGCGAGCTGGTGGTCGAGGCAGCCAAGCGGCGGTCCCGGGGCGTCGGCTTCGTCGGCCTGTTGTGCTGCCTGGTCGTCGTCGGCGTGATCATCCTGTTGATCGTGCTGCTCAACAACCGGCGCAACCGCCGGCGCTGAGAACGGCCCGCCACACCGGCAGGCCGCCGGAGTGACCCGTCGGGCTGCCGGAGTGACCCGTCGGGCCGCCCAGCCGCCTCGCTGGCTGGCGCCCGCATGTGGGGCTGTCGCCTGTGTACGTGGCTGGGATCGCGTACGTGCCTGGGGCCGCGTACGTGCCTGGGGCCGCGTACGTGCCTGGGCCCCCGTACCCGGCTGGGTCGCTACGTGGCTGGGATCGTATGCGTGCCTGGGGCCGTATACGTGGCTGCCGCCCGCGTGTGCGGCGGCATCCGCACGTGGCTGGCGTCCGCCCACGTGGCTGGGGGCTAGTGGCCGCCTGAGGCTGGAGGCCGGCGTCCGGCCCGTGGCCGTGCCCGGTCAGCCGGCCAGGGCGGCGTCGGCCTGGGCCATGAAACGGGAGGCCGCCGTGCGTACGCTGATCCGGCCCGAGCGGACGGCCCCGGCGGTGGTGACGAGCAGGGCGCGGACCCGGGCATGCCCCTTCGGGGGCGGGGAGGGTGCCGGTCCCAGCTCGTTGGTCAGCGCCTCGGCGAGCGTGGCGGCCCGGTGCTGCACGGGGTCGGTCAGGTTCGCCCGCACGTACCGGCGGATGCCCAGGTTGGGGTTCACCCCCCGTTCGTTGCCGAGAGCCGCCCCGGCCTCGATGTTGTTGGTGAGGAAGTTGATGACGTCCGCCACGGTGTCGGGGTGGCGGGTGCCCCGGTAGGCGGCCCAGTACATCGGGGCCCGCGCCCACTGTGCGCCGGGCGGGCCGGGGAACGCGGCCAGCGCCAGCTCGTCGCGGGTGTGGCGCTGGAGCTCGGGAAGCTGGTTGGCCCAGGCGAACGAGGCGGCGGCGTGCCCGGTGACCACGAGTTGCCGGTCCGGCTCGCCGCTCTCGGCCCGCTCCACGAGAGCCGCGCCCGGGGTCGCCCCGCCGGCCCGGGCCCGCCGCCACAGCTCGAACCAGTTGGCCAGCTCGCCCGCGCTGAAGCCGAGCCGCCGGCCCTGGTACAGCTCGCTGCCCTTCGCGCGCAGCCAGAGCCAGAGCGCCCGGTCGTCCCCGGACGGGTCCATCGTGCCGGCGACCCGCCCGCCGGCCGCGCGGGTGACCCGCTGCGCCCAGTCGACGTACTCCTCCCAGGACATGCCCGTGCGGGGCTCCGGCACCCGCAGCTTTCGCAGCAGGCTCCGGTTGTACACCAGCGCGGCGCTGGTCTGGGCCGCGGCGACGCCCACGGTGCGGTCGTCGACCTCGCCGTAGCGGACCAGGCCCGGCGGCAGCTCGCCCAGGTCGAGCCGGTGGTCGGCGACGTACCCGCCGAGGTCGAGCAGGATCTCGCGCTCGGCGTACTCGGTGAGGATCGCGTCGTCGAGTTGGAACAGGTCGGGCGCGTTGCCGCCGGCCGCCTGGGTCGCCAGCCGCTCGTAGTAGCCGACCCGGTCCTGCCAGGTGACCCGGAACCCGACCTGCGGATTGCGCGCCGCGTACAGCCTGAGCGCCTTCTCGGTCAGCGCGGCCCGCTTCGTCCCGCCGTACCAGAAGACGGAGAGCGTGATCGGGCCGTTCTCGACCGGCGTGCCCTCGTCGTGGTCGCAGCCGGCCAGCCCGCCGGCGGCGAGCGGCGCTCCGAGCAGCGCCTTCAGCAACCGCCGGCGGACCGGGTCGGTGCCGGGGCGGGAGAGCGGCAGGCGGGCGACGGGCACGGGGCACTCCTGGTCGTCCGTGAGGCGGTTTTGGATCATTTACACAGCCGGCGTACGCGGGTGTCAACGGCCGTACGGCCCGGCTCGGTCGGCTGCCGGCGGCCTTCGCGGTTCTGGACGGTTCCGGTGGCCGTCCGGGCGGGCGATCGACGCGTGGTGTACTTGGTCCCGTGGAACTTCTGCACTCGGGCAAGGTCAGGGACGTCTACGCCGACGGCGACGACTTGATCCTGGTCGCCTCCGACCGGCTCTCGATCTACGACGTGGTGCTGCCGACCCCGGTGCCGGACAAGGGCCGGCTCCTCACCGCGCTCTCGCTGTGGTGGTTCGAGCAGCTGGCCGACATCGTGCCGAACCATGTGATCTCCGCCACCGACGTGCCGGCCGAGTTCGCCGGGCGGGCGATCCGCTGCCGGCGGTTGGAGATGGTTCCGGTCGAGTGCGTGGCCCGGGGCTACCTGACCGGCGGCGGCCTCGTCGAGTACGAGCGCACGGGCGCGGTCTCCGGGGTCGAGCTGCCCCGCGGGCTGGTCGAGGCGTCGATCCTGCCGGAGCCGATCTTCACCCCGTCGACGAAGGCCCCGAAGGGCGAGCACGACGAGCCGATCAGCTACCGGCAGGTGGTGGACAAGCTGGGCGCGGAGACCGCCGAGCGGCTGCGGCAGATCACCATCGACGTCTACCGGCGGGGCGCCGAGATGGCCGCCGAGCGGGGCATCCTGGTCGCCGACACCAAGATCGAGCTGGGCTGGGCGCCGGACGGCAGCCTGGTCCTCGGCGACGAGGTGCTCACCTCCGACTCGTCCCGGTTCTGGCCGGCCGAGTCGTACCAGCCGGGCCGCAGCCAGTTCTCCTACGACAAGCAGTACGTCCGCGACTGGGCGACCGGCAGCGGCTGGGACAAGCGACCGCCGGCCCCCGAGGTGCCGGCCGAGGTGATCGAGGCGACCCGCGCCCGCTACGTCGACGTCTACGAGAAACTGACGGGCAACCCCTGGTCCTGACGCCGCTCACGCCACCCTGACGGCGGGGTGACGCGGGGTGAGGCGGCAACTTCCGGGAAGTTGTGGCCTCGGCCCGCGCCGGAGGCGACAGTTTCCCTGAAGTTGTGCGGACGTGGACGCGAGCGTGAGCGCTTGCGAATGTCTCGACACGCCGTTACCGCCATTTGGGCGGCAGCACTGGACCCCGGTTCCGCGAGCGTCGATGATCTATCTGTCACCCTCCTTGTCCGAGTGACTTCAAGGGAGGTCGGGTGAATCTCGACATGCGGATCCGGGCCCTCAAGGCGGCGCGGGCGAGTGCGGGCGTCTCGCAGGAGGCGCTCGCCGAGCTGATCAGGTGAGCCCCTCCGCTATCGCCGCCATCGAGACCGGCCGGCGGCGGCCCACCCCGGACCTGGCCGCCGCCGCCGACGAGGCGCTCGGCACGGCCGGCCTGCTCAGCGAGTTGCTGGCCGCCGCCAACCGGAAGCAGTCGCCGAGCTGGTTCGCCCCGTGGCTGGGTGTCGAGGCCAACGCCGTCGCCCTCCGCAGAGGCCAACGCCGTCGCCCTCCGCACGTCCCAGCCCTGCCTGGTGCCGGGGCTGCTCCAGACCGAGGAGTACGCCCGGGCGGTGCTGACCGCGCAGGGCATCCACACCCCGGAGGAGGTGGAGCAGCTCGCGGCCGCGCGGATGGCCCGCCAGGAGCTGATCACCGGGCCGGTCCCGAAGCGCTTCACCGCGATCGTGGACGAGGCCGCCCTGCGCCGGGTGGTCGGCGACCGGGAGGTCCAGCGGGCCCAACTGGAGCGGCTGATCACGTTGGCGGCGCTGCCGCACATCCGGCTCCACGTCGTGCCCGCCGGGGTCGGCGCGCACCCCGGGCTGGCCGGCGGCTTCGTGCTGGCCACCCTGCCCGACGGCGACGAGGTGGTCTACTCGGACGGCGTCTTCGGTCAGGTGATGGACCGGCCGGACGCGGTGGATACGATCAGATCGATGTGGGACAGGCTGCTCGGCGAGGCCCTGCCCGAGGGCGCCTCGCTGGAGCTGATCGGGAAGCTGGTGAGCGAGCTGTGAACGCTGCCCCCACCCCTCGCTGGCGGGTGTCGAGCCGGTCCGGCAACGGAGGGGACACCTGCGTGGAGGTTGCCGACAACCTGCCCGGCCGGGTGCTGGTGCGCGACTCGAAGGACCGCGACGGCGGCACCCTGACCTTCGACCCCGCCGCCTGGCGCTCCTTCGTCGCCCTGGTCAGGGCGGGCTGAGGCCCGCAGGATCGCCTGATGCTCGGGAAGAGGGCTGAGCATCAGACGATCACCGGAGCGGCTCAGTCCACCCAGTCGAGGGTGCGCTGGACGGCCTTGCGCCAGTTGCGCAGTTCCCGATCGCGGTGCTCCGGCGTCATCGCCGACGTCCACTGGGCGTCGGAGCGCCACTGGGCGCGCAGCGTGGCCAGGTCCGGCCAGAAGCCGACGGCGAGCCCGGCCGCGTACGCCGCGCCGAGGCAGGTCGTCTCGGTGATCCGGGAGCGGACGACCGGCACGTCCAGCACGTCGGCGAGGAACTGCATGAGCAGGGCGTTCCCGGTCATCCCGCCGTCCACCCGCAGCCGGCGCAGCGCCACGTCGGAGTCGGCGTTCATCGCGTCGACCACCTCGCGGGTCTGCCAGGCCGACGCCTCCAGCACCGCCCGGGCCAGGTGCCCCTTGGTGATGTACCCGGTCAGCCCGGCGATCACCCCACGAGCGTCGCTGCGCCAGTGCGGCGCGAACAGCCCGGAGAAGGCCGGCACCACGTAGCAGCCGCCGTTGTCGTCCACGGTGCGGGCCAGGTCCTCGATCTCGGGGGCCGTGGAGATCAGTCCGAGGTTGTCCCGCAGCCACTGCACCAGCGAGCCGGTCACCGCGATCGCCCCTTCGAGGGCGTACGCGGCAGGCTGGCCGTCGATCCGGTACGCCACCGTGGTCAGCAGGCCGTGCGCCGAGGCGACCGGGCTGGCGCCGGTGTTGAGCAGCAGGAAGCTGCCCGTGCCGTACGTGCACTTCGCCTCGCCGGGCTGGAAGCAGGTCTGCCCGAACAGGGCGGCCTGCTGGTCGCCCAGGGCGCTGGCTACCGGCACGCCGGCCAGCACCCCCTCGGCGGTGCCGTAGACCTCGGCGGAGCTGCGGATCTCGGGGAGCATCGCGGCGGGCACCCGCAGTGCGTCCAGCAGCTCCGGGTCCCAGTCCAGGGTTTCCAGGTCCATCAGCATGGTTCGGCTGGCGTTGGTCACGTCGGTGACGTGCCGGCCGGTCAGCTTCCAGATCAGCCAGCTGTCCATCGTGCCGAACAGCACCTCGCCCCGCTCGGCGCGCTCGCGCAGACCGTCCACGTTGTCCAGCAGCCAGCGCAGCTTCGGCCCGGCGAAGTACGTGGCCAGGGTTAGCCCGGTGCGGGCCCGCAGGCGCTCCTCGCCGTACGCGTCGGCCAGCTCGCGCAGCAGCGGGCCGGTGCGGGTGTCCTGCCAGACGACGGCGTGCGCGACCGGCCGGCCGGTCGCGCGGTCCCAGACCACCGTGGTCTCCCGCTGGTTGGTGATGCCGACCGCCGCCAGCCCCTCGGGGCCGGTGCCGGCGGCGTCCAGGGCCTCCCGCACCACGAGCTGGACGTTCTCCCAGATCTCCTCGGCGTCGTGCTCGACCCAGCCGGGTCGGGGGAAGACCTGCCGGTGCTCGCGCTGGGCGACGGAGACGATCTCGCCGGCCCGGTCGAAGACGATGCACCGCGACGAGGTGGTGCCCTGGTCGATGGCGGCGACGTACTGTCCGGTCACGGCAGCACCGTACCCGCCCCGCCGCCGGTCCGCCGCCCGCCGCCCGCTGCCCGCCGGCCGCTGCCCCGCGCGCCCGCCCCGCGCCAGTGCCCGCCCCGCGCCAGTGCCCGCCCCGCGCCAGTGCCCGCCCGCGCCTGCCCGCGCTCGCGCCTGCCCGCGCTCGCGCCTGCCCGCGCTCGCGCCTGCCCGCGCTCGCGCCTGCCCGCGCTCGCGCCTGCCCGCGCTCGCGCCTGCCCGCGCACG
>NZ_JBICUP010000002.1:289602-375667 GCF_043198215.1 Micromonospora sp. NPDC048830
GCTCGCGCCCGCCCGCGCCAGTGCCCGCCCCGCGCCAGTGCCCGCCAGTGCCCGCCCGCGCCAGTGCCCGCCAGTGCCAGTGCCCGCCAGTGCCCGTTAGTGCCCGCCCGCGCCCGCCCGCGCCCGCCCGCGCCCGCCCGCGCCCGCCCGCGCCCGCCCGCGCTCGCGCCTGCCCGCGCTCGCGCCCGCCCGCGCTCGTCCGCCGTCGCCGGTCCACGGGCGACGGGAGGCGTCACCGGCCGTACGATCTGTGGACGTGCGCGACATCGCCGTCTTCAGTGGAACCGCCCATCCCGACCTCGCCGCCGAGATCTGCACCCATCTCGGGGTGCCGCTGCACCCGGTGCGGGTGTCCCGGTTCGCCAACGACTGCCTGGAGGTGCAGTTGCAGGCGAACTGCCGTGAGCGGGACGTGTTCCTGATCCAGCCGCTGGTCCCGCCGGTGCAGGAGAACCTGGTCGAGCTGCTGCTCATGATCGACGCGGCCCGGGGCGCCTCGGCCGGCCGGATCACGGTGGTGCTGCCGCACTACGCGTACGCCCGGTCGGACAAGAAGGACGCACCGCGCATCTCGATCGGCGGCCGGCTGGTCGCGGACCTGCTCACCTCGGCCGGCGCGGACCGGGTGCTGGCGATGACCCTGCACTCCCCGCAGGTGCACGGCTTCTTCAGCGTCCCGGTGGACCATTTGCACGCGCTGCGCGAGCTGGCCGGCCACTTCCGGCGGTACGACCTGGGCAACGCCGTGGTGGTCTCGCCCGACCTGGGTAACGCCAAGGAGGCGGCGGCCTTCGCGCGGATGCTCGGGACCCCGGTCGCGGCCGGCGCGAAGCAGCGGTTCAGCGACGACCGGGTCAAGATCAGTACGGTGATCGGTGACGTGGCCGACCGGGACGTGATCGTGCTGGACGACGAGATCGCCAAGGGTAGCACGGTGATCGAGCTGATGGCCCACCTGCGCGAGCTGAAGGCCCGGTCGATCCGGCTGGCCTGCACCCACGGCCTCTTCTCCAGCGGGGCGCTGGAGCGGCTCAGCGAGCAGCCCGGGGTGCTGGAGATCGTCTGCACCAACACGGTGCCGATCCCGGCCGAGAAGCGGGTGCCCAAGCTGGAGGTGCTCTCCGTCGCGCCGGCCTTGGCGGAGGCGATGCGGCGGATCCACAACGGAGAGTCGGTCAGCGCCCTGTTCGGCTGAGCCGGCCGACGGCCTGCGCGTGCCGCCTGCGCGTGCCGCCGGGCACCATGTCGGCGACATGGCGGCATCACGGCCGCTGGGATACCGCCATGTCGCCGACATGGCCCGGCCAAGCGAGGGCCGGGCGAGGGCGAGGGTCGGGCGCTACCCGGCCCCGACCGCCGCGCTGATCCGGACCGCGGTGCCGGCCGGGCCGGTGTCGATGTCCATGGCGTCGCTCAGCTCCCGGGCCAGCCAGAGGCCCCAACCCCCGGGGACGTCCGTGGCGGGGCGCCCACGCTGGCCGAGCCGCCCCGCGCTGATGCCCCGCCCGTGGTCGGCGACCTCGCAGACCACCCGTCCCGGCTCGTGCCACAGCCGCAGCCAGCCCCGCCCCCCGCCGTGCCGGACCGCGTTGCTGATCAGCTCGTTGACCGCCAGCACGAAGTCGTCGAGGCGCTGCCCGTCCAGCCCGGCCGCGTGGGCGCAGGAGGTGACCGAGTGCCGTAGCTCGGTCACCTGGGCCTGGTCGAAGGCCTCGGCGATCAGGACGGTGGTGTCGATGGACACCACCGTACGCGGCGCGCGGGATTCCGTCCCGACGGGCTGTGGCATCGTGTCGGGCGTGCCGTCGCCGCCTGGTGGTTTCGAGGTCCCGCTCTGGCGGGCCGTCGCGGTGTTCCGGTTCGCCGCCCTGGCGTACGTCGGCGTGCTGGCCCTGCGCGACGCCGACCGGTACGCCCACCCGCTGGTCGCCGGGATCGTCCTGCTGGCGATGCTCGGCTGGACGGTGCTCACCGCCCTCGGCTACGCCCGCCCCCGGCGGCGGGGCTGGCCGCTGCTGGCGGCCGACCTCGCGGTGGTGCTCGCGGTCCTGCTGGCCAGCCCGTGGGTGATCGGGCGAACGGGGCTCGCGGGCGGCGTACCGAGCCTGGCCGTGGTCTGGCTGGCCGGGCCGGTGCTGGCCTGGGCCGTCTCCGGCGGTCGGCGCCGGGGCGCGGTGGCCGCGCTGGCGATGGGTGCGGCGGACCTGGCCACCCGGGAGCGGATCGGCCAGTCCACCGTCACGGGTGTCATCCTCCTGCTGCTGGCCGGCGTCGTGGTCGGGCACGTCGCACGGCTCGCGGTGACCGCCGAGCAGCGGCTGCAACGGGCGGTCGAGCTGGAGGCGGCGACCCGGGAGCGGGAGCGGCTGGCCCGGGGCATTCACGACTCGGTGCTCCAGGTGCTGGCCATGGTGCAGCGGCGGGGCGCCCACCTCGACGGCGAGGCCGGCGAGCTGGCCCGGCTGGCGGGGGAGCAGGAGGCGGCGCTGCGCGCCCTGATCGCGGGTGCGCCGCCGCCCGACGGCGGGGCCGAGGCGGACCCGGGCACCCTGGACCTGCGCGCCCTGCTCGGCCGGTACGCCTCGGCGGCGGTCTCGGTGTCGGCGCCGGCCACCGGGGTCCCGCTGCCCGCCGGGACGGCCCGGGAGTTGGCCGCCGCGACCCGGGCGACGCTGGAGAACGTGGACCGGCACGCGGGCGGGCGGGCGTGGGTGCTGATCGAGGACGAGGGGGAGACGGTGACCGTCTCGGTACGCGACGAGGGCCCCGGCATCGCCGCCGGCCGGCTCGACGAGGCCGCCCGGCAGGGCCGGCTCGGGGTGGCGCAGTCCATCCGGGGCCGCATCGCCGACCTGGGCGGGACGGTGACCATCACGTCCGCGCCCGGCGCGGGCACCGAGGTGGAGTTGACCGTGCCGAGGGCCGCCCGGTGAACACGTCGGGGAACGCCAGCGTACGGGTGATGGTGGTGGACGACCACCCGATGTGGCGCGAGGGGGTGGCCCGCGACCTCACCGAGGCCGGCCACCTGGTGGTCGCCACCAGCGGCGAGGGGCGTCAGGCGGTGCGGGTGGCCGCCGCCGCCCGTCCCGACGTGGTCGTCCTCGACCTGCAACTGCCGGACATCTCCGGGGTGGAGGTGATCCGGGGGCTGCGGGCGGCGCTGCCCGGGGTGCGGGTGCTGATGCTCTCGGCCAGCGGGGAGCAGCAGACCGTCCTGGACGCGGTGAAGGCCGGGGCCACCGGGTACCTGGTCAAGTCGGCCGCGCCGGCCGAGTTCCTGGACGCGGTGCGGCGCACCGCCGCGGGCGAGCCCGTCTTCACGCCCGGTCTGGCCGGGCTGGTGCTCGGGGAGTTCCGCCGGCTCGCCGGGGAGGGGCCGAGCCGGCGCGGCACGGCCTCCGGCGTCCGGACGGCCGGTCCCGCCGGCCGGGACGACGGCGCGCCCCGACTCACCGACCGGGAGACCGAGGTGCTGCGGCTGGTGGCCAAGGGGATGTCGTACAAGCAGATCGCCGAGCGGCTCGGGCTGTCCCACCGGACGGTGCAGAACCACGTGCAGAACACGCTGGGCAAGCTGCAACTGCACAACCGGGTCGAGCTGACCCGGTACGCGATCGAGCGCGGCCTCGACGGCTGATTCCAGGTCGGGGATCGGCTGTCGAGGCGGTGGCCGGCGTGACTGTGGGTGGGCTGGTGGGTCGTGGCTGGCGTGACCTGTGGGTGGGCTGGCTGGTCGATCGCTGATGGGGAAGGTTGACGGCCGGGCCGCGCTTCTCCCGGCGTGTCGAGTACCTGGACTGCCAACTCTCGCGCAGGAAGGGGCGGACGCCGTCAGCGCGACTCGGGCGGGCGGGTCTCGTGGATCGCCAGCTCCTCGGCGCTCGCCCCGCCGCCGGCCGAGCCCGCGTCGTACGCGACGCTGTCGGTCTCCAGGTCGCTGTGTGCCCCCTCGTCCGGTTCCACCAGGCGGCCGACGGTGGTGTCGGCGACGCCGCCGAGCCGGCCGTGGTCGTAGACCGAGATCGGGGACTTCGGGTCGGAGGTGGGGCCGGGGTCGATGACGTCCGCGTCGAGCTGCGCCTGCGCGGCCGCCGCCGGGCTGTCGGCCTCGGCCGCGATGTCCGGGTCGACCGGGGCGGCCAGCGGGTCGTCGGCGGGACGCTCGTAGACCTCCCGCCCGAGCTTGTAGTCCAGCGACTCCCCGTCGAGCTGCTCCTCGGCGGTGGTGCCGTACCGGTCCACGGCGACCGGCGTGCGGTCCCCCGGCAGCTGGGCCGGCTCCGGGCCGTCCGCCTCGCGGCCGGTGAAGAGGTCGTCGTTGGCCGTCGAGTCGTCGTCGGCGGTCTGGGGAAGCCCCTCCGCCTCGGGATCGGAGACGGGGGTCGGGTACTCGTCGTCGCGCATGCCTGAGCACTACCCGCTGCCCCCCACCCGTAACCGGCGGGGGACCGGGCGCGGGTCGGGCGAGGCGCCGCGATCTTGCAGTTTGTGCCCCCAGTTCGGGCGAAATGCCCGGTTTGCCCGGGCGGAAAGTGCAAGATCGCGGGAGGGGGAAGGAGGTCAGGGGCGTTCGTCCTCGGTGTGCAGGACCGCCCAGACCAGCTTGCCGTCGCGCAGCGGCGTGCTGCCCCAGCGGCGGGCGACCGTGTCGATGAGGAGCAGGCCCCGGCCGCCGGCCGTGTCCACCGGGGCCAGTCCGGCGTACGTCGGCTGCCGCGGGGAGTGGTCGCGTACCCCGATGTGCAGGGTGTCCCCGCGCGGCGCGAGCCGGACGGTCATCGGGGTGCCCGCGTGCGCCACCACGTTGTTGACCATCTCCGTCACCGCGATGCAGCCCGCCTCGGCCAGCTCGTCGACCCCCCAGCGGGCGCAGCCGTCGAGCACCAGCGCCCGGGCCTGCCGCGCCGCCCCGACGTCCGGCGGCAGCTCCGTCGTGGCCGCCGTGGCCGTCGGGAGCACCGCCAGCGCGGCCGTCGCCTCGTCGAGGGTCGGCCAGACGGGCAGCTCGTCGCCGGCCGTCCTCCCGGTGGGGTCGACGACCAGCAGGTCCGCCGCCGGCCAGTCGGCGACCTCCCGGCGTACCTCGGCGAACGTGCGGCGGGCGGCGCGGTCGGTGATCCGCACCCCGGACAGGTCGACCACCACGGGGCCGGGCCGTTCGCAGAGCCGCGCGAGCAGCGCGTCGCGTACGGTGCCGGTGGCGGTGGTGTCGAGCACCCCGGTCAGCCGGAGCGCGCCGGACGATTCGTCCGTCTCCACCAGACATCGCACGTGTGTCGGCATAATCGCCCCATTGTGCACTCCGGTTACCGGGTGCGCATCCAACCGGCCGGCCCCGTTCATCACGCTTCCGTCCGGACTCTTCTGGCCATCACGGTTCCCACCGCCGTGCCCGCCGCCGCGAGCCCGAACGCGGCGGTCAGTCTGACCAGCCCCCCGCGCCGCCCGCGCCAGCCGCCCTCCCGCTCGCCCGTCGCGTCGGCGGTGAAGACGTTGCCGGTGCTGTCGGGCCGGTGCGCCGGCCCGAACTGGAAGCGGCGGCCGTACCAGCCGAGGCCGCGCTCGACCAGCGCCGGGGCCAGCCGCCACTGGGCGCCGAGCAGCCGGGCCGCGCCCCCGGCGTACGCCTCGCGGCGCGGCCGGCGCAGCAGCCGGACGATGGTCTCGGCGACCAGTTCCGGCGGGTACACCGGGGCGGGGGGCACCAGTTCCTGGCCGGTGTGGTTGGCGGCGTGCCGGAAGAACGGGGTGTCGATGCTCGCCGGCAGCACCGTGCAGACGGAGACGTGGCCCCGCCCGGTGACCCGCAGCTCCTGGCGGACCGTGTCGGCGAGCCCCCGGATGCCGTGTTTGGCGGCGTTGTACGCCGACTGGTAGGGCATCGCCACCTCGGCCAGCACGGAGGCGTTGTTGACCAGCACCCCGCCGCCGGCGGCGTCGAGGTACGGCAGGGCCGCCTTCATCCCGTGCACGACGCCGAGCAGGTTCACCTCCAGCACCCGGCGGAACTCCCGCACCGGGATCTCGTCGAACAGGCCCACCGCGCTGACCGCCGCGTTGTTGATCCAGGCGTCGATCCGGCCGAACTCGTCGGCCGCGCGGGCGGCGAGGCGCTGCACCGCCACCGGGTCCGTGACGTCCGTCGGTACGACCAGCGGGCGCCCGCCCAGCTCCCGGCAGCGCGCCGCCACCCGCCCCAGCGCCTGTTCGCTGCGCGCCGCCAGCACCACCGCGGCACCCCGGCGGGCCAGCGCGTACGCGGCGGCGGTGCCGATGCCGCTGGAGGCGCCGGTGAGCACGATCGTGGCGTCGTCGAGACTGCGGGTGAGAGGCATTACTCGCCCGTACCCCCGTGCGGGCCGCTCATGCCGGCGGAGTTTCCCGGCGGCCGGGTCGTACGTTTCCGACTTGCCAGGTTTCGGCTCGTGGGCGCCCGGTTAATGGGACCCTCTGACCGGGAGGATCCGCCAGCTCGAGAAACGCATGGAGGTGACCCATGCGCGTCGGCCTAGTGTGCGCGCACTCCGGCCCGTCCAGGCCCGCCGACGGTCCGCCCGTCGGCACGCGCGAGCACATCACGCGGGTCGCCGCCGAGCTGGCCGCCCGTGGCCACGACGTGCACCTCTACGAGCGCCGGGACGACCCGGACCTGCCGGCCGCCGTCGAGGTCGACGGGTACCGGGCGGAGCGGGTCCCGGTCGGTCCGGCCGCCCCGGCGCCGACCGCCGAGCTGGTCCCGTACGTGCCCGAGTTCGGTCGGTGGCTGGCCGAGCGGTGGGCGGGGGAGTGGGCCCCGGAGGTGGTGCACGGGCACTACTGGGTCGGCGGGCTGGCCGCCGCGCACGCCGTCCGGGAGACGGACGTCCCGGTCGTGCAGACCTTCCACTCCCTCGGCGTCGAGCAGCTCCGGCATCTGGGCCCCGGGTACGACGGCCCGGGCGCCCGCATCCCGCTGGAGCGGGCGCTGACGCGCGCCGTGGACATCGCGGTCGCGCAGTGCAACGACGAGGTCGACGAGCTGACCCGGATGGGCCTGCAACGGGCCTCGGTGGCGATGGTGCCGGCCGGGGTGGACGTGGAGCGGTTCCATCCTGACGGGGAGGCGGCCCCGCGCGACCAGCGCGCCCGCATCCTCTCCGTGGGCGGGCTGTCGGCCGGGCACGGGCAGGACGACCTGATCCGGGCGATGCGGCTGGTCGGCGACGCCGAACTGATCATCGCGGGCGGGCCGCCGGCCGAGCAGCTCGCCGGCCACGCGGAGGCCCGCCGCCTGCGTGAACTGGCCGAGCGCGTCGGCGTGGCCGAGCAGGTGACCCTGGTCGGCGCGGTGCCGCACGACCAGATGGCCACCTGGTACCGCTCGGCCGACGTGGTCGCCTGCACCCCGCACTACTCCTCCGCCGGGCGGGTGTCGTTGGAGGCGATGGCCTGCGGCGTGCCCGTCGTCGGGTACGCCATGGGCGGCATCGCCGACGCCGTGGTCGACGAGGTCACCGGCAAGCTGGTGCCGCCGGGCGACGTACGCGCCCTCGGGCTCACGCTGCGCCGGCTGCTCAGCGACAACGCGGGGCGGTTCGCGTACGGGCACGCGGCGGTGGACCGGGTGCGGTGCAGCTACACCTGGGAGCGGACGGCCGGTGCGCTGGAGCGGCTCTACGAGCGGGTGGTCCGCCGCCGCAAGCCGGTCGAGGCGGCCTAGGTAGGGGACAGCGGCGGGGCTCAGCGGCGGGGGCGTACCGGGACGCCGGCCGGCACCATGCCCCGGTCGCGGTCCCGGGCCACCTCGTGGTGATGCTGCGGCTCGGCGTACCTTGTCAGCCCGATGACCGCGGCCAGCGTGGCCAGGAAGCCGAGCCCGGCCAGCCACTCCCGGCCGGGCCAGATCCGGTCGCCCAGCAGCAGCAGCCCGACGATCGCCGCGGGCACCGCGCCCGCGGCGTCCATGGCGGCCACGGCCGCCGTGGTGGACCCGCGCTGCATCGCCAGCCCGAGCAGCAGCTGCCCGACCACCGAGTGGGCCACCAGCAGGTAGAGCAGCGGGTCGCGGACGAGCGCCTCGGCGGTCGACGCGGAGGCCAGCGGGCGGGCGGCCACCGCGGCGGCGGAGAAGGCCAGCCCGGCCAGCGAGCCGAGCGCCACGGACCCGGGCGCGCCGTGCAGCCGTACCGCGAAGAAGCCGAGCACGGCGATCAGGGCCAGCGCCACGGCCAGCGCGGCCAGCCCTGCGGTGCCCAGCTGCCGCGACGGCGCGGGCTGCGCCGACAGCACCAGGCCCGTGATGCCCGCGAAGAGCAGCACCAGCAGCGCCACCTCGGCGGTGGGCAGCCGCCACTTGAGCACCAGCACGCCGAGGATGGCCGTCACCCCCAGCCCGGCCGCCACGCTCGCCTGGACCAGGAACAGCGGCAGGTCCCGGCGCGCCAGGAAGGCCAGCACGAACCCGCCCACCTGGCAGGCCAGCCCGACCAGGTACGTGCGGTGGCTGGCCAGCCGCAGCAGCAACCCCGGGTCGAACGTGTGGTGCAGCGTGGTCCGGGCCGCGGCCACGGACTGGAGGAGGTTGGCGATGCCGTACGCGACGATCATCGCCGCCAGGAAGCACCAGCCGGAGGACACCACCTGGCGAGGATAGAGGCTGCTACCGGATCACCGCTCGGCCGGCCGGCCGAGCCTCGCCAGGATGTCGCCGTGCAGCGCGCCGTTGCTGGCCACGGCGCTGTGCCCGGCGGCGTCCCCGGCCGGGGCGGGTCGACCGGCCAGGTCCGTGAACGTCCCGCCCGCCTCGGTGACGATCGGCACCAACGCGGCGACGTCCCACAGCGACAGCTCCGGCTCGACCATCACGTCCAGCGCCCCCTCGGCAAGCAGCATGTAGCCGTAGAAGTCGCCGTACGCGCGGCTGCGCCAGGTGTCCCGCATGAGCTGGAGCATCGGCTCCAGCAGCCCGGCGTCCTCCCAGCCGGACAGCGACGAGTAGCAGAAGCTGGCGTCGGCGAGCCGGCCGACGCGGGAGACCGCGATGGGTTCGCCGTGGGCGGCGTCCGGCCCGGCGTACGCGCCCGCGCCCCGCGCGGCCCACCAGCGGCGGCCCAGCGCCGGCGCGGAGACCAGCCCGGCCACCGGCCGGTCGCCCTCCAGCAGAGCGATCAGGGTGGCCCAGATCGGCACCCCCCGGACGAAGTTCTTGGTGCCGTCGATCGGGTCCACCACCCAGCGCCGCCCGCCCGACCCGGCGGGGGGCTGCTCGCCGTACTCCTCGCCGAGCAGGCCGTCGCCCGGCCGGTGCTCGGCGAGCAGCGCGCGGATCTCCCGCTCGACGGCCGTGTCGGCGTCGGAGACGGGGGTGAGATCGGGCTTCGCCTCGACCCGCAGGTCGAGGGCGCGGAACCGGGCCGTGGAGACGGCGTCCGCGCGGTCGGCGAGCAGGTGGGCGAGGGCGAGGTCGTCGGCGTACCCGGTCATGGCGAAACCGTAGCGACCGCCGGGCCGCGCCGGGGCGGGCGGCTCGCCGGGTGTCACGGCATGGGAGCGCCGCCGGCGGCTCGCGGCCGGGCCGGGGCGGCGGGCGTCACGCGGGCGGGTCGCTCGGGCTGGGGCTACAGGGTCACGCGGGCGGGTCGCTCGGGCTGGGCGGCGGGTGTCACGCCGCGGGCGGGGCGTCGGGGTCGCGGTCGGGCTCGCGGTCGGTCTCGCGGGGGTCGGCCTCCCCGGTGCGGGAGGCCAGCAGCCGGCGGTACGAGGCCAGCCGGCGCGGGTCGGCCCGGCCCGCGGCCACCCAGGCGTCCAGCGCGCAGGCCGTCTCGTCTGCCGTGTGCTGGCAGTTCGCCGGGCAGTCCACCGTCCCCTCGACCAGGTCGGGGAAGCCGTGCAGCAGGCTCTCGGCCGACACGTGCGCCAGCCCGAAGCTGCGCACCCCGGGGGTGTCGACGATCCAGCCCGGGTCGGCGGCGGAGCCAGGGCGGGGCGGCAGCCGCAGCGCCACGGCGCTGCTGGACGTGTGCCGGCCCCGGCCGATCGCGCTGACCCTGCCGACCGCGCGGGCGGCGTCCGGGACGAGGCGGTTGACCAGCGTCGACTTGCCCACCCCGGAGTGCCCCACCAGGACCGACACCCGCCCGGCGAGCAGGCCGCGCAGCCCGTCGAGGTCGGAGTCCGGCCGGACGAGCACGTACGGCAGCTCCAGCTCGGCGTAGTAGCCCACCACCTGCTCGGGGCCGGCCAGGTCGGCCTTGGTCAGGCAGAGCAGCGGCTCGACGTCCGCGTCGTACGCGGCCACCAGGCAGCGGTCGATGAAGCCGGTGCGCGGCGGCGGGTCGGCGAGCGCGCTGACGATGACGAGCTGGTCGGCGTTGGCCACCACCACCCGTTCGAGCTTCCCCTCGGCGGTGGTCTCGTCGTCGTCGGCGGTGCGCCGCAGCACCGAGCTGCGCTCGGCGATCCGGACGATCCGGGCCAGCGCCCCGGCCGTGCCGGACGTATCGCCGACCAGGCCCACCCGGTCGCCCACCACGACTGACTTGCGGCCCAGCTCCCGGGCCCGCATCGCGGTGACGGTCGGCGCGTCCGGGCCGCCGGCGTCGGCGAGCACGCAGGTGTAGCGCCCCCGGTCCACGGCCGTCACGAACCCCTCGACCGCCTCGGCGTGCCGGGGGCGGGTCCGGGTACGCGGGCGCGAGGACCTCCCGGGCCGGACCCGTACGTCGTCCTCGTCGTACTCCCGCCGTCTGGTCGCCAGGACCGTCCCCCCGTCGTGTCAGCTCTTTCCGGTCACCATCGCCGACCATAGCGCCGGGAACTCCGGCATGGTCTTGGAGGTGCACGACACGTCGTCCAGCTCGATGCCGGGGACGGCGAGCCCGGCCACCGCCGCGGCGTGCGCCATCCGGTGGTCGTGGTACGTCCGGAACACGCCGCCGCGCAGCGGGCGGGGGCGGATCTCCAGGCCGTCCGTCGACTCGGTGATGTCCGCCCCGACGGCGGTGAACTCGCGGGCCAGCGCGGCGATCCGGTCGGTCTCGTGACCCCGGATGTGGGCGACGCCGGTGAACCGGGACGGCGAGTCGGCGAGCATGGCGAGCGCGGTCAGCGCCGGCGTCAGCTCGCTCACGTCGGACAGGTCGGCGTCGATGCCGCGCACCGTGCCGGTGCCGCGCACGGTCAGCCCCTCGGTGCTGAGGCTCACCTCGCCGCCCATGCGCTGCAACAGCCCACGGAGCTGCTCGACCGGCTGCGCGCTGCTGCGCGGCCAGCCGCGTAGCGTCACCTCGCCGCCGGTGACCAGCGCGGCGGCGAAGAACGGCACCGCGCCGGACAGGTCCGGCTCGATCTCCCAGCCCCGGCCGGACAGCGGCCCGGGCTCGACCACCCAGACGTCGGGCACGGTGTCGTCGACCGCCGCCCCGGCGGCCCGCAGCATCTGCACGGTCATCCGCAGGTGCGGCGCGGAGGGGACCGGCGGGCCGACGTGCCGGACCACGACCCCCCGGTCGAAGCGCGGCGCGGCCAGCAGCAGGCCCGAGACGAGCTGGCTGGAGGCGGAGGCGTCGATGACCACCTCGCCGCCGGTGACCCGGCCGGCGCCGAAGACGGTCAGCGGAAGGCTGCCGGTGGCCGGGGTCTCGATGCGTACGCCGAGGGAGCGCAGCGCGCCGATCAGCGGGCCGAGCGGCCGGGTGCGGGCCTGCGGGTCGCCGTCGAAGGTGATCCGCCCCTCGGCCAGGCCGGCGACGGGCGGCACGAACCGCATGATGGTGCCGGCGAGCCCCACGTCGACGTGCGCCGGGCCGGCGAGCGGGTGGGGCCGGACGAGCCATCGGTCGTCGTCGGCGATCGACATGTGCGCGCCCAGCGCGCGCAGCGCGCCCGCCATCAGCTCGGTGTCCCGGGCGCGCAGCGGCCGGGCCAGCGTGGAGGGACCACCGGCCAGCGCGCTGAGCACCAGCGCGCGGGCGGTCATCGACTTGGAGCCGGGCAGCCGCAGCGAGGCCACCACGGGATCGGACGCGGTCGGAGCGGTCCACGGCCGCAGCGGCCGGGTCGCGGTCAGGTTCCCCACGGTGACATTCTGCCGTATTCCCGGCGTGTTACGACCGGCCGCGTGGTCCGCTCCCGGCTGGCGGGACAGCCGGGTCCGGCCCGGGGCGCTAGCGTGTGCCCATGTGCGGTAGGTACGCCACGACCCGGAGCACGGGTGACCTGAGCGCGCTCTTCGAGTCGTACGACGAGACCGACGGCGGCGCCAGGTCGAGCCACAACGTGGCCCCGACCGACTCCGTGCCGCTGGTGCGGCTCACCGCCGAGGGGCACCGGGCGCTCTCCGCCGGCCGCTGGGGGCTGGTCCCGCCCTGGGCCTCCTCGCCCGCCGGCGCCGCCCGCATGATCAATGCGCGGGCCGAGACGGTGGCCACGAGCCGGGCGTACGCGCCCTCGTTCGCCCGCCGCCGCTGCCTGGTCCCCGCCGACGGCTGGTACGAGTGGGTCCGGCGGGCGGACGGCGGCCGCCAGGCGTACTACATGACCCCGGCCGACTCCTCGGTGCTGGCCCTGGCCGGCATCTGGTCGGTCTGGGAGGGCCCGTCCGGGCCGCTGCTGAGCTTCAGCGTGCTGACCGTGCCGGCAATCGGCGAACTGGCCGAGGTGCACGACCGGATGCCGCTGCTGCTGCCCCGCGAGCGCTGGTCCGCCTGGCTGGGCCCGGCCGACGACCGGGCCGCGCTGCTCGCCCCGCCCGCGCCGGACTGGCTGGCCGGGCTGGAGATCCGGCCGGTCGGGCCGGCGGTCGGCAACGTGCGCAACGACGGGCCGCAGTTGATCGCCCGCATTCCCGCGCCGGACGCGCCGGCCGAAAAAATGACGCTTTTCTGACAGTTGCTTGCGTGCATTGTCGCGCACTGATTTGTCGGCGTTTGCGACGGATCGTCGGCCACCTGTCCGGTCGGCTTTTAGGCGAGTTTCCGGGCGGGCCCTTGTCCCCGCGTCCCGAAGTGCGATACAACACAGCGCCGTAGTGGGTGTCGATTCGTACGGTGCGAACGACGCCCACCGGCATTTTTTTCCGGTCCCACGGGGGAGGTGGGTGGATGACACGGGCGCGTATGCCCCGCCCGCACGAGGTGGCTGCCGCGCGACGGGATCCGCGACTGTTGCGGGCGCTGCGCGAACGGCGACAGGACGATGCATGGCGGACCAGGGGAACCTGCCAGAGCGTGGACCCGGAGACATTCTTTCCGGCGCCCAACGAACCGGCCGACGCGGCCGTCGCGCTCTGCCGCAGTTGCGACGTCCAGGGCTCCTGCCTGGCGTGGGCGCTGGAGGTCGGTGACTGCCACGGCGTGTGGGGCGGCACGACACCGCGCGAGCGCCGCGCGATGTTGGTCGCGTGGCGCGGCGAGGTCGATCCCGACCCGGACGCGGCCGACGAGGCCGGCCCGCCGGTGCGGGACCGGCTGCTCGCCCTGGTCCCGCTGAGCTGACCGGGCCGCCCTCCCGGGTCGACGGGCGGCTCTTCCAGCGCCCGCGCCGACCCGGGAGCGCCGACCCGCAGAATGGGCCGGTGCGGCACGACGACGAGATCGAGACACCACGCGGGCCCGCCCGGGTCGACGTCAGCCTGCCCGTCGGCCCGGCGGCCGCCCTGCTCGTGCTCGGCCACGGCGCGGGCGGTGACGTCGACGCGCCGGATCTGCGCGCCCTGCGGGACGCGGCGGTCGCCGCCGGCGTGGCGGTGGCCCTGGTCACCCAGCCGTACCGGGTGGCCGGCAGGCGGGCGCCGGCCCCCGCGGGGCACCTCGACGAGGCGTGGGCGGCCGTACTGGCCGACCTGCGTCGGAGGTGTCCCGGCGTGCCGGCGCTCGTGGTCGGCGGCCGGTCCAGCGGCGCCCGCGTCGCGTGCCGCACGGCGACCACGGTCGGCGCCGACGGCGTCGTGGCGCTGGCCTTCCCGCTGCACCCGCCCGGCCGGCCGGAACGCTCCCGGGCCGCGGAGCTGCCCACGGGGCTGCCGACGCTGGTGGTCAACGGCGACCGCGACCCGTTCGGCGTGCCCGACGCGGGTCCGCCGGTCCGGGTGGTGGTCCGCCCCGGTGAGCGGCACGACCTGCGCGCCGACCCGGCCGGCACGGCCGCCGTGGTGGTCGACTGGCTGCGCGAGCGGGGCTGGGCGTCGACGCTCTGAGCGGGCACGCCCGGCCGTCGGTCCGCCGCCCGGCGCCGGCCCGGCTCCGGCTGCGCCCGGCGGCGCGGGCCTGCCGGGGAGCCCGCCGACCGTGTCCGCGTGCGGCGCGCGTCGTTGACTCCGATGGTGCCGGGGGCCCGGTCCGGGCCTCCGTGCCGTCCCTCCCAGGCCCTTCCTGGTCCCAGCGCCGGCGTCCGCCGGGGCCGGGACCAGGAACGGGGGCCGGCGAGCCGGAATGCGGCGCCCCACACCCCGCGTTACCACCCTCGGACGAGACTTCTGCTTCGAGGGGGTGACCGGTGCCGACGGAGACCCGGAGCCGGGAACGGGACGAACAGCTCCAGGCGGGGCTGCTCAGGCAGTTGCTGGACGGGCCGGACTGGTCCGTGCCGGTGCCGCCGGCCCAGCCGCGGGAGGTGGTGAGTACCAGCACACCGGCCGGAAGCGGATCTGCGGATGTGAGCCGGCGCGTATCCTCGGCGGGAAGGCATCCGACCCGAGGGGATGTGCGGTTGACCACCGAGAAGACGGACGAGCGCAGGGCCCGCTTCGAGCGGGACGCGATGCCCTTCGTCGACCAGCTCTACGCCGCCGCGCTGCGCATGACGCGTAACCCGGCGGACGCCGAGGACCTGGTCCAGGAGACGTACCTGAAGGCGTACGCCGCCTTCCACCAGTTCGAGCAGGGCACCAACCTGAAGGCCTGGCTGTACCGGATCCTGACCAACACCTACATCAACTCCTACCGCAAGCGGCAGCGCCAGCCGGTGCAGGCGCCCACGGACGAGATCACCGACTGGCAGCTCGCCGAGGCCGAGTCGCACACCTCCAGCGGGCTGCGCTCGGCCGAGACGGAGGCGCTGGACCGCCTGCCCGACAGCGATGTCAAGGAGGCCCTCCAGCAGCTGCCGGAGGAGTTCCGCCTGGCCGTCTACCTCACCGACGTCGAGGGCTTCTCCTACAAGGAGGTGGCCGACATCATGGGCACGCCCATCGGCACCGTGATGTCCCGGCTGCACCGCGGCCGTCGTAATCTGCGCAAGCTGCTCGAGCGGTACGCCGCCGACCGGGGGTTCACCGCCGCGTCGTCCGGCAAGGGCTCGGCCGCGGCCGGTCGGGAGGTGTGACGTGAGCTGTGGAGAGCCGCACGAGACGGACTGCCGCGAGGTCCTCGCGGAGGTCTACCTCTACCTCGACCTGGAGTGCGCGGAGGAGCGCCGCACGCTGATCCGGCGGCACCTCGACGAGTGCGGGCCCTGCCTGCGCGAGTACGGCCTGGAGCAGGAGGTGAAGGCGCTGGTCGCCCGCTGCTGCGGCAACGAGACCGCGCCGGAGCAGCTGCGCGAGCGGCTGCGGATCCGCCTGACCGAGCTGGTCGTCTTCGAGACGAGCGAGTCGCGCGAGCTGACCGACTGACGCGCGTCGCGCGACGAACCACACACGACGGTGGCCCGGGTCGACAGACCCGGGCCACCGTCACGTCCGGCCGGTCGGCCGGTACGCCGGAACGGAGGGCGGACGCGCCGCCGCCCCGCTCAGGAGTTGGGGCGCTTGCCGTGGTTCGCGCTGCTCTTCTTGCGCGCCCTCTTCCTACGGGCCTTCTTCGCCATGCTGACCTCCTCATGTGCTGGTCACGTCCGCCGCGCGGGAGCGCGGCGGTGGTCGCGTACCGGCCTCCCGGGCGCCCGGGGTCCGACCCGCTGATGCTAATGCGTCGGGCGCGTACGTCCGCCCGGCGGGCCGGGGGTTGGCCGAGGCCGGCGGGTTGGCCGAGGACGGCGGGTTGGCAGCGGCGCCGTGCCGCTCCGCGCCCTTCGGGTGTGGACGCATGATTGGATACGGATCGCAGACACCGGTGGAGAGGGAGGGCCGAGATGGCCGAGGAGATCCGCGCCGAGATGGTGGCGAACGTGTGGAAGGTCGTCGCGTCCGCCGGGGACACCGTGTCCGAGGGGGACACCCTGGTCATCCTGGAGTCGATGAAGATGGAGATCCCCGTCGTCGCCGAGTCCGACGGTGTCGTGCAGCAGTTGGCGGTCAACGAGGGCGACGTGGTGCAGGACGGCGACCTGATCGCGGTGATCGGTTGACCGGCCTGCTCGTCCGGCGGGCCACCGCGGCCGACTTCACGGCGGTGGCCCGGCTGACCGTCGCCGCGTACGAGGCCGACGGGCAGCTCAAGGGTGAGAACGGCTACGGCACGGTGCTCGCCGACGTGGCCACCCGGGCGGAGAGCGGCGAGGTGCTGGTCGCCGTCGACGAGGCCACCGGCGAGGTGCTCGGCTCCGTCACGTTCGTGCTGCCCGGCACCCCGTACGCCGAGCTGTCCGGCCCTGGCGAGGCGGAGTTCCGGATGCTCGCGGTCGACCCGGCCGCGCAGGGCCGCGGCGCGGGAGTCGCGCTGGTCCGGGCCTGCCTGTCCCGCGCGGCCGAGCTGGGCTGCGCGGCCGTGGTGATCTGCGTGCGCAGCGGGTTCGCCGAGACCGCCCAGCGGCTCTACGAGCGGCTGGGCTTCGTCCGCACGCCCGAGCGGGACTGGTCGCCGCTGCCCGACGTGGAGCTGCTCGGCCTCCGCCGCGAGCTGACCGCCCCGCCGGCCTGACGGTCCGCCGGCCCCTGGCGGCCCGCCCGCCTCGCCGGCCGGGTTCGCCCGCCCCGCCCGGCGAGGACGTGCTCAGCCGTCCTGGTCGGCGATCCGGGCCAGCAGCTCGTCGGCGATCTCCAGCCCGAGGGCCTTCCGCTCCGCGTCGGTGATGTTCGGGGTACGCACCGCGAACCAACTGCTGTGCACGGCGAACAGCGACAGCGCGGCGCGCAGCTGGGCGGCCGGGGAGTCGTCGCCCCGGGCCAGCGCGTCGGCCAGGCGCATCATCCGCTCGCGCATCTGCTTGCCGGCGGACAGGCTCTTCAGCACCGTCTGGTTCTGCTCGAAGAAGCGCATCACCGCGGCCTGCTCGCTGGTGAACATGGCCTCGGCGTACCGGGCGATCAGCTCCCGGCGGGTCGCCAGCGTGGCCGGCTGCTCCTCGGCCCACGCGACGAGCGCGTCCATCCGGTGCAGCCGGTCCGCCACGAAGCTGTCGACGATCTCGTCCTTGCTCCGGAAGTGGTAGTAGAGCGCGGCCTTCGTCACGTTGAGCCGCTCCGCGATCTCACGCAACGAGGTCTTCTCGTACCCCTGCTCGGTGAAGAGCTCCAGGGCGACGGTCTTGATGCGCTCCCGCGTGCCTGTGCTCTCCCTCACCCGTGCACCATCCGAACTCGCTTGACGATTTCCTGCTCCTCAGCTTACCGTCCGGCTAGTAAGGTAACTAGCCGGACGGCAAGTAAGTCAGTTGCACCTCGGGGGGAGCTTACCGATGGCTCAGGCAGACCGGGCCCCGGAGCGGAGGCCGGACATCCGGGTCGTGCTCTTCGGCCTGATGATCGCGATGATGCTCGCGATGCTCGACAACATGATCGTGAGCACGGCGTTGCCGCGCATCGTCGGCGAGTTCGGCGGGGTGGACCACTTCACCTGGGTCGTCACCGCGTACGTGCTCGGCACCACCGTCTCCACCCCGATCTGGGGCAAGCTCGGCGACCTCTACGGCCGCAAGACCGTCTTCCTCACCTCGGTCGCGATCTTCCTGATCGGTTCCGCGCTGTGCGGCATGGCCGGCTCCGACGTGTTCGGCGGCACCGACCGCGGCATGATCGAGCTGATCGCGTTCCGGGCCGTGCAGGGCCTGGGGGCGGGCGGCCTGATGGTCGGCGTCATGGCCATCATCGGCGACCTCGTGCCGCCCCGGGAGCGGGGCCGGTACCAGGGCATGATGGCCGGCATCATGGCGGTCGCCATGGTGGCCGGCCCGCTGGTGGGCGGCTTCATCACCGACCACCTCTCCTGGCGCTGGGCGTTCTACGTCAACCTGCCACTCGGCGGCGTCGCGCTGGTGCTGCTCATCGCCACCCTGCACCTGCCGAAGTACCGCACCGAGCACCGGATCGACTGGCTGGGCGCCGCCCTGCTCTCGGTCGGCATCACCGCAATCGTGCTGATCACCACCTGGGGCGGCAACGAGTACGACTGGGTCTCCCCGCAGATCCTCGGCCTCGCCGCGCTGACCGTGGTCGCCCTGGTCGCGTTCGGCGTCGTCGAGCGGCGGGCGCCGGAGCCGATCCTGCCGCTGGGACTCTTCGCCAACCGTAACTTCGCGCTGATCTCGACGATCAGCTTCCTGCTCGGCTTCGCGATGTTCGGCGCCATGAACTTCCTGCCGCTGTACCAGCAGACCGTGCAGGGCGCCTCGGCCACCAACAGCGGCCTGCTGCTGCTGCCGATGATGTTCGGGACGCTGGTGGTCTCGCTGGTGGCCGGCCGGGCCATCACCCGGACCGGGCGCTACCGGATCTTCCCGATCGTCGGCGGCGTGGGAATGACCGTCGGCATGGGGCTGCTGACGCTGCTCGACGTGCACACCGGCAAGGTGGAGCTGGCGCTCTACATGATCGTCCTCGGCGCCGGCATGGGCTTCCTCATGCAGACCACGATGCTGATTGCACAGAACAGCGTGGAGCAGAAGGACCTCGGCGCGGCCAGCGGCGCGGCCACCTTCTTCCGCTCCATCGGCGGCTCGTTCGGCATCTCGCTGTTCGGCGCGATCTTCGCCAACCGGCTCGCCGACTCGCCGGCCGGCGCCGCGTTCAGCGGTGGCGGCGGCGAGGGCGGCCGGATGGACCTGGAGAAGCTCAAGGAGCTGCCGGCGCAGGCGCGGGAGCTGGTGCTGGGCGGCCTCTCCGACGCCATCTCGAACGTCTTCTTCTGGGCGGTGCTGTTCACCGTGGTCGTGCCGGTGCTCGCCTGGTTCATCCAGGAGATCCCGCTGCGCACGGCCAACGAGCCCCCGCCGTCCGCCACCGGCGAGGAGCGTGCCGAGACGGCCCTGGGCAAGGCCCCGGCCGCCTGACACCTCCACAAGATCCGCGCAACTTCAGGGAAGTTGGTGCCTCTGCTCCGTCGGCGGCAACACCTCCAGTGAAGTTGCGCGGATCTTGCAGCGGGTGAGGGTCAGGGGCGGCGGGTGAGGAGGCGCCAGAAGGTCCAGAGGCGGCCCAGCCGGCCGGGGCGGCGTGGGCTTGGCGGCTGGCCGGCGATCAGCTCGCCGGCCAGCGCCGCCGTCGCCCGGTCCAGGCCCGGCGTCGCCAGGGCCAGGTACGCCAGCGAGACCCCGATGGGCACCGGCCGGTCCCGCGCCACCGCCGCCGCGTCGGCCAGCCGCTCGGCCACCACCCGCGCCACGTCCGGGCGTACCGAGGGGTCGATCCACGCGGCGGTGACCAGGGCGAACAGGGCCGCCTCCGTGATCCAGTCCTCGACTCCCCAGACCAGCTCCAGCAGCACACGGCGGCGGTCCGAGGTGGCCCACGGCTCGTCGGTGCGGTGGTGCAGCAGGCCCAGGCACGCCCACACCTGCACGCAGCGCACCCACAGCGACGGGTCCTGCCCGGCCAGCACCCGGCCGAGGGCGGTGGCCGGGGGCGGCGGCGGGTGCACGAGCAGCCCGAGCAGGTCGGCCAGGTCCAGGGTGGCCAGGCCGACCGCCGCGTCGTACGCCGCCGGGGGGTGCGACCACGCCGGCTGGGCGAGCTGCCGGACCCGGGCCGCCGCCTCGGCCGACGGCGCCGGCAACGTCGGGGCGACGGCCGTACCGTCGTAGCGCCACAGCGGCCGGTCGGTCGCCCGGCGGGGCTGGCGCGGGTCAGGGTCGGCCACCGCGACCACCTCGACCCGCAGCCCGGGCACGGCCGCCTCGACGGTACGCATCGCGCTCGGCGGCTCCAGCGTCTCCAGCCGTACGGCGGCGCCCGGGCCGTGGCGGTCGTCGGTGAGGGCCCGGCGCAACGCCTCGACCATGGCGCCGGCCGCCGGCGTGACCTGACCGAGCCAGGGCCGGCTGCGGCAGCACTCGGCGAGGTCGCCGTGCTCGTGGGAGTCGTCCGGGTGGTCGCGGATGAAGTCCGCCAGCGCCACCAGGTGGGCCACGTCGCCGTCGCGCTGGAAACGCAGCCGGTGCGCGGTGTGCACCGCGCAGTCGAAGGTCGGGTCCCGCGCCAGGGCCCGGTCGATCCACTCCAGCGCCTCGTCGAGCCGGCCGACGTCGCCGAGCGTGCCGGCGATGTCGGCGTACACGGCCAGGTCGTCCGGGTCGAGCGCGACGGCCCGGCGCAGCGCCGCCAGGGCCTCCCGGGTCCGGCCGGCGCTGCGGTAGGCGTACCCGAGCCACACCTCGCCGAGCTTCGAGGGCTGCGTCCGTACGCCCCGGCTGGCCCAGCGGATCGCCACGGCGACCTCGCCGAGGCGCCGGGCCAGCGCGGACGCCGCGCCGAGCAGCAGGCCGTGCTCCGGGTGGGCGGCGACCGCGTTGCGGGCCAGCGCGAGGTACGCCAGCAGCGGCGCCCGCTCCGCCCGCGGCACCGGGTCGGGCAGGACGCCGCAGACCTGCATGAGCACCCCGGCGGTGCGCTCCGGGTCGAGCCGTTCCGGCAGCTCGGGGGCCGTCACCCAGGGCACGCCGGCCCAGTCCGCCCGCCGGTCGTGGCCGGTGGCGGCGGCCAGCAGCTCCAGCCCCTCCGCCGGCCGGCCCGCCGCGGCGAGCAGGTGCGCGCGGGCCACCACGACGCCGACGAAGGCGCGGTGGTGCAGCGGGAACAGGCCGAGCCCGCCCTCGCCGGCGGCGGCGACCCGGGCGAGGGTCTCGTGCGCCTCGGGCAGGGTCGGCGCCCGGGCCAGCGCGCCGGCCACGTGCCCGGCGGCGTGCGGCAGGTCGCCCTCGTCGAGCGCAAGCCGGGCCAGGGCCAGCTCCTCCTCCGCCGACAGCGGGGAATCGTCCCTTCCCTCGGACACGTGTGCCTTCCGCTCGTCGCTACGTCGCCCGGCCGGGCAAGCCTAGGTGATGTTGAGGCACCGTGGTGATCCCTGCGCGATGCTGTTCGTTACATTGCTTGCGGCCGGTGAAACGTGCAAGGCTGAGCATCAAACGCGCGGAAATCGCGCAGCGAAGGGTCGCGCGGGGATGCCGCGCAGCGAAGGGTCGCGCGGGGATGCCGCGCAGGGAAGGGTCGCGCGGGGATGCCGCGCAGGGAAGGGTCGCGCGGGGATGCCGCGCAGGGAAGGGTCCGCGCGGGGATGCCGCGCAGGGAAGGGTCCGCGCGGGGGGAAACCGTGCGGGAAAGGGGTGTTCCGTGACGGGTGCAGGGGCCGGGATGGCCGCAGACATCGCCGAGCAGCCGGCCGGTTACGAGCGGCTGCTCTCCGCCGAGCACGCCGGGGCGATCGCCCGGGTCGCCGCGGCGGTCGCGGAGCACCGCCCCCGGCACGTGGTCTTCACCGCGCGGGGCACCTCCGACCACGCCGCGCTCTACGGGGCGTACCTGACCGAGATCCGCCTCGGCCTGCCCGCCGGGCTCGCCTCGCCCAGCGCGGTCACCCTGTTCGGCGCCCGCCCCGACCTGTCCGACGCGCTGGTCGTCGGGGTCAGCCAGAGCGGCGGCTCGCCCGACCTGACCGAGGTGCTGCGCACCGCCCGTGCCTCCGGCGCGCTGACCCTCGCGGTCACCAACGCGCCCGGCTCGCCGCTGGCCGAGGCCGCCGAGCTGAGCGTCGACATCGCCGCCGGGCACGAGCGGGCGGTGGCGGCCACCAAGACGTACACGGCCGAGCTGCTGGCCCTGCTGATGCTGGTGGAGGGGATCCGGGCCGGCGACGGCGCGCTGCCGGCCGAGGAGCGGGCGGCGTTGGCCGAGCTGCCCGAGCTGGCCGCCCGCACCCTGGCCGACGCCACCGCGACCCAGCTCGCGCCCCGGTACCGGTTCGCCGCGCAGCTCGTCACCACCGGCCGGGGGTACGCGTACCCGACCGCCCGGGAGGCGGCGCTGAAGCTGATGGAGACGTCGTACCTGCCGGCGCTCGCCTTCTCGGGCGCCGACCTGCTGCACGGCCCGCTCGCCATGACCGACCCGGACGTGCCCGTGCTGGCCGTGGTCGGCTCCGGCCCCGGCGGCCGGTCGATGGGGGAGGTGCTGCCCCGGCTGGGGGAGCGCCGCGCCGACGTGGTGGTGGTCGGCTCCGCCGACGTCGAGGGGGCGACCCGGATCGCCGTGCCCGACGTCGACGAGCGGTACGCCCCGCTGCTGGACATCCTGCCGTTGCAGCGGCTGGCGCTGGCTCTGGCGCTGGCGCGGGGCGAGGACCCGGACGCCCCGCGCGGGCTGAAGAAGGTCACCGCGACGATGTGACCGGCGGCGTGGCACGCTGGTCTGCGTGTCCACGCTGCGCGACCTCGCCGAGGAGCACACGCTGCTCCGCCCGGCCGACATCGACCACCTGCACCGGATCGCCGGGGACTGGCAGTTGCTGTCCGATCTGTCCTTCGCCGACCTGCTGCTCTGGGTGCCCGTGGACGCCGACGGCACGTTCCTCTGCGTGGCCCAGGTCCGCCCGACGACCGCCCCCACCGCGTACCTCGACGACCAGGTGGGGCGGATCGTCGGCGGGCCGGAGGTGGCCCACCTCGCCGTCGCGTACGGGCAGGGCCGGATCTGGCGGGAGGGTGACCCCGTCTGGTACGGCGACGTGCCGGCCCGGCACGAGGCGATCCCGGTCCGGCTGCGCACCGCCGACGGGGAGGCCGGCGAGGTGGTCGCGGTCGTCGGCCGGGACACGAACCTGTCCACCGCCCGCACGCCCAGCCAGCTCGAGCTGAACTACCTGACCACCGCCGACGACCTGGCCCAGATGATCGCCGACGGGACGTTCCCGCCGCCCCGACACCCGGGCGAGACCACGTCCGCGCCCCGGGTCGGCGACGGGCTGGTCCGGTTGGACGCCGACGGCAAGGTCACCTACGCCAGCCCGAACGCCCAGTCCGCGTACCGGCGGCTCGGCTACGCCTCGCACCTGGTGGGGGAGGATCTGGCCAAGCTGCACCGGCGGCTGGCCGGCGACCCGTTGGAGGGGACCGACGCGGCCAACGGCATCCTCGCCGCGCTGCGCGGCGAGGCGCCGCCCCGGCGCGAGATCGACGCCCGCGGTGCGACGATGCTCACCCGCGCGCTTCCGCTGATGCCCGCCGGGGTGCCGATCGGCGCGCTGGTCCTGGTCCGCGACGTCACCGAGGTACGCCGTCGCGACCGCGCCCTGATGACCAAGGACGCCACCATCCGGGAGATCCACCACCGGGTGAAGAACAACCTGCAGACCGTCGCCGCGCTGCTCCGCCTCCAGGCCCGCCGGGTAGCCATGCCCGAGGCCCGGGTGGCCCTGGAGGAGTCCGTACGCCGGGTCGCGTCCATCGCCCTGGTGCACGAGACGCTCTCCATGTCCAGCGACGAGGCGGTCGAGTTCGACGGCATCGTCGACCGGGTGGCCAGCGCCGCCACCGAGGTGGCCGCGACCGAGCAGACCGTCCGGATGCACCGGCGGGGCAGCTTCGGGGTGCTGCCCGCCGAGATCGCCACCTCCCTGGTCATGGTGCTCAACGAGTTGCTGCTCAACGCCGTCGAGCACGGCTTCCCGCCGGCCGGCGAGGAGGGCGAGGGCCGCCCGCCGGGCGCGGCGGAGCCCGAGGTCGTGGTCTCCGCGCACCGGTTCCGCAAGCAGCTGCACGTCACGGTGGCCGACAACGGCCGGGGCCTGCCGGCCGAGTTCGACGCGGAACGCGGCGGCAACCTCGGCCTGCAGATCGTCCGGGCCCTGGTCACCGGGGAACTGCGCGGCACGATCGAGCTGTGCAACGGCGCGGAGGGCGGCACGGAGGCCCTGCTGGTCGTCCCCCTGGCCCGCCCCTGACCCTTGGACAGGGTGCCGCCGGGGCGCGAGCGGTGCCGGGCGGTGCGGGCGGTGCCGGGCGGCGCGGCCTGCGCGCGAGTGTTGACGGACGACTGACTCGACACGCCGACGGAAACGTCGCCCAGCTGCCAACCTTGGCCGCGTCGTGGTGTCCGAGGAGTCCGGGCGGGTCAGCGGGTCAGGAGGGCCACCGTCACGCCCGGGCGGGCCCAGACCCGCGCCACGGTGAAGGCGCCGCGCAGCGCCGCCCCCTTCGCCCCCGGCACCGCGTCCACGGGGGCCGCCGGGTGCCCCGCCACGACCAGCCAGATCCGGGGTACGTCGGCCAGGCACTCGGCCGGGCGCGCGCACTCGTCGGCCCAGTAGTCGCCGCGGGCGTCCGGTCCCCGTACGGCCAGCGCGTCCCGGGGCTGGCGGTCGCCGAGGTGGTAGCGGGTGCCGAGGTCGAGGAAGAGCCAGCCGTCCCGGGGCGAGAAGACGACCGCGTCCCCCGGGCGGCGCCCCTCTTCGACCACCCGGGCCGCACCCCGGTAGTCGACCAGCGCGCCGGGCGGCCACTCGTGGCTGCGCCGTAGCGCGGCCTGGTCGGGCAGGCCGAGCAGGGCGGCGAGGAGCACGACGGCCGACGTCGCCGGCAGCGTCACCGTGGCCAGTGCCGCCCCGGCCAGCAGGCAGGCGAACGGCACCGTGAAGAACAGGTAGCGCGGCACCCACACCGGCGCCGCCAGCCCGGCCACGAAGAGCAGCAGCGTCGGCAGCGCCACCCCGGCGGCGGGCAGCAGGGCACGCCGGCCCGCGCGGACCGCCCCGAGTACGGCGAGGCCGAGCAGCAACCCGCCCACCGCGCCGGCGCGCGCCAGGGCGCCGGGCAGCGCGGCGAGGTCGGCCAGGCGGGCCGGGTCCACCCAGTCGAGCTGCCGGCCCCGCTGCCCGGCGGACAGCAGCGCCAGCGGGGCCAGCACGGCCGCCGCCGGGGCGAGCGCGGTCAGCCAGCCCCGCAGCGGCCGGCCCCGGCGCCCGGCTGGTCCGGCCCGGCTGTGCGCTGCCCTGGCCGGGTCGTCCGCAGCTGGGTCGTCCGCTGGCCGGCTGGCCGGGTCGTCCGCTGCCCGGCTGGGCGTTGCCCTGGCCCGGCTGTGCGCTGCTCCGGCCCGAGGTGCCGCCCCTCGAACGCGCCGGGCGAGCACGGCGACGGCGTGCGCGGCGAGCAGGCCGAGCGCGACCAGGTGCGCCAGGCCGAGCGCCGTGACGGCGGCGGCGTAGGCGGCCCAGGCGCGCCACCCGGGGCGGTCGAGCGCCCGGACCAGCAGCAGGGTAGCCAGCACCGCGAACAGGGCGACGAACGCGTACGGGCGGGCCTCCTGGGCGTACCGGGAGGTGCCGGGGACGGCCGCGAACAGCAGCCCGCCGGCCAGCCCGGCGCGCTGTCCGAGCAGCCGTTCGCCGAGTACGGCGGTCAGCCCGGCCGCCCCGGCCATGGCCAGCACGGACGGCAGCCGCAGCGCGGTCGCCGAGTCGCCGGTCAGCGCCAGCCAGCCGTGCATGAGCAGGTAGTACGGCACGGTGCCGGCGTCGATGGTGCCCGCCATCCGGGCCAGCCCGGCCGGCGACCGGGTCGCGGCGCTCCACGTCGCCAGTTCGTCCCGCCACGGCTGCGCCCCGTTGACCCCCGTCAGGGTGACGGCCAACGTGAGCAGGGCGGGAACCACCCAGACCGGGACCGGCCGCGGCGGGGCGGGTGCGGCCCGGCCCGCCGCCCGTCCGCCGTTCACGCCCGTCCCGGCCGGCTTCGCCGGGGCCGACAAACCGGTATGTGATGCAGCCTTCCAGGCATTTCGGCCACGTCCAGAGCCTCGCACACCCGCGTGTGGTGGGAGGCCGAACCGCCGCCGGGCGAGTGCCGGGGTACCTGACCTGGCCGCCTGCACGGGGTGCCCGGGCGAGGAGTGTCCACGTCATCGACGGTCCGTGATGTGGGATCGCACACTGGGCCATTGGAAGGGCCCCGGAGATGTGGGAGCATGGCCGCATGCTCGCCGCCATCGTCCGTCGCTTCGTGGCCCGTCGCCACGTCGACTACGGCCGCGTGCGTAGCGCCATCTGTCCGGCCCACTGACGACGCCCGACCCACCTGTCTCGGGTGCGCTCCGCGCCGGCCGATCCGACATCGCCGTCTCACGGCCCGTCCCACGGGCCGGCCGTCGCGCCCGCGCCGCCGAGGCACAGCAGACAACGGAGGACGCCGCGATGGCGCTCAGCAGCACCCCCGCCCGGCCCGACGCTCCCGCGGCGCCCGCGGCACGGGCACCCCGCCGCCCCCGCGGCGAGGGACAGTGGGCGGTCGGCCACCGCGAGCCGCTCAACCCCAACGAGCGGATGAAGAAGGACGACAACCCGCTGAACGTCCGGGCGCGGATCGAGACCATCTACGCCCACCGGGGTTTCGCCTCGATCGACCCGCAGGACCTGCGCGGTCGGTTCCGCTGGTGGGGGCTCTACACCCAGCGTCGCGAGGGCATCGACGGCGGGCGTACCGCCGTGCTGGAGCCGCACGAGCTGGAGGACGAGTTCTTCATGCTCCGGGTCCGGGTGGACGGCGGCGAGCTCACCCTGGCCCAGCTCCGGGTCGTGGCCGACATCTCCCGGGAGTTCGCCCGGGACACCGCCGACATCACCGACCGGCAGAACATCCAGTACCACTGGATCCG
This sequence comes from Micromonospora sp. NPDC048830, assembly GCF_043198215.1. NCBI lineage: Bacteria > Bacillati > Actinomycetota > Actinomycetes > Micromonosporales > Micromonosporaceae > Micromonospora > Micromonospora sp. NPDC048830. The sequence continues at coordinate 316,313 of NZ_JBICUP010000002.1, forward strand.
GATCGAGGACATGCCGGAGATCTGGCGCCGGCTGGAGGCGGTCGGCCTGCAGACCACCGAGGCGTGCGGCGACTGCCCGCGGGTCGTGCTGGGCAGCCCGGTCGCCGGGGTGGCCCGGGACGAGGTGCTCGACCCGACCCCGGCGATCGACGAGATCGTCGAGCGGTACGTCGGCGACAAGCAGTACTCCAACCTTCCGCGCAAGTTCAAGACCTCGATCTCGTGGCTGGTCGACACCCCGTACGAGGCGAACGACATCGCGTTCCTCGGCGTCGACCACCCCGACCACGGCCCCGGCTTCGACCTCTGGGTCGGTGGCGGCCTGTCCACCAACCCGATGCTGGCCAAGCGGCTCGGCGTGTGGGTCCCGCTGGCCGAGGTGCCGGACGTCTGGGCGGGCGTGGTGGGGATCTTCCGCGACTACGGCTACCGCCGGCTGCGCAGCCGGGCCCGGCTGAAGTTCCTGGTCGCGGACTGGGGTGTGGAGCGCTTCCGCGAGGTGCTGGAGAAGGAGTACCTGGGGCGGGCCCTGCTCGACGGCCCCGCCCCGGAGCTGCCCGACAGGCCGATCGACCACATCGGCGTGCACCAGCAGCGCGACGGGCGCAACTTCGTCGGCGCGGCCCCGGTGGTCGGCCGCGTCTCCGGCGCCCAGCTCGCCCAGCTCGCCGACGTCGTCGAGGCGCACGGCAGCGGCCGGGTGCGGCTCACGCCGTACCAGAAGCTGCTGGTGCTCGACGTGGCGCCGGAGCGGACCGACTCGCTGGTGACGGCGCTGCGCGGGATCGGCCTGGAGGCCCGGCCGTCGGCCTGGCGGCGCGGCACGATGGCCTGCACCGGGATCGAGTACTGCAAGCTGGCCATCGTCGAGACGAAGGCGCGCGGCGAGGAGCTGGTGGCCCGCCTGGAGGAGCGGTTGCGCGACTTCGACGCGGACATCTCCATCCATCTCAACGGCTGCCCCAACGCCTGCGCCCGCACCCAGGTCGCCGACATCGGCCTGAAGGGCCAGCTCGTGGTCGGCCCGGACGGCCGGCAGGTCGAGGGCTTCCAGGTGCACCTGGGCGGCGGCCTGGGCATGGCGCAGGGGCAGACGGCCGGCTTCGGCCGCAAGCTGCGCGGTCTGAAGACCACCGCGGACGAGCTTCCCGAGTACGTGGAGCGGCTGGCCCGGCGCTACCTGGCCGGCCGGACCACCGGGGAGACGTTCGCCAACTGGGTGATCAGGGTCGACGAGGAGGAACTCCGATGAGCGAGCGTAGCGAGCGAACCGGCAGGCCCAGCGTGGTGGAGCTTCGTCGCGACGCCGAGCGAAGCGAGGTGTCGCGATGAGCGAAACCCGTTCGGTGCCGCTGTACTGCCCGTACTGCGGGGAGGAGGACCTACGTCCGAGCGAGGCCGGGCACGGCGCGTGGGAGTGCCACGCCTGCGCCCGGGTCTTCACCGTGCGGTTCACGGGTCTGCTCAGCCGGGCGGTGGCCCGGTGAGCGCGAGGAGTGAGCTCGCGAGCCCCGCAGTCGCGAACGAAAGGCCAGCACCGGTGAGCGCGAGGAGTGAGCTCGCGAGCCCCGCAGTCGCGAACGAAAGGCCAGCACCGGTGAGTGCGCGGAGCGGCGGGCTCGTCTCCGCCGTCGACCTCGGGCTGGTCGGGCCCGGCGAGCCGAGCCCGGCCGAGTCGGGCCGCCGCGGCCCGGAGGAACTGCGTGCCCTGGCCGAGGAGGCGGGTCGCGAGCTGGAGGGGGCGCCGGCGCTGGAGATCGCCCGCTGGGCGGCGGAGACGTTCGGCGACCGGTTCTGCGTGACCAGTTCGATGGCGGACGCCGTCGTGGCCCACCTGGTCTCCCGCGTCGCGCCCGGCGTGGACGTGGTCTTCCTCGACACCGGGCTGCACTTCCCGGAGACGCTGAGGGTGCGCGACGAGGTGGCCCGCCGGCTGCCGGTGAACGTCCGCTCGATCCGCCCCCGGCTCACCGTGGGCCAGCAGGACGGCGAGTACGGGCCCCGGCTGTTCAACCGGTCGCCGGACGACTGCTGCCAGCTGCGCAAGGTGGAGCCGCTGGAGCGGGCCCTGACCGGGTACGACGCCTGGGCCACCGGGCTGCGCCGGGACGAGTCGCCGACCCGCGCCAACACGCCGGTGGTGACGTACGACGCCCGCCGGGGCAAGGTGAAGGTGAATCCGATCGCCGCCTGGAAGCAGGCCGACGTGGACGCCTACATCGCACGTCACGACATCCCGGTCAACGAGCTGTTCCGCCGGGGCTACGGCTCGATCGGCTGCTGGCCCTGCACCCGGCGCACCAGGGCGGGGGAGGACCCGCGGGCCGGCCGGTGGGCGATGTTCGAGAAGACCGAGTGCGGGCTGCACCTCTGACCGCGGCGCCGCCGTCGGCCCCGGACGCGGCAAAGCCGGCTGTCCGGGCCCCGGCGGTCCCGGCCGGCGCGGCACCGTTCGCCGTGGCCCCGTCCGTCCCCGCGGCGACCGCCCCGGGCCCGCTCGGTCCGGGGCCGGTCGGCGCGGCCGTGCCGGAGCCGGTCGTGCTGGTCGCGCACGGCAGCCGGGACCCCCGGGCGGCCGCGGCGACCAGGGCGCTCGCCCGCGCGGTCGCCGCCGCCCGACCGGGCATTCCGGTCCGGGCGAGCTGGCTGGACCACACCGACCCCGGGCCGACGGCCGTGCTGCGGTCGCTGGCGGAGGCCGGTCACCCCCGGGCCGTGGTGGTGCCGTTGCTGTTCACCGCCGCGTACCACCGGCGGGTCGACGTGCCGGCGGCCGTCGCGGCGGCGCGTGAGTCGGGGCCGCCGCTGGCCGTACGCGTCTGCGACGTGCTCGGCCCCGCCGACGGGGTGGTCGATCCGGGGCTGCTGGCCGGGCTGCGGCGGCGGCTGACCGAGGCGGGACCGGACCCCTTCGACGCCCTCGTGCTGGCCGCCGCGGGCACCCGGGACGCCCGGGCGCGTGCGTCCGTGGGGCGGGTGGCGGCGGCCCTCGGCGCCGCGTACGGCGTGCCCTGCCGGGTGTCGTACGCCTCGGCCGCCCCGCCTGCGGTGGGGACCGCGGTGGCCCGGCTGCGCGCGGCGGGGGCCCGCCGGGTCGCCGTGTCGGCGTACTTCCTGGCCCCCGGCCTCTTCCACGACGCGGTGGTGGCGGACGCCCGGGCGGCCGGCGCGGCGACGGTGGCCGGGCCGCTCACCGACGCCCCGGAGCTGGTCGATCTGGTGCTGCGCCGGGTGGCCGCCGAGTCTGCGGCGTGAGTGCGCGGCGCGATCTGGCTGCGCCCGACGGGCCTGTGTCACCGACCACGTTGCCGTCGCCCGATCGGGCGCGGCCTGGGCGATGTACGCGGCCGTCGTACGGCGCCCGGACAGCGCGACGCCCCGGCGGGGTCTAGCCCTGCCGGGGCGTGGAGCAGCGTGGTGCGGTGGTCAGGCGGAGTGAGCGCGAAGCACCCGGAGGCCGCCGCGGCGCTTGACGGCGCGCCGCTCCTCCTCGCTCATCCCGCCCCAGACGCCGGCGTCCTGACCGGACTCCAGTGCCCACTGCAGGCACTGGTCGGTCACCGGGCAGCGCCGGCAGACGGCCTTCGCCTGCTCCACCTGCAGCAGGGCCGGCCCGGACGTCCCGATCGGGAAGAACAGCTCCGGGTCCTCGTCGCGGCAGACGGCATCGTGGCGCCAGTCCATGGCGGCAACACTCCTCATTCTGGATGGGTGGCAGATATTGCTTTGGTGCTTTTCCTATATGCGTCCGCACGCCGATGGTGACGGTTCGCGTCCATCAATTCGGCGCTGCGTGAGCAGGCTCTTGCGGCCCCTGGGACCTGCTCGAAACGGCTCAACGTGCTGAGCATATCCAGGCAATGTCCCGGTAACTCAAGTTCGCTTGTGAATACTTTCACGAACCCACGCAATGTCAAGGGTGACGCTCGGAAAAACTCCGCGCGGTGAGCAAGCTCACGACCCTTTTGTCCGGGTTCCCGGAAGATCCGGTCGCCCGCCTTGCCACAGTCGCGGATCAATATAGTACAGTCTCGGTGACATTGCTGACATTTCCGGCACCTCGCCTCGGTGTCGCGGCCAGCGCCGGCCGCGGTGTGGGGGACCGCTCCGATCGATGGCTGTACCCGAGACCTAGCAGATTACTCTCAGTGCGGCGGGAATGGATGTGAATCTGACTTTCTCCCGCTCACCGAGATAGTCCCCGTCCAGCTGGAAGGCCTGCGGACGGCTCGCGAGCAGGGTGAACTCGGCCAGGTCGTGCAGCCGCAGCACCTGACGGCCCCGCGGATCAGGGTTCCGGGAAAAGAACTGGGTGACTGTCCGTGTCGTACTCACCACCCGTAGCTGCCGCATCGCCAGCACGTCCAATCCGAGATCGAACGACGCCTGCGGGTTCGGGTTGATTTCCCGCTCGCCCACGTACGTCCAGGGCGCGGTGTTCTGCACGATGACGGTGCCCAGCCCGGCCTCGGCCGACTCGCCCGGCCGCTCCAAGGTGATGGTCGGGTGCCGGCGTTCCGAACCCAGGAGGTACTGGCTCGCCGTCGAGCGGAGGTAGAGCGCCGGGGTGGAGACCCGCCCCCGGCGGCGGGCCTGCTCGACCCGGCGGATCACGGCGGCGTCGATGCCGAAGCCCGCGCAGAACGTGAAGTAGCGGCCGTCGGCCCTCCCCAGGCCGATCGTCCGGGACCGGCCCAGCCGCAGCCCCTCCAGGATCATGCTGGTGCCCTCGGGCCACTCCCGGGGCAGCCCGAGCGCCCGGGCGAACACGTTCGTCGACCCGCCGGGGACGGTGGCCAGCGCCGGCAGCCGCTCGGCCGGAGTCGTCCCGGTGCGGATGGTCGGCGGCTCGGCCGTCATGAGGCCGTTCACCACCTCGTTCACCGTGCCGTCGCCACCGAGCGTGACCACCAGGTCGACGCCCTCCTCGGCCGCCTCCCGGGCGAGATCGGTGGCGTGGCCCCGCCGTCGGGTGTACCGCACGGCGAGGTCGACCTCGCTGCGCAGCGCCCGGACCAGGACGTCCCGGCTGCGCTCGCTCGTGGTGGTGGCCTTCGGATTGACGACCAGGACGGCCCGCATGGGCGGCACTGTACCGCGCGCCGCCACCGGTATCGTGTCGCCCGTGACCATCGACCCTGACCCGAATCCGACCACGCTCGCCTGGGCGGTCCGGTTGCTGCGGGCGGAGGCGGTCGCCCTCGGCCTGGTCGCCGTCTGGCTGGTCTGGGCCGACCTCACCGCCGACACCACCGACCTGCCGTCGGCGCTGCTGGTGACCGCGTTCGCCGGCGGGGGCGCCGCCGCGCTCTGGGCGCTCGGCGGCGCGCTGGGCGGGCGCCGGGCCGGGGCCCGCGCCCCGGCGATCGTCCTCCAGCTCATGCTGCTGCCGGTGGGCTGGTACATGATCCAGGGCGGGCTGGGCTGGCTGGGCGTGCCGCTGATGGCACTTGGCGTCGGCGTCAGCGCGCTGCTGGTGAGCCCGCCGACCACCCGCGCCCTCGGCTTCTGACCCCGCGGCCCCGCTGCCTCCGACCCTCCCGCCGCGATCTTGCACTTGTGGGCCCTCGTTACGCGGCGTATGCCTCGGTTTGCCGGGGCAGAAACTGCAAGATCGCGCGGGTGGGGAGCGGGGGCGCGGGGCGGGAGCGGGTCAGGGGGCGTCAGTAGCCGGAGGCGCGGCGGGTCAGCAGGGAGATGGTGGCCCGGCCGTTCGCGGCGTCCGCTGCGGCGGCCGTGGTGAGCGCGGTCAGCACCTTCCAGGCGAAGGACGACTCCGAGGGCAGCGTCGCGCCCCGCACGGTCGGGACGGTCACCTCGACGGTGAGCGCGTCGTCCGTCACCGTGAACCGGCACTCCAGTTCGGCGTCCCGCGTGGCGACCGCGAGCAGCATCGCGCACGCCTCGTCCACCGCGATCCGCAGGTCCTCGATCTCGTCGAGGGCGAACTGGAGACGGGCGGCGAGACCGGCCGTGGCGGTGCGGAGCACGCCGAGATAGCCGCCGTCGGCGGGCACCGTGAGGTGCACGACGTCGTCGTCGGTCGCTGGCTGGCCGGTCAGTTGAGTCACGCCTCATCCCCCCGGTGCGGGACTCTACCCGCTCAGGCGGTCGGGTGGGCGGGCGCGGCGCCCGCCGGGGACGACGAACCGGCCGCCGGGCGCCCCACCTGGGCCGCGAGCTCGGTCAACGCCGGCCCGGCCAGCCGGTACGGCACCCACTCGTCCAGCACGGTGGCGCCGATCGAGGCGTAGAAGCGGGCCGCCCCCGGCCCAGGTGGAGAAGTTGAGGAACCACAGGGCGAAGCCGAGCGGCCGGTCGGCGTCGTCCACGGCCACGTGGCCGTAGATAGCCGGGGCCGGGCCGAAGAGGGCGGCGGAGAGCTGCTCGGCGGTGAGGTGGCACTGGTCGGGTGCGCGCTCGTACTCGGCCAGCTCGTGCACCATGGCGACGACGGCCGGCACGTCGTCGGGACGTGCCGGCCGTACGGTCGGAGCCTGGACGGGCAGGGTCACGCCTGCTTGGTCTCCCAGAAGATCTTCGAGATCTCCTCGATCTTCTGCAGCAGCTGGTCGGCCTTCGCCGGGTCGGTGGCGCCCTTGGCGCCGGCCGCGCCGGCCAGCTTGGTGGCCTCGTTGAACAGCGCGTGCAGGTGCGGGTACTTCTCGAAGTGCTGCGGCTTGAAGTAGTCGGTCCAGAGCACCCACAGGTGGTGCTTGACCAGCTCGGCCCGCTGCTCCTTGATGATGATCGCCCGGGTGCGGAACTCGGGGTCGGTGTTCGCCTGGTACTTCTCGCAGATCATTTTGACCGACTCGGCCTCGATCCGGGCCTGCGCCGGGTCGTACACGCCGCACGGAAGGTCGCAGTGGGCGCTGACGGTCACACGCGGCGTGAGGATGCGGGGAAGGCGCATCAGGGTCCTCCATGGGATGTTTGCGATGATCCAAGATGACATTACTCCTGGAGATGCTCCCCGGAGGCGTGGAGGTGAAACCCGTGCGCGCCGACGAACCCCGCGCCGCCGACCGGCTGCGAGGGCCGCTCGCGGCGGTGCTGGTGACCGGCCCGTCCATGGCCCCCACGCTGCGGCACGGCGACGCGCTGCTGGTGCGGCGCGGCGGGCGCCCCGTCCGCCCGGGTGACCTGGTGGTCGCGGTCTTCCGCGCCCGCCCGGACCTGCTCGTCGTCAAGCGCGCGGTCCGCCCCGAGGACGGCGGCTGGTGGGTACGCGGCGACAACGCCCTGGTGACCGACGATTCCCGGGCGTACGGCGTGGCCGACGTGCAGGGCCGGGTCGTGGCCCGCTACTGGCCTCGACCGCGTCTCTTCGCGCGCCCGTAAGTTATGACCCTACTCACACTTCGGAGGCACCGCCGACACTACACTCGGCAGGTGCCCGGGTGACCCCCCGCGCCGCGTCACCGCCGCTCCTCGCCCCACCTCGCGTCCGCGGCGGCCGCCTCGTCTGCTCGACAGATTCTGGAGTCACCATGTCTTCGTCCACCGTGGATCCCGCCGATCCCGTCTTCCGGTTGCACGCCGGCGGCAAGATGGCCGTCACGTCGACCGTGCCGCTGACCAGCCGCGACGACCTCTCCCTCGCGTACACCCCCGGGGTGGCCCGGGTGTGCGAGGCGATCGCCGCCGACCCCGCCCTCGCCGACGACTACACCTGGGCCGCGCACACCGTCGCCGTGGTGACCGACGGGTCGGCCGTGCTCGGCCTGGGCAACATCGGCCCGCGCGCGGCGCTGCCCGTGATGGAGGGCAAGGCGGTGCTGTTCAAGCAGTTCGGCGGCGTGGACGCGGTGCCGGTCTGCCTGGACACCCAGGACGTGGACGAGATCGTGGCGGTGGTGACGGCCCTCGCGCCCTCGTTCGGCGGCATCAACCTGGAGGACATCAGCGCGCCGCGCTGCTTCGAGGTGGAGCGCCGGCTCGACGAGGCGCTGCCCATCCCCGTCTTCCACGACGACCAGCACGGCACCGCGATCGTCGTGCTCGCCGCCCTGCGCAACGCGGCCACCCTGCTCAACCGCAAGCTCGGCGACCTGCGGGTCGCGGTCAGCGGGGCGGGGGCCGCCGGGGTGGCGGTGACCCGGATGCTGATCGCCGGCGGGGTGGACCCCGACCGGGTGGTGGTCTGCGACTCCAAGGGGATCATCGGGCGGCACCGCACCGACCTCACGGGCGGCAAGGCGGGGCTCGCGGCGGACACCAACGCCGAGGGCCGACAGGGCGACATCGGCGAGGCGCTGCGCGGCGCGGACGTGCTGATCGGGGTCTCCGGCGGGCAGATCCCGGAGGCGGCGGTGGCCGGGATGGCCCCGGGCGGCATCGTCTTCGCGCTGGCCAACCCGACCCCCGAGGTGCACCCCGAGGTGGCCGCCCGGCACGTCGCGGTGGTGGCCACCGGCCGCAGCGACTACCCGAACCAGATCAACAACGTGCTGGCGTTCCCCGGCGTGTTCCGGGGGGCCCTCGACGCCCGGGCCACCCGGATCACCGACGGGATGAAGGTGGCCGCCGCCGACGCGATCGCCAACGTGGTCGCCGAGACGCTCACCGCCGACGCGATCGTGCCGTCCCCGCTGGACCCCCGGGTCGCCCCGGCGGTCGCCGAGGCCGTCGCCGAGGCCGCCCGCCGCGACGGCGTCGCCCGCGCCTGACCCGGAAGAAGGGGCCCGCCGTGTGGGCCGGGCCCCTTCTTGTCGCCCACTTCCCTTGTTACGGTGCCGATCATGCGTGCTGCCTTCGCGTCGAGCCTCGACGCCGACAACCCGCTCGCCGCGCTGACCGTCGGCGAGCGCCCCGAGCCGACCCACCCCGAGGACGACTGGGTGACCGTGCGGGTGGTGGCCAGCTCGCTCAACCACCACGACCTCTGGTCCCTGCGCGGCGTCGGGCTCGGCGCCGACCGGCTGCCGATGATCCTCGGCTGCGACGCCGTCGGGGTGGACCCGGACGGCGCCGAGGTCGTGGTCTACCCGCTGGTCGCCGACCCGGGCGACCCGCGCGGGATGTCCATCCTCTCCGAGCACTTCCCCGGCACCTTCGCCGAGCGGGTCGCCGTACCCCGGATGAACCTGCTGCCCCTGCCGGCCGGCGTGTCCGCGACGGACGCCGCGTGCCTGCCCACCGCGTGGCTCACCGCCTGGCGGATGCTCACCACCAAGGGGCGGGTCGCCGACGCCGAGGCGGTGCTGGTCCAGGGCGCCGGGGGTGGCGTGGCCACCGCGGCCGTCGCGCTCGCCGTCGCGCTCGGCAAGCGGGTGTACGCGACCAGCCGCGACGCCGCCAAGCGCGAGCGGATCACGGAGCTGGGGGCGACGGCCCTGGAGCCCGGCGCCCGGCTGCCCGAGCGGGTCGACGTCGTGATCGAGACGGTCGGGGCGGCCACCTTCGACCACTCCCTCAAGTCGGCCGCGCCGCATGCGCGCATCGTGGTCTCCGGGGCGACCGCCGGGTACGAGCCGAAGGTCAACCTGCGGCGGGTCTTCGCCATGCAGCTGGAGATCCTCGGCACGTCGATGGGCACCCCCGGCGAGCTGACCGAGCTGCTGGCGTTCTGCGCCGAGCACGACGTGCGCCCGGTGGTGGACAGCGTGGTGCCGTTCAGCCGGATCGAGGAGGGATTCGCCCGACTGGCCTCCGGCGAGGTCTTCGGCAAGATCGTCATCGACCACACGGCGTGACCGCCCGGCGCGGTGCGCCGCACCGGCCGCGGGCGGCGGGAGGGCGGCCCTTCTCCACCGGAGGCGCGGGAGAGCCCTCCCTACAGGTGGTCGTCGAGGGTGGCGAGCCCGCCCCGGGCCGCGTCGGTCGGGAGCCGGCGTCTGGCCGCCGCGTCCCCGTACAGCGTCCAGCGGAGGAACTCGACGGTGGTGTCCGAGACGACCCGCAGGGCGGCGCCGTCGGTGAGCAGCGCCCGCCCGTGGTCGCCCTTCGGCAGGCTCAGCATCGCCTTGGGCCAGGGCACCTTGTCGTACGCCGCCCGGCCGGCCGCGTAGGCGACCACCTCGTCGGCCTCCCCGTGCACGAACAGTTGCGGCGCGGCGGCCCCGGCGAAGGCGGTGCCCACCCCCAGCGCCGTGCCGGCGAAGACCACCCCGGCGTCCAGCCGGTCGTCCCGCCCGGCCGTGAACAGCCCGATCGTGGTCACCCCGCCGGCCGAGTGCCCCGCCGCGGCCACCCGTTCGGTGGCCAGCCGGCCGCGCAGCGGGTCGCCGGCCGTCGCGTCGAGGGCGAGCACCTTCGTCAGCGCGTACGACACGTCGGCGGGCTGGTTGAGCACGTCCAGCACGTTGCCGTCGGTGCCCCGGGCGGTGTGCGGGAAGGCCGGCGCGGCCACCACGAAGCCCGCCGCCGCCCAGCGGGTGAGCAGGGTGGCGTAGTCGTCCGGCCGCCCGCCCAGCCCGTGGCTGAACATGACGACGGGGAACCGCCCCGCGGCCGGGGCCGCCGGCCGTTCCGCCGCTCCGCCCGCCGCGCCCCGGGCCGGGTACCAGACGGTCACCGGTAGCGGCCGGTCGCCGTCGCGGTTCAGCTTCAGCTGGCGTACGCCGACGGCGAAGGGCTCGCCCGGGGCGCTGCCATCGGGCGCCCGGGGCGCCGGGGCGGTGGCCTTCGGCGACTCCACGGGCGGCGCGGCGCGCCTGGCCGGCCCGGCGTCGCCCGAGCAGCCGGCCAGGCCGGCGGCGAGCAGCAGGGTGGCGGGCAGCAGGGCGGCGGAACGGCGGCGGCGCATGGACCCGATTGTGCCTCGCCTCGGGCGGGTGCCGGCCGGCGTCGCCGCCCGCCGCGGCCCGGCCGCCCGGGAGAGCGGACCCTCCTACACCGGAGGCGTCGAGAAGGGGTCCTTCCGCTCCGCCGGAAGGCTGCGGAGGGCGGCCCGGTCGGCGTAGAGGGCCCAGCGGAGGAAGTCCGTGGTGGCGGCGAGGACCCGGGGGAAGTCCCGGTCGCCGGGGGCCAGGTACTCGCCGTGACCCCGGCCGGGCAGGGCGAGGAACGCGGCCGGGCCGGGCGTCCGGTCGTACGCGGCGCGGCCGACGGCCGCCGGGACGATCGGGTCCGCGTCCCCGTGCACGAACAGCAGCGGCGCGGCGGCCCCGGCGAAGGCACCGGGCAGCCCGCCCCCGGCGATCACGATGCCCGCCCGGAGCCGGGGCGAGTGCCCGGAGGCGAACATCCCGGCGGTGGTGAAGCCGCCCGCCGAGTGCCCGGCCGCCGCGAAGCGGGCGACGTCCAGGTGGCCGGCCAGCGGGTCGCCCCGGCCGGCGTCGAGCCGGACCAGGTGCCGGATCAGCCGCCAGGCGTCGGCGGGCTGGTTACGCACGTCCGCCCGGGTGAACCGGGCCGCCCCGCGCCGGGTGTGCGGGTACGCCGGCGCGGCGACCACGAACCCGGCGGCCGCCCACCGGGTGGCCAGCGGGGCGTGCAGCTCGGGCAGGCTGTCCAGCCCGTGGCTGAACACGACGACGGGAAAGCGGCCCGCCGCGACCCCGCCCCGGCCGGCCGGGTACCAGACGGTCACCGGCAGCGGACGCGGCCCGGCCGGGTCGAGGGTGAAGGTTCGCGTCCCGACCGGGTACGCCACGGTGGGCGCGGGCCGGGCCGGCGGCACGGTGGAGGTGGCGGCGGTGGCCGCACCGCAGCCGGTCAGCAGCAGCGCCGTCGCAGCCACGGCGACCAGCCGTCGTACCCCCACGGATGCCACGGTAGGTGGCCGAGGACCCGGTGCGGCCCCGCCGTCCGGACCGGTCCGGAACGCCACCCGGTCGGGGCCGCTCGGCCGATCCGGCGGTTCCGCGCCGCGCCGGCGCGCAGGGGTCGGCCCAGGTGGCGGCCGTTCACTAGGGTCGGCGCCATGCCTGAGTACGTGGACCCGAGCGGCGACACCGAGCAGTTCCGCGCCTTCGCCCATGCCCCGGAGGCCGATGCGCCGGCCGCCGCGTCCCGCGCGCCGCTGGTCGCCGGCGTCGTGGTGGTCGTGGTGCTGCTGGTGGCCGTGGCCGCCTGGCTGGCCCTGAGCTGAGCGGGCCCGCCGGCCCGCAGCCGCGCCCGGCCCGCCGCGGGGTCAGCGGCCCGACACCACCGCGCGGGTCTCCCGGGCGATCTCCAGTTCCTCGTCGGTGGTGATCACACACACGGCGACCTCGGCGCCGTCGGGGGAGACGACGCGGTCGCCCGTGCCCTCGTTGCGCCCCGGGTCGATCCTGATGCCGAGCCGGTCCAGGCCGGCCAGCGCGGCGGCCCGCACCGGGGCGGCCCGCTCGCCCACCCCGGCCGTGAAGGTGACCGCGTCGACCCGCCCGAGCAGGGCGTAGTACGCCCCCACGTACCCGGTGATCCGCCGGCAGTAGACGTCGAAGGCGAGAGTCGCCGCCGGGTCCCCGGCGTCGCGGCGGGCCAGCACCTCGCGCATGTCGTTGACGCCGGTGAGGCCCAGCAGGCCGCTGCGGTGGTTGAGCAGGTCGTCGATCTGGTCGACGGTGAGCTCGCCCTCGCGGCGCAGATGGAACACGACGGCCGGGTCGAGGTCGCCGCTGCGGGTGCCCATCACCAGCCCCTCCAGCGGGGACATTCCCATCGAGGTGGCCACGCTGCGCCCGCCGGCGACCGCGCAGGCGCTGGCCCCGTTGCCCAGGTGCAGGGTGATGACGTTCAGTTCGGCGTACGGCCGGCCGAGCAGTTCGGCGGTGCGCCGGGAGACGTACGCGTGGGAGGTGCCGTGGAAGCCGTACCGGCGGATGCCGTACCGCCGCGCGGTGGCCAGGTCTATCGCGTACGTCGCGGCGGCCTCGGGCAGCGTGTGGTGGAACGCGGTGTCGAAGACGGCGACCTGCGGCACGTCCGGCAGCGCCGCCCGCGCCACCCGGATGCCGGCCAGGTTCGCCGGGTTGTGCAACGGGGCGAGCGGGACCAGGTCCTCGATCGCGGCGAGCACGGCGTCGTCGACCAGTGCCGGCGCCGAGAAGCGTCGCCCGCCGTGCACCACCCGGTGCCCGACCGCGGCCAGGCCGGCCAGGTCCAGCCGGGCGAGGATCCGACGAACCGCCGTCCCGTGGTCGCCCGCGTCGCCGCCCGGCTCGCCGACCCGCTCGATCGTGCCGTGGTCCAGGGTCTGTTCCCCGTCGTAGAGCCGGTACTTCACCGACGACGACCCGCAGTTGAGGACGAGCACCCGGCTCACGACGGCTGCCCGGCGGCCTGGATGGCGGTGATCGCCACCGTGTTGACGATGTCGGGGATGCTGGCGCCCCGGGACAGGTCGTTGACCGGCCGCCGCAGGCCCTGCATGACCGGCCCGACGGCCACCGCCCCGGCCGAGCGCTGCACCGCCTTGTACGTGTTGTTGCCCGTGTTCAGGTCGGGGAAGACGAACACGGTCGCCCGCCCGGCCACCGGGCTGCCGGGCAGCTTGGTGGCCGCCACCCGGGGGTCGATCGCGGCGTCGTACTGGATCGGGCCCTCGACCAGCAGGCCCGGGCGGCGCTCACGGACCAGCTCGGTGGCCGCCGCCACCTTCTCCACGTCGGCGCCCGCCCCGGAGGTTCCGGTCGAGTACGACAGCATCGCCACTCGCGGCTCGACGCCGAACCGGGCGGCGGTGCCGGCGGAGGAGATCGCGATGTCGGCGAGCTGGGCGGCGTCGGGGTCGCGGTTGACCGCGCAGTCGCCGTACACGAGCACCCGGTCGGCGAGCAGCATGAAGAAGACGCTGGAGGCCACCGTCACGCCCGGCACGGTGCGGATGATCTCGAACGCCGGCCGGATGGTGGCCGCCGTGGTGTGGGTGGCCCCGGAGACCATTCCGTCGGCGTGCCCGGCGTGCACCATCATCGTGCCGAAGTAGTTCGGCTGGGCCACCACGTCGTACGCCAGGTCGACCGGCACGCCGCGGTGGGCGCGCAGCCGCGCGTACTCCTCGGCGAAGCCGTCGCGCCAGTCGCTGGCCGCCGGGTCGACCACGGCCGCGCCGGCCAGGTCGACGCCCAGCTCCCGGGAGCGCCGGGCGACGTCGTCGGGTCGGCCCAGCAGGGTCAGCTCGGCGACGCCCCGGCGCAGCAGGATCTCCGCCGCCCGCAGGATCCGCTCCTCCGTCCCCTCGGGCAGCACCAGCCGGCGGTGGGTGGCGCGGGCCCGGTCGATCAGGTCGTACTCGAACATCAGCGGGGTGACCCGCTCGGAGCGGCTGACCCGCAGCCGGCGGGCCAGGCCGACGGTGTCCACCCGGCCCTCGAACACGCCGAGCGCAGCCTCCACCTTGCGTGGGTTGGCGGCGCTGGGCCGGCCCTCGATCCGGCTCGACGCGGCCACCGTGTCGTAGCTGTCGCTGGGCACCGACAGCACGGCCAGCCCGGTACCCAGCTTCTCCACCAGCCGCATCGCCCGGGGATCGGGGCGCTCGCCGAGGGTGAGCACCAGACCGGCCAGGGAGACCTGCCCGGCCACGTGCGCGGCGCCGGCCGCCACCAGCAGGTCGGCGCGGTCGCCCGGGGTGATGACCAGCGCGCCGTCGGTCAGATGGTCCAGCAGCGTCGGCACGTGGGCCGCGCCGACGACGTAGTCGAGCACGTCCCGGGCGAGCGCCGCGTCGTCGCCGGCGAGCAGGGTGGCGCCGAGCGCCGCCGCCACCTCGGCCACCGTCGGCGCCGAAACGGTCGGCACCTCGGGGATCGTGTACGCGGGGACGGGCAGCTCGGGCAGCGCCATCGGCCCGGGGACCCGGTTGGCGATCACCGCCAGCACCGTCGCGCCGAGCTCGTCCAGATCGTGGTACGCCCCGCGCGCGGCCGCCGCGACGGCCGCCGGCTCCTGCCCCAGGCCGTCGATCACGGGCACCACCACACTGCCGAACTCGGTGGCCAGTCGGGCGTTGAACGCCAGTTCGCGGGGGCCCGCGCCGTCCCCGCCGTCGGCGAAGTCGCTGCCCACCACGACCACCGCCGGGCAGCGCCGCTCGACGTCCCGGTACCGCTGGACGATCCGGGAGATCAGCTCCTCGCGCCGGCCGTCGGCGACCAGCGCGGCCGCCTCCGCGTACGTCGCGCCGTGCAGCTCCGCGATGGGCAGGTCGATCCGGTAGCGCTCGGTCAGCAGGGCGAGGATCGGGTCCGGGCCGTGGCCGGGGACCAGCGGCCGGAACGCGCCGATCCGCTCGACCTGCCGGGACAGCAACTCGGCCAGCCCGAGCGCGACGGTCGACTTGCCACCGCCCGCCCCCACCCCGGTCAGGTACACGCTGCGCGCCACGACCTCACGCTAGTGGATCGCGGTTCCCCCCGCCCGGGTCCTCGTACCCGAGCCGTGGGGCCTGCGGGATCACGACGGGGCGGGCGCGGCTTCCCGGCCGGCCTCCGGCGCGCCTTCGGGCGGGCGGGACGCCGCGAAGAGGGCCTCGCTCCTGGCCACCCAGGCGGCGCCGAACGCGAGCACGGCCACGGTCTCGCACCAGAGCACCGGCTTGACGGTGTGGCGTACGTCCGCGGGCAGCGCGGTGCTGGCCAGCGCCAGCCCGACGGCCACCAGGATGAGCATTCCGCAGGCGCGGTAGAAGCGGTTCGCCGCCCGCCCGGGCGGCACCCCGGCCCGGTCGGGCCGGGTGAACAGGAACAGGCAGAAGACGGCGAGGAGCAGGAACAGGGCCGCGGCGGCGGCCTGGTGAACCATCCCCGTGGCCCGGTCGGCAGCGCTGACGGTGCCGGCCGGCGCGCCCATCGTGGTGGGGAACAGGGCCACCACGATGGCCAGCACGCCGGCCACCGTGCCCAGCACGTCGTCGAGCCGACGGTAGCGGTAGCTGATCAGGAACACCCCGACGGCGCACATCGCGCCGACGAAGATGTCCCGCATCGCGGTGTGGTAGTAGCCGCTGAGCGAGTCGAGCAGCGTCGGCCGGCGGGTGACGATCAGATGCCCGACGATCAGCACGACCGGCAGCGAGATACCGACGGATCCGATGCCGAGGCGGAGGCGGCGGACGGTCATCGCATCCTGCGGCGGCTTGGGGCGCTCGCGGTCCATCGCGGCCTCCCTGGCGCTGGCGGTGGTTGGCCGGCGGCTCCTCGCCGGCCCTGGATCCAGCTTCGCAGCGGACGCTATTGATCGAAACCCGGTCAAACGGTCACCCGTCGCGCAAACGAACAAATCAAACGCCCCACGTGCGGGAGCACGGGTCGGATCAGTCCTCGTCGTCGTCGAGGCGGGCGAGCCAGGTGGCGAACCGCTCGATCGGCGTCTCGAACTCCGGGTTCAGGTCCACGAAGTCGCGCAGCCGCTCGCCGAGCCACTCCATGCTGACGGACTCCTCGCCCCGGCGCTGGACCAGTTCCTCGATGCCGCGGTCGGTGAAGTACATGTGGGTCCTCTCAGGAACGGACCGCCACGCGACCGGGGCAGCGACCCACGGTCGCTGCCCCGGTGTCGGCGGTACGGTCAGGTCACGGGCGGGGCAGGGCCGCCTCGAGCAGCGCGTTCTGCTCCACCTCGTGCATCTTGGCCGAGCCGACCGCCGGGGCGGCGGCGGCCGGACGGGAGATGCGGCGCAGCCGGACGTCGGACAGGTGCTCCAGCAGGTTGAGCGCGACGAAGCTCCACGCGCCCTGGTTGGCCGGCTCCTCCTGCACCCAGGCGAAGTCCTCGGCGTTCGGGTACTGCGCCAGGGCCGCCCGGATCTCCTCGACGGGCAGCGGGTAGAGCTGCTCCATCCGGATGATCGCGGTGTCGGTGACGCCCCGCTCGGCCCGGGCCTGGAACAGGTCGTAGTAGACCTTGCCCGAGCAGAGCAGCACCCGCTTCACCTGCTGCGGCGCCGGGGCGGCCGGGTCCCGCAGCACCGGCTGGAAGGTGCCGGTGGTGAAGTCCTCGACCGGGGAGACGCAGAGCTTGTGCCGAAGCAGCGACTTCGGCGTGAACACCACCAGCGGCTTGCGCTTCGGCGACAGGGCCTGGCGACGCAGCAGGTGGAAGTGGCTCGCCGGGGTGCTCGGGATGGCCACCCGCATGTTGTCCTCGGCGCACAGCTGGAGGAACCGCTCCGGCCGGCCGGAGGTGTGGTCCGGGCCCTGGCCCTCGTGGCCGTGCGGCAGCAGCAGGGTGACCGCGGAGCGCTGGCCCCACTTCACCTCGCCGGAGGAGACGAACTCGTCGATCACCGACTGGGCGCCGTTGACGAAGTCGCCGAACTGGGCCTCCCAGCAGACCAGCGCGTTCGGGTTCTCCACCGAGTAGCCGTACTCGAAGCCCATCGCCGCGTACTCGCTGAGCAGGGAGTCGTGCACGAAGAACCGGGACCGGGCGCCGTCGCCGGTGAGCGAGCTCAGCGGGAGGTGGTCCTCGCCGGTCTTCGAGTCGACCACCGCCGCGTGCCGCTGCACGAAGGTGCCGCGGCGGGAGTCCTGCCCGGCGAGCCGGACGGTGACCCCGTCGTGCAGCAGCGACCCGAACGCGATGATCTCGCCGAAGCCCCAGTCGATGTTGCCCTCGACGGACATCCGGGCCCGCCGGTCGAGCAGCTGCTGGATGCGCTTGTGCGGGGTGAACCCCTCGGGCAGGTTGACGTGCGCCTCGCCGATCGCCTTGATCACGGAGGCGTCGGTGGCGGTGTCCACCTGCGGCTCCGGCTCGTCCTCGCGCGCCGGCCGGGCCAGCTGCCGCGGCGCCGAGGCGGCGTCCCGCGTGGCCTTGAAGACCCGCTCGAGCTGTGCCTGGTAGTCGCGCAGCAGCTCCTCCGCGTCCTCCACCGTGATGTCGCCCCGGCCGATCAGCTCCTCGGTGTAGAGCTTCCGGACCGACCGCTTCGAGTCGATGATCTGGTACATCTGCGGGTTCGACATCGACGGGTCGTCGCCCTCGTTGTGCCCGCGCCGGCGGTAGCAGACCATGTCGATCACGACGTCCTTGTTGAACGCCTGCCGGTACTCGAACGCCAGCCGGGCGACCCGGACCACGGCCTCGGGGTCGTCGCCGTTGACGTGGAAGATCGGCGCCTGGATCATCCGGGCGACGTCGGTGCTGTAGAGGCTGGACCGGGAGTGCTCCGGGGCGGTGGTGAAGCCGACCTGGTTGTTGACCACCACGTGCACCGTGCCGCCGGTGCGGTAGCCGCGCAGCTGGGACAGGTTCAGCGTCTCGGCGACCACGCCCTGGCCGGCGAAGGCGGCGTCGCCGTGCACCGCCAGCGGCAGCACGGTGTACCCCTCCAGCTTGAGGTCGATCCGGTCCTGCTTGGCCCGGACGATGCCCTCCAGCACCGGGTCGACGGCCTCCAGGTGCGACGGGTTCGCCACCACCGAGACCTTGACGGCGTGCTCGCCGTCCGGGGTGGTGAACTTGCCGTTCTGGCCGAGGTGGTACTTCACGTCGCCCGAGCCCTGCGTGGTGCGCGGGTCGAGGTGCCCCTCGAACTCCGAGAAGATCTTCTCGTACGGCTTGCCGACGATGTTGGCCAGCACGTTCAGCCGGCCCCGGTGGGCCATGCCGATGACCACCTCGTCGAGCCCCGCCTCGGCGGAGCACTCCAGCACCTCGCCGAGCAGCGGGATCAGCGACTCGCCGCCCTCCAGCGAGAAGCGCTTCTGGCCGACGTACTTGGTCTGCAGGAAGGTCTCGAACGCCTCGGCGGCGTTGAGCCGGTTGAGCACGTGCTTCTGCTCGTCCGGGGTCGGCTTCTCGTACTTGCGCTCGATCCGCTCCTGGATCCAGCGCCGCTCCTCCGGGTCCTGGATGTGCATGTACTCGATGCCGACCCGGCGGCAGTACGAGTCGCGCAGCACGCCGAGGATCGAGCGCAGCTTCATCCGCTGCTTGCCGGCGAACCCGTTGACCGGGAAGGTCCGGTCGAGGTCCCACAGGGTCAGGCCGTGCTCCAGGACGTCCAGGTCCGGGTGCTTGCGGATCTTGAACTCCAGCGGGTCGGTGTCGGCCATCAGGTGGCCGCGCACCCGGTACGCGTGGATCAGCTCGTGCACCCGCGCGGTCTTGTTGATCTGGCCCTCGGAGTCGACCGCGACGTCCCGCATCCAACGCACCGGCTCGTACGGGATGCGCAGCGAGGTGAAGACCTGGTCGTAGAAGCCGCGCTCGCCGAGCAGCAGCTCGTGCATCACCTTGAGGAACTCGCCGGACTGCGCGCCCTGGATGATCCGGTGGTCGTACGTGCTGGTCAGCGTGATGATCTTGCTGACGGCCAGCTCGGCCAGGGTGCTCTCGCTCATCCCCTGGTACGGCGCCGGGTACTCCATCGCGCCGACGCCGATGATCGCGCTCTGCCCGGTCATCAGGCGCGGGATCGAGTGGACCGTGCCGATGCCGCCCGGGTTGGTCAGCGAGATCGTGGTGCCGGAGTAGTCCTCCATGGTCAGCTCGTTGCGGCGGGCACGCCGGACCACGTCCTCGTACGCCTGCCAGAACTGCCGGAAGTCCATCTGCTCGCAGCCCTTGATGGACGGGACCACCAGCGCGCGACTGCCGTCCGGCTTGGCCAGGTCGATCGCGATGCCCAGGTTGACGTGCTCCGGACGCGCCATCGCCGGCTTGCCGTCGACCTCGGCGTAGGAGTTGTTCATCTCCGGGTGCTCGACCAGCGCCCGGACCAGCGCGTACCCGATCAGGTGGGTGAAGCTGACCTTGCCGCCCCGCCCGCGGGCGAGGTGGTTGTTGATGACGATCCGGTTGTCGACCAGCAGCTTGGCCGGGACGGCGCGGACGCTGGTCGCGGTCGGCACGCTCAGCGAGGCGTCCATGTTCTGGACGATCTTCGCGGCGACGCCGCGCAGCGGCGTGGTCTGGGCGCCGGCGGCGGCCGGCGTCGCGGGGGCGGCCTTGGCGGCCGGATTGGCGGGCGCGGCGGCCTTGGCGGGCGCGGCCTTCGCCGGAGCCGGCTTCGCGGGCGTCTTTTCGACCGTCGGCGCGGCCGGCTGGGTGACCGTGGCGGCCGGCTCCTGCCCGACGGCGGGCTCCGGCGCGGCGGGGGCGGCCTTCGCCGGCTCACCCTTCGCCGCGGCGGCGCCGGGGGCCTGGCGGTAGTCCGCGAAGAAGTCGTGCCAGGCCGAATCGACGCTGCTTGGGTCGGCGAGGTACCGCTGGTACATCTCCTCGACGATCCACTCGTTCGGGCCGAAACCCGCCAGTGGGTTCTCCTGCGAAGTCTGCTGGGTCGACACGGCCGGTAATCGCCTCTTTCACGCGGGTTTGTGTGTCACGCGGTGTCCGCCGTCGCCCGTCCCGCGGGCGAACAGGAGACGGCTCCCAGGCTACGCCGTACGAATACGGTAAGCATTTCCGCCTCCGTCGCGTGTTCGGTTTCACAGAAGACGCCGGAAGCTCGGTAAACGCCGCGTGTTCCGTCGACTCCGCGCCGCGGCGGTCGCGCGTCGTCCGCCCGCCCTGGCGTACGGACGCATCCCAAGATCCGGACAACTTCCCCGAAGGTGTGGCCTCGGCGGCGTC
The DNA here is from genome assembly GCF_043198215.1 of Micromonospora sp. NPDC048830. Lineage (NCBI taxonomy): Bacteria > Bacillati > Actinomycetota > Actinomycetes > Micromonosporales > Micromonosporaceae > Micromonospora > Micromonospora sp. NPDC048830. Next base: position 336,767 of record NZ_JBICUP010000002.1, read on the forward strand.
GAAGGCCACACCTTCGGGGAAAGTGCGCGGATCTTGAAACGGGCGGGGCGGGCCCCACGGCGGGGCCCGCTCCGCCCGCGGGTCAGGAGATGTCGCGCCGCCGGATGGTGAGCGTGCCGACCACGCCCGTCACCACGGCGTACCCGATCAGCACCGCCGCGCCCGCCCAGCGCGGCGGGTTGCCGGGGATCTCCGCGCCGGTCACCATCAGCCCCGAGGCCAGCGACGGCACCAGCAGTTGGAGGTTGTTGATCCAGTCGCCGAAGCGGGTGGCCAGGATGCCGATCGCGATGGCCGCGCCGATCGAGCCGCCCAGGTAGAGCAGGATGCCGGTCACGGTCGCGCCGATCTGGCTGCGGATCAGCACGCCGATGCCGACGCCCAGCACCGACCAGAGCAGGTACGCCAGCGCGTTGAGCCCGATCGCCCGCCAGATCGCGCCGCTGCCGAGCTGCGGGGCGAAGTCCACGGTGGCCAGGATCAGCGCCCCGAACACCAGGTTGAGGACGGTGGTGACCAGCCAGAACAGGATCGCCAGCACCGCCGCGGCGACCAGCTTGGCCACCATCACCGCGGTGCGGTGCGGCGCGGTGAGGAACGTGGTGGTCACCGTCTGGTGGAAGAACTCGCTGGTCACCACGATGATCCCGAGCAGCATCACGATGAGCAGCCCGAAGAACTGGCCGTTGGTGTAGAGGTTGGCGGCCAGGCTGTCGGCGGACGCGGCGGCCTGGAGCTGGTCGGCCTGCTCGGCGGTGACGTCCCCGGCCCCGATGCCGTTGGCCAGCGTCTCGGTCTGCAGCCAGTTGATCAGCAGGGTGAGGCCCCACAGCGGCAGGGTGATGAGCCCGAACACCCACCAGGTGTTGGTGGTCCGGATCTTGAGCAGCTCGGATCGGACGAGGTTCATCGGATGCCCGCCTTCCCGGCCGTCAGCTCCAGGAACACGCCCTCCAGGTCGGGCCGTTCCGTGGTCAGTTCGTGCAACTCCACCTTGGCTTCGAGGGCGACCCGGCCGATCGTCGGGGCGTCCACCCCGCCGACCAGCAGCAGGCCCGGCTCGCCGGCCTCCACGGTCGCGGACTGCGCCCGCAGCGCCGCGGCCAGCTCCTCGGCCTGCGGGGTACGCACCCGGACCCGCCCGCCCTGCGACATCGAGCCGATCACCTGCTCGACCGGACCCTGCCGGACCAGCTTGCCGGCCGCGATGATCACCACGTCGTCGGCGAGGAGCTGCATCTCCGACAGCAGGTGACTGGAGACCAGCACCGTGCGGCCCTCGTGGGCCAGCCCCTTGAGGAAGTCGCGCATCCACCGGATACCCTCCGGGTCGAGCCCGTTGGCCGGCTCGTCGAGGATCAGCACCCGGGGGTCGCCGAGCATCGCCGCGGCGATGCCGAGCCGCTGCTTCATGCCGAGCGAGTAGCCCTTGAACTTGCGCCCGGCCGCCGGGGTCAGCCCGACCAGGGCCAGCGCCTCGTCGGCCCGCTGCCGCGGCAGCCCCGCCGCCGCGCAGATCACCCGGAGGTGGTTGACGCCGGTGCGGCCCTTGTGCGCGCTCGACGCCTCCAGCACCGCGCCGACGTGGCGCAGCGGGTCGGCCAGGTCGGCGTACCGGTGCCCGCCGATCGTCGCCGTGCCGCCGGTCGGGGTCACCAGGTTCAGCAGCATGCGGAGCGTGGTGGTCTTGCCCGCGCCGTTCGGGCCGAGGAAGCCGGTCACCCGCCCCGGTTCGACCGTGAACGACAGACTGTCGACCGCCCGGAGGTTCCTGTACTGCTTCGTCAGGCCGGACACCACGATCTGACCGCTGTTGGTGGTGGGGCTTCGCTGCCCGTCAGCCATCGTTCTCCTCCCGTGCGTGGCGCGAGGTCGCGCCGACGTGTCGCGACGCGGTCGCGTCGTCGCACAGCCTGGCAAGGCGGCGCAACCCGGTCAATGAGGCGCGGCACCTACATCGGCCTCCTCCTCAGGCAGGACGCCGTCCTCCGCACGGATGAGTACCGCTCCCGCCCGGACCGCCCGCGCGCCCCTGCCCGGCGGCCGGGGCGGCGGCCCGGATGGGTGATCGGGCCGCTGGTCAGGCCCCGGGCAGGGCGATCCAGGTGGCGCGGGCGCGGCCCAGCAGCCGCCCGTCCGGGCCGTACAGGCTGGTGCGCACCAGCGCCTTGCGCCCCTCGCCGCCGACGGCCACGCCCGTCGCCACGCACTCGTCGCCGGGCGCCGGCAGCGCGTCCACCACGGCGGCCATCCGGCCGAGCACGTACGGGCGGCCGGGGGCGATCACGGCCCACCCGCCGGGGCAGTCCAGCGCCGCCCAGACCGTCGCCGGGTCGACGTCGGCCGGGGCGGTGAACGGCGCCGCCGTCCGGCCGTCCGCCAGCCGGCCGGGGAAGATCCGCAGCCCGTCGGCCCGCTCGGGGCCGCAGACGTAGCAACCGGGAAACGGGTGGTCCACCAGGCCGGGGTACGCCGCCGCGGCGGTCCGCGCCGTCTCGACGTCCACCGGCGGCACCGCCTCCGGGACCTCGTCCACCGTCCGCACCTGCGCGATCAGGAGGCCGTCGTGGTCCCGGACCTCGCCCGCGTCCACGGTCAGCGGCGTGTCCAGCGGCGGCGGCTGCCGCAGCGTCACCTCGGCGACGCCACCGTCGTGGCCCGTCGCGCCGGCGAAGGCGCCCGCGCTCCAGCCGCCGTTGCCCGAGCCGGGCGGGCCGTTGAACCTCGCTGGGATGATCATCTCCAAACCTCCTGCGGGCAGCCTCGCACGCCCACCCGCCGTGCGAAGAAGCCCCTCGCCGGACGGCGTTCACCGGATCGACACCGGTCGTCTCCGCTCTCGGCACCCGGAGCACCTACACAGTGCTCATGGCCGTTCTGCCCGTCGCTGGTACGCCCCTGACGACCAGCGGATACACCCTCCTGATCGCCGACGATTCGACACAGGTCGCGGCGGCGCAACGCCTGCGTCACGAGGTGTTCGCCACCGAGCTGGGGGCCACCCTGCGCCCCGGTCCCGCCGGCCTGGACGCCGACGACCTCGACGCCCACTGCGACCACCTGATCGTGCGCGAGGAGCGCACCGGGGCGGTGGTCGGCACGTACCGCCTGCTGCCGCCGGGACGGACCAGCCGCCGGTACGCCGACGGCGAGTTCGACCTGGGCGCGCTCGACCCACTCCGCGACGTCCTCGTGGAGGCCGGGCGCTCCTGCGTCCACCCGGACCACCGCTCCGGCGCGGTGGTCAACCTGATGTGGGCCGGCATCGCCCGCTACCTGCACCTGCGCGGCTCCCGCTGGCTGGGCGGCTGCGCCTCCGTCCCGGTCGACGACGGTGGGCGGCTCGCCGCCGGGGTGTGGACGCGGGTGGCCGCCCGGCACCTCGCGCCCCCGCCGCTGCGGGTCCGCCCGCTGCGGCCCTGGTTCGCCGAGCCGGGCGCGGTCGCGCCAGAGCCCCCCGTGGCGTGGCTGCCCGCCTCGGGGGCCCGTGCCCCGCAGGTCGCCCCGGACGCGGCAGCGGCGGCCGACCGGGTGGCCGTCCCGCCGCTGCTGCGCGGGTACCTGCGGCTCGGCGCGTGGGTGGCCGGCGAGCCGGCGTACGACCCGGACTTCCGGGTGGCCGACTTCTACGTACTGCTGTCCCTGGACCGGATGAACCCCCGCTACCTGCGGCACTTCCTCGGCGAGGCCGAGCGGTGAGCGCGGGCAGCCACCTCTGGCGACCGGCCTCCGGCTGCGGGCCGGACTGCCTGCCCGGGCCGCGCGAGGTCCCCGCCGTGCCGGTCGCCCGCCGGCTGGCCCGGCTGGCCGGCGTACTCGGCATGCTGGCGGCCGGGGCCGGGCTGGCCGCGCTGCTGCCCGCGCTGCCGGTCGAGGCGCGGCGCTCGGCGGTGCGGCGCTGGGCCCGGGCGACGGCCCGGGCCTCCGGGGTCCGGCTCGTGGTCCGGGGCCGGCTGCCCCGGCGGCGGGCGCTGGTGGTCGCGAACCACCTCTCGTGGCTGGACATCCCCGCCGTGCTGGCGGTGGCGCCCGCCCGGATGCTGGCCAAGCGCGAGGTGCGCGGCTGGCCGCTGGTCGGGCTGTTGGCCGCCGCCGCGGGCACGCTCTTCGTGGACCGCGCCCGCCCCCGGGCGCTGCCGGCCACGGTGGGCCGGGTGGCGGCCGCGCTGCGGGCCGGTCACCCGGTCGCGGTCTTTCCGGAGGGTACGACCTGGTGCGGCGTCCTGCCCGGGTGCCGCCCCGGCGGCGGGTTCCGCCCGGCGGTGTTCCAGGCGGCGATCGACGCCGGTGCGCCCGTCGTGCCGCTGCGGATCGGCTATCGTCTGGGCGGCGGCGCGTCGACCACGGCCGCGGCCTTCCTCGGCGACGAGAGCCTGGCGCGGTCGGTCTGGCGGGTGCTCGGGTCGCGCGACCTGACGGCGGAGGTGACGATCACCGCCGCGCTGCACCCGGCGCCCGGGGCGGACCGGCGACCGCTCGCCCGGGCCGCCGAGGCGGCCGTCCGCCTGCCGGCGCCCCGGCCCGCCGCCGTGCCCCCGCCCGCGGAGCCCGCCGTGGCGGTGGGCCTGGCGGCCTGAGCGCCCGGCCCCGCTCTCAGGGACTTTCCAGGAAGCGCCCAGCGCGGGCGCAGCGACGTCGCGGATGATGGTCCGCATGGCCACTACCCAGACCGAGGCGCGACTGCTCGTCGTCGAGGACGACCCGAACATCCTCGAGCTGCTCTCCGCGAGCCTCCGCTTCGCCGGCTTCGACGTGGCCACCGCGACCAGCGGAAGCGCCGCGCTGAGCGCCGCCAAGGACCACCGCCCCGACCTGGTGGTGCTCGACGTGATGCTGCCCGACCTCGACGGCTTCGAGGTCATCCGGATGCTCCGCGAGGGCGGCACCCGTACGCCGGTGGTCTTCCTGACGGCCCGGGACGCCACCGACGACAAGATCCGCGGGCTCACCCTGGGCGGCGACGACTACGTCACCAAGCCGTTCAGCCTGGAGGAGCTGACCGCCCGGATCCGGGCGGTGCTGCGCCGGACGACCACCGGGGAGCAGGCCCCCTCCCGGCTCACCTTCGCCGACCTGGAGCTGGACGAGGAGACCCACGAGGTGTACCGGGCGGGGCAGCGGGTTCAGCTGTCGCCCACCGAGTTCAAGCTGCTGCGCTACCTGATGCTCAACGCGAACCGGGTGCTGTCGAAGGCGCAGATCCTCGACCACGTGTGGAACTACGACTTCCGGGGCGACGACAACATCGTCGAGTCGTACATCTCCTACCTGCGCCGCAAGGTGGACAACACCCAGCCCCGGCTGATCCACACCCTGCGCGGCGTGGGGTACGTGCTGCGCAAGCCGGCGGCGTGAACGCCGTCCAGCTGGCGAAGGGGCGGTTGCGGGGCGTACCGCTGCGGGTGAAGCTGGTCGCCGCGGTGCTGGCGCTGGTCGCGGCGGCGCTGGTGGTGATCAGCGCGCTGACCACGTACTTCCTGCGTAACTATCTGGTCGCCCAGGTCGACGGCGAGCTGCGCGCCGCCACCAGCAGCATCGAGACCGCCATGGTCACCGCCAACGCCGGCGACCCGATCATCCCCACCGACTACCTGGTGGTCGCCACCGACCCGGACACCGGCCGGGTCCGCGGCTACCGGTACGACTACCACCGCTTCCGCGTCGACGACCTGCCGCCCTGGCCCAGCGACGCGGCAGGCTTCGCGGCGAAGGTGGGGGAGCCGCGCACGGTGCGGGCGCGGGACAGCGCGGTGCGCTGGCGGGTCCTCTACACCCAACTGCCCAACGGGCAGCTGGCGGTGATCGGCCAGCACCTCACCGACGTGGACCTGGCGGTGAAGCGGCTGGTCTGGATCGACCTGCTCGTCGGCAGCGCCGTGCTGCTCCTGCTCGCCTCGCTCGGCGCGGCGATGGTCCGCACCAGCCTCAAGCCGCTGGTGGAGATCGAGCGGACCGCCGCCGCCATCGCCGGGGGCGACCTGACCCGGCGGGTGCCGGACCCGGAGGAGGGGCATCCCTGCCCGACCTCCGAGCTGGGTCGGCTGTCCCGGGCGCTGAACGCCATGCTCACCCAGATCGAGGCCGCCTTCACGGCCCGGGCCGCCTCGGAGACCGCCGCCCGGGCCGCGGAGGCCGGCGCCCGCGACGCCGCCATCGCGGCGCAGGCGTCCGAGGCCCGGGCCCGCCGCTCGGAGGAGCGGATGCGGCAGTTCGTCGCCGACGCCTCGCACGAGCTGCGCACCCCCCTGACCACGATCCGTGGCTTCGCCGAGCTGTACCGCCAGGGCGCGGTGCGGTCCCCGGAGCAGACGGCCGGGCTGGTGCGCCGGATCGAGGACGAGGCCGCCCGGATGGGGCTGCTGGTGGAGGACCTGCTGCTGCTGGCCCGGCTGGACCGGGAGCGCCCCCTCTCGCTGGCCCCCGTGGAGCTGCCGGTGCTGGCCTCCGACGCCGTGCAGGCGGCCCGCGTGGTGGCCCCGGACCGGCGGATCGAGCTGGACATCGTGCCGGGCTCCGGGCCGCTGCTGGTGTACGGCGACGACGCCCGGCTGCGCCAGGTGATCGGCAACCTGATGACCAACGCGCTCACCCACACCCCGCCCGAGGCGTCGGTGACCCTGCGGCTGCGCGGCGAGCCGGGCAACCTGGCGGTGGTGGAGGTGGCGGACACCGGCCCAGGGCTCTCCCCGGAGCAGGCCGAGCGGGTCTTCGAGCGCTTCTACCGGGCCGACGCCGCCCGCACCCGACGGGCCGGGGGCGCCACCGGGACGGGCCTGGGCCTGGCCATCGTGGCCGCGCTGGTGGCCGCCCACCACGGCACCGTCGAGGTGGACGAGACGCCGGGTGGGGGAGCGACGTTCCGGGTCCGGCTGCCCCTCGCACCCGACACGGACGGTGAGGGCGAGTGACTTTCAGCGAACTTCCAGGTGGATTCCAGGCCGGTCGCAGTGGGGGCGGGCAAGCTGGGGACATGACCGAGTACGAGACCGACCCGCAGCGGCGGCCGGCGCCCTCCGACGCCGAGCCGTCGCAGCCCACCGCCGAACTGCCCCGCGCGGAGCGCGAGCACTCCGACTCCCCGGTCGTCGAGCCCGCCGCTCCGGCCGCCACCGCGCCCGCTGTGGCCGACGCCGCCCCCGCGGCGCCCGCTGTGGCCGGCGCCGCTCCCGCCGCGGGTCCGACCGCCTCCGCCGGCAGCGAGGCCGCCGCCGGCACCGGGCACGCCGCGCCCGCCCCCGCTTCCACCCCGCCGGTCGCGCCCGGCGCCGCCCCCGCGCCCGGTCAGCATCCGTACGGCGGGTACGCCCAGCCGGCCGCCGCGCCGCCGTACCCGGTGTCGGGGCAGCCGCAGCCCGCCGCGCAGTACCCGGCCAGCCCCTGGCAGCAGGGGCAGCAGTCGGGCTGGACCGGGGGCGCGCAGCACCAGCCCGGCACCGGCGGATACACCCCGCACCCGGGCGGTCCCGCGTACCCGACGGGTCCGTTCCCGCCGCAGCACGCCGGCCAGCCGGTCCCGCCGTGGGCGCAGGGCACGGCCGTGCGGCCCAGCCGGATCGCGAAGCTGGCCGGCGCCGGCGTCGCGGTGTTCGCGCTGATGCTCGGCTCCGGCGTGGCCGGTGGGGCGCTCGCGGTCGCCCTGGACTCCGGCTCCGGCGGGATCACCCGCACGTACTCGGCCGCGCCGGTGATCAACAGCGCGGACCTGCCGAAGATCGCCGCGTCCGTCCAGGACAGCGTCGTCTCGATCACCACGGGCAGCGGCGAGGGCTCCGGGGTCATCCTCACCGCGGACGGCTACGTGCTGACCAACAACCACGTGGTCGCGTCCGCCGGCGGCGACAGCGTCCGGGTGGTCTTCGCCGACGGCAAGCAGGTCCGGGCGGAGATCGTCGGCACCGACCCGAAGACCGACCTGGCCGTGGTGAAGGCCAGCGGCGTCAGCGGGCTGAAGGCGGCGAAGTTCGGGGACAGCGACGCGATGCAGGTCGGCGACCAGGTGCTCGCCCTGGGCAGTCCGCTCGGCCTCCAGGGCTCGGTCACGGCCGGCATCCTCAGCGCGCGCGACCGCACGATCCAGGCCGGCAGCGGCCAGCAACAGGATCCGCGGCAGGGCGCCAGCTCGATCTCCGGGCTGCTCCAGACCGACGCGCCGATCAACCCGGGCAACTCCGGCGGCGCGCTGGTCAACACGCGGGGCGAGGTCATCGGCATCAACACCGCCATCGCCACCTCCGGGCAGAGCACCGGCAACATCGGCGTCGGGTTCGCCATCCCGAGCAACAAGGCCAAGGACGTCGCCGGCAAGCTCCAGCGGGGCGAGAAGGTGAGCCACCCCTCGCTCGGGGTGAGCGTGACCGCGGCCGAGAACGGCGGGGCGGTGGTCGCGGCCGTGACGCCGGGCAGCGCCGCCGAGAAGGCCGGCCTCCGGCAGGGCGACGTGATCACCAAGTTCGGCGACACGGTGGTCAACGACTCCGAGGACCTGGTGGGCGCCGTCCAGTCTCGCAAGGTGGGCGACCAGGTCGAGGTGCAGTACCAGCGAAACGGATCGCCGGCGACGGCAACCGTGACGCTCGCCGAGACGTCATAACAGACACGCAGACCTGCCTCCTCCTGGCGGCGGGTGGCGGGGCCAAGGGGGTTGGCCTCGTCACCCGCCGCCTTTTTCTGCGCCATGTCGGCGGCATGGCGGTATCCCACGGGCTCGAACATCCCCATGTCGGCGACTCGGCGGCATCCCGCGGCACCCGGCCCGGCTCACCCGGTCCGGGTGAGCCGCGCTCACCCCGCCGTCCGGCACGGTGACGGCAGCAGCGCCCAGCGCGGGAGAGGAGTGCCATGACGACGGCGGCGACCACCCGGACCGACCCGGAGATCCAGCGCGACGTCCTCGCCGAGTTGGACTGGGACCCCCAGGTACCGCCGACCATGGTCGGGGTCTCCGTCGTGCAGGGCGTGGTCACCCTGACCGGCTCCGTCGACAGCTACGCCGACCGCTGGGCGGCGGTGCGGGGCGCCCAGCGGGTCCGGGGCGTCCGCGCGGTCGCCGACGACATCGAGGTACGCCCGCCCGACGTCTCCGGGCCGACCGACACGGACCTGGCCCTGGCGGCCAGCCGCGCCCTTGAGTGGGACAGCTTCGTGCCGGCGGAACGGCTGGACGTGACGGCCGCGAACGGGTGGCTGATCCTGCGCGGCGAGGTGGAGTTCGGCTGGCAGCGGCGTACGGCCGAGCGGGAGCTGCGCCGGCTCCGCGGCGTACGCGGGGTGACCAACCTGGTGGAGGTCCGGCCGGCGCGGCCGTCCGGGCAGCGCGCGCGGCACGACCTCCAGCGGGCCCTGTCCCGGAGGCTGGGCACCGAACGGGTGGTCGCCGAGCTGCACGGCGACACGGTGGTGCTCAGCGGGGTGGTCCGGTCCTGGTGGGAGCGGGACGAGGCGGAACGGGTCGCCTGGTCGGCCCCGGGGGTCCGGACGGTGCACGACCGGCTCGTGGTGGCCGGCTGACGCCGGTGGCGGTCCAGGGCGTCCGTTTGCTCGGGGTCCGGCCGGGAAAGCGTCCGATCGCGTTGTGCGTGGGATCGACGGGGAGGACTCGTGGCCGTTGACCGTCAGCCGACCGACCGTTCCGGGGAGCGGCGGCTGCGGATCGCCATGGTGGTCCCGCCGTGGCTGTCCGTGCCGCCCCCCGGGTACGGGGGGCTGGAGTACGTGGTGGCGGGCCTGGTGGACGGGCTGGTCGGCCTCGGGCACACGGTGACCGTCTTCGGGGCCGGGCAGGACCACGGCACCCGGGCCCGGTACGTCCCGGTGGGCGTCGACCTCCAGTACGAGCGGCTCGGCGAGGCGATGCCCGAACTGGCCCACCTGGCCCAGGTCGCCCACCTGGTCGGCCCCGAGGACTTCGACATCATCCACGACCACACCATGATCGGCCCGCTCGTCGCCGGCCGCCGCACGGTGCCCACCGTGGCCACCGTGCACGGCAACCCGGTCGGCGAGTACGGCACCGTGCTCAGCGACACCGACGTGGGTGTCGGGCTCGTCGCCATCTCGCACGCGCAGCGCCGGATGAACCCGGCGCTGCCCTGGGTGGGCACCGTGCACAACGCGCTCGACACCGCCGGCGTGCCGTACAAGAGCGCGCCGAGCCGGGGCGCGGTGCTGTGGCTGGCCCGGTTCAACCCGGACAAGGGCCCGGACCTGGCGATCCGGGCCGCCCGGGCGGCCGGCCTGCCGCTGGTGCTCGCCGGCAAGTGCAACGAGCCCGGCGAGCGCCGGTACTACGAGGAGGTGGTCGAGCCGCTGCTCGGCGACGACGTGACCGTGGTGCTCAACGCCGACCGGGAGGCCGCCCTGCGGATGCTGGTCGACGCCCGCTGCCTGATCATGCCGATCCAGTGGGAGGAGCCGTTCGGCATGGTGATCGTCGAGGCGATGGCCACCGGGACGCCGGTGGTGGCGCTCAACCGGGGGGCCGTGCCGGAGCTGGTCCGCGACGGTGTGACCGGGCTGGTCTGCGACCAGCCCGACGACCTGCCGGACGCGCTGCGCCGGGCCGGGGCCCTCGACCCGGCGGCGTGCCGGGCGCACGTGACGGAGAACTTCTCCACCACCGCGATGGCGCTCGGCTACTCGGGCGTCTACCGCGACTTTCTCGACGGGACCACCCGCGCCGCGACCCGCCGGCCGACGCCGGCGGTCGCCCGTTGACCGACCGCCGTCACGCCCCGGGCCGTCGCCCGAACCCCGTCACGCCCCGGCCGCGCCGAGCTGCTTGAACGCGTTGTCGAGCCGGCGGGCGTACGACGTGGTGATGCCGCCCTGGCGTTGCCGCTGCGCGATCTCGTCCCGGGCCCGCCGCACCGCGCGCGTCAGCTCGCCCGGCCCGCTCGCGGCGATGACCTGGCCGAGCAGGACGCGCAGGTCGGCGCCGACGTCGGCGCGGATCCCGCCGGTGGCCACCCCGTCCTCGATGAGCTGCTCGACCCGGTCCGCCGCCGCCGTGAGGCCTTCGCTGGTCGGCGCGGGCCGGGTGGCGGTGGCGGCCGGCGGCGGGGCCGGGCGGGTCGGGTCCGGCGCGCGGGTCGCGGCCGGGGAGGTCGGCGGGGCGCTGCGCAGCACGTCCGGTGCGGCTGCCGACGCGGCGACCGCCGGGTTCCCGTCCGGTAGGGCCCCCGACGGCGGGGCGGGCTCCCTGGTCAGCACGGGGATGAGCAGCGCCGCCCCGGCGAGCAGCACCGCGCCCGTCACGACCAGCGGCACCAGCCGGCGTCGGCGCGATCCCCCGGGCCGCCCGGGCGACCCCGGCTCCGCCACCCGGGCAGCGGGCGCGGGGTCGGCCGGGCGGCCCGCCCCCGGGTCGTCCGGCGGGGGCGGCGGCGGGACCCGGGCCGGTGACGGCTCGGGTGGGCCGACGATCGAGGGCAGGGTCACGGTCGGGGCGAGCATGGTGGCGGCCTGCGGGTCGGCCGGCAGCAACTGGTCGCGCAGCACCCCCGCCACCTCCTGGGCGGTGGGCCGGTCCCGGGGATCCCGGGCCAGGCAGCGCAGGCAGGTCCGGGCCACCTCGGCGGGCAGGCCCGGCACGTCGAGTGGGGGCGGGGGAGCGCCCGTCGCCAGCGCCGCGCCGAGCTGCTCCCAGGTGTCCGCCGGGTACGGCACCCGCCCGGTCAGCGTCTCGTAGAGCAGCACGCCGAGGGAGTAGATGTCGGTGGCCGGCTGCGCCGGTGCGCCCTCCAGCCGCTCCGGGGCGACGTACGCGGGCGTACCGAAGGCGCCGGCCTCGTCCGGGGCGCCGACGTGGGTGGCGATGCCGAAGTCGAGCACCTTCGCGCCCACGGGCGTCATCATCACGTTGGCCGGCGTGATGTCCCGGTGCACGATGCCCAGCAGGTGCGCCGCCGCGAGCGCCTCGGCCACCTGCGCGCCGATCCCGACGGCCTCCGCCCACGGCAGCGGCCCCTCGGCCAGCCGGTACTCCAGTTCGTCCCCGCCGAGCAGCTCCATCACCACGAACGAGGTGATGCTCCCGTCCGGGGCGACCGTCTCGCCGTAGTCGTGCACCGAGGTCACGTGTGGATGGACGAGCTGGGCGGCGGAGCGGGCCTCCTCCCGGACCATGTCCCGGAACCGGGGGTCGGCCGCCAGGGAGGGCGCGAGCACCTTGAGGGCGACGACCCGATCGAGCACCTCGTCCCGGGCCCGCCAGATGACCGACATGCCGCCGGTGCCGATCTGGTCGATGAGCCGGTACCGGCGGGCCAGCAGCCTGCCGGCGTGCAGCTTTGCCATCGGGGTCGCACCTGCCTGGGGTCGGGGCCGTATCAGGTTGCGCGAAGGTGTCCAACGTGTCAACGGCCGTCCGGTCCCTGCCGTCGTGTCCGTCCCGGCGAGCGGCGGGCCGGGAGCGCGGACGGCCGGCGTGATCGCCCGTGCCAGGATGAACGGCATGGTCGGCGGTCCGGTGGCGTTCGTGCTAGGCGGCGGGGGAGTCCTCGGCGCGGTGGAGGTCGGCATGCTGCGCGCCCTGTTCCGCGCCGACGTGCGCCCGGACATGGTGCTCGGCACGTCCATCGGCGCGGTCAACGGCGCCCTCGTCGCCGCCGACCCGTCCGAGGCGGTCACCGACCGGCTGGTCCGGCTCTGGGCCTCGCCCGAGGCCAGCGAGGTGTACGGCGACTCGGTCGCCCGGCAGTTGCGTCGCTTCGCCGCCCGTACCCACCTGCACTCGCCCCGGCCCCTGCGCCGCCTGCTGGAGACCGAGCTGGGCGAGGGCACCACCTTCGCCGACCTGCGCGTGCCGTTCCTGTGCTGCGCGGCGAACATCGAGCGGGCCGCCGAGCACTGGTTCGACAGCGGTCCGCTGGTGCCCGCGGTGCTCGCGTCCGCCTCGGTGCCGGGGCTGCTGCCGCCCACCGAGATCGACGGCCAGCACTACGTCGACGGGGGGATCGTCAACTCGATCCCGATCGGCGAGGCCGTCGCCGCCGGGGCGCGGCAGATCTTCGTACTCCAGGTCGGCCGGATCGAGCGGGAGCTGACGCCGCCCCGGCGGCCCTGGGAGATCGCGCAGGTCGCGTTCGAGATCGCCCGCCGGCACCGGTTCGCCCGGGAGATGGCCGCGCTGCCCGAGGGGGTCGAGGTGCACGTGCTGCCGACGGGTGGGCTGGGGCCGCGGGAGGACAGCCCGTGGGCGTACCGGGACATGGCGGCGGTGGGGCGGCGGATCAGCCGCGCGTACACCGCCTCCCGCCGCTACCTGGCGACCCACCTGGAACGCTGATGCCGCTGCCACCCCGGTGGGTCCGTCGGCTGCTGCTGGCGCCCGGCGTGGTGCTGCTCGCGGCGCTCATGGTGACCAGCATCCCGGTCTGGGCGCTGCTCGCGCTGGCGCTGTCCCCCCTGGTGCCGGGCCGGCTGCGGCCGCTGCGCCTGCTCTGGATCGGCTGCCTCTACCTGGTCTGGGACGCGGCGGCGCTGGTCGCCCTCTTCGCCCTCTGGCTGGCCTCGGGCTTCGGCGTGTGGGCGCGGGCGCCCGCCTTCCAGCGGGCGCACTACGTGCTCGCCGGGGCGTTCCTCCGGGTGTTCTTCTGGCAGGCCCGGTGGACGCTGCGGCTGACCATCGACGTCGTCGGCACCGACCCGGACACGGCGCTGCCCGGCCGGCCGGAGCTGGTGCTCTGCCGACACGCGGGCCCCGGCGACTCGTTCATCCTGATCCATGCGCTGGTCAACTGGTTTCACCGGGAGCCCCGGATCGTGCTCAAGGAGAGCCTCCAGTGGGACCCGGCGATCGACGTGCTGCTCAACCGGCTGCCCAACCGGTTCCTTGCGCCGACCCACGAGCGGCACGAGTCCGTGACCGCCCAGATCGGCCACCTCGCCACCGGACTGGACGACGACGACGCGTTCGTGATCTTCCCCGAGGGCGGCAACTTCACCCCGCGCCGCCGGCTGCGGGCCATCGCCCGGCTGCGCGCGCTCGGCCTGGAACGCATGGCGCTGCGCGCGGAACGGATGCAGCACGTGCTCGCCCCGCAGCCGGGCGGGATGCTCGCGGCGCTGGAGGCCGCCCCGGACGCCGGGGTGATCTTCGTGGCGCACACCGGGCTGGACCGGATGCTCACCGTCGCCGACGTCTGGCGGGAGCTGCCCATGGACAAGCGGATCGCGATGCGGTTCTGGTCCGTACCGCCGGAGGAGGTCCCCACCGGCCGGCAGGAGCGCATCGACTGGCTCTTCGACTGGTGGGCCCGGATCGACGGGTGGATCGCGGCCAACCGCAACGGCGCCGACGCCGCGTAGGGTGCGCTCGTGGAGCAGATCAGCGTGGTGACGACGGTGGTGGACAGCCGGGCGGTCGCGGACGTGCTGGCGGCCGCCGCGGTCGCCGGCCGGCTGGCGGCGTGCGCCCAGGTCGGCGGCCAGGTGGACAGCACCTACTTGTGGCGGTCGGCGGTGGAGACCAGCGCGGAGTGGTCGGTGCGGTTCAAGACCGCGACGGACCGGGTGACGGCGCTGGTCGACCAGATCCGGGCCACCCACCCGTACGAGGTGCCGGAGATCCTGGTGACCCGGGTGGACAGCGGCAACCCCGACTACACGGCCTGGGTGTACGAGCAGACCCGGCCCTGAGTACCCGCACTCTGGGCTCGGTGGCGGGCGCCCACCATGATGGCCGCGTGGATTCGAGTGGCTACCCCTGCCCGGGGTGCGGCGCGCCGGCCGACCTGAGCGTCGGCTGCCGGCGGTGCGGCCGGGCGCCCGACCCGGCGGCGGCCGAGGTGATCCGGCTGGACCGGGAGATCGGCACGCTCACCGAGCGGGCGGAGCACGCCCGCCTGACGTACCTGGAACTCGCGGCGGCGGTCCGCGCCGCGCAGGCCCGCCGGGCGGAACTGGCGGCCCGGGTGCGGGCGGCGACGCCGTCGGGCGTACCGCGCCCGGCCACTGCGGCGCCCAGTCCCGTGCCGGCGGCCGTGCCCCATCCCGCGCCCGGGCCGTACCCGTCGGCCGCGGCGCCCGGTCCCGTGCCGGCGGCCGTGCCCCATCCCGCGCCCGGGCCGTACCCGTCGGCGGTGCCGGCCGGCGGACCGGAGACGTCGACCCGGACCGTGCAGGGGCTGCTCTTCGTCCTCGGCGGTCTGCTGCTGGGCACGGCGGCCGTGGTCTTCACGGCGGTCGCCTGGGCCGCGGTGGGGATCACCGGGCGGGCGTTGATCCTGCTCGCGTTCACCGCGCTCGCCCTGGGCGTCCCGCCGGTGCTGGCCCGGCGGGGGTTGCGCGGCACCGCCGAGACGTTCGCCGCGGTGGGCCTGCTGCTGGTGGCGCTCGACGGGTACGCGGCCTGGTCCGTGGACCTGTTCGGGGTGGCCGGCTGGCCGGGCGCCCGCTACGCCGCGCTGGTCGGGGGGGCCAGCGCGGCGGTGGCGGCCGGCTACGGCCGGCTGACCCGCCTGGCGGTGCCGTGGTTCGCGGCGCTGCTCGCCGCGCAGCCGGTGCTGCCGCTGCTCGCCGCCCCGGCCCGCCCGTCGGCGGCCGGCTGGACGCTGGTGTTCGTCGGCGTCGCGCTGCTGGACCTGGCCGTCGTCGCCGCCCTGCGCCCCCGCGGCCCGGCGGCGCCCGTTCCGCCGGCCGCGCCCGTTCCGCCGGCCGCGCCCGTTCCGCCCGCCGCCTCGGCCCCGCTGCCGGCCGGCCCACTGGCCACGATCGCGGTCTCCGGGGGGTCGGTCGTCGCCGCCGGTCGGGTGCTGGCCTGGGTCGGCCACGGCGTCGCGCTCGCCGTCGCGGCGGGGTGCGCGTTGGTGCCGCTCGCCTGGGGGCGGGCCGCCGGCTCGCCGCTGCTGGCCGGGGGGCCGCTGCTGCTGGTGGCCCTCGCGCTGCTCGGCGCGGCGCTGGTCGCCGGCGGACGGGTGTTCCGCGCGATCGCGGCCGGGGCGGTCGCTCCGGTGCTGGCCGTCGCGTTGCTCCGGCCGGTGGCGCAGCTGCGACCGGGACTGCTGATGCTGGCGGCGGCGCTCGTGGCCCTGGCGCTGGCCGGCGCGGTCCGGCTGCTGCCCCGCCGGGTCGGGGCCGGCCCGCGCGTCGGGGCGCTGGTCGTGGCCGGCGGGACGGCGCAGGTCGCCGCGCTGCTGGCCGTGCTGCTCGGGGCGGTCGGGGTGGGCCGGGTGCTGCCGCCGTGGCGGGGCGTCGGCACGGCCCCGGATCTGTCCTGGGCCTGGCAGGTGCCGGTGGCCGTGGCGGTGACCGCGGTCGCGCTGGCCGCGCTGCTGCCCCGCGCGGCGTGGCCGGCGATCGCGGCGGTGGCAGCCGCCTTCGCCGTGCTTCCCGCCGGGAGCCTCGGCGGGGTGCCGTGGGCGGTGGTGCCCGTCGCCGACCTGGCCGTCGGCGCGGCGCTGCTCCTGCTCGCCGTCGTCCGGGGGCGGCGCTGGTGGACCGTCCTGGTCCCGGCCGGGGCCGGCGCGGTCCTGGTCGGGCACGCGCTGCTGGTCGGCCTGGCCGGCCCGGCCGGGGAGGCGGCCGTGCTCGGCGCGGTCGTGCTGCTCGGGGCTGCGGTCGCCGCCCGGGGCCGCCGGGCCGGCGCCGCCGGGCGGGGGGTCGCCGGGGTCGCGCTGGCCGGCGCGCTGCTGGCCGTGCCGGCCGGGGCGGCCGTCGCGCTCCTGGCCGCCGGGGCCGAGCCCTGGTGGCGGGCGCGGGCCGCCCTGGCCGCCGTCGCGCTGACGCTGCTCGGCCTGCCCGCCCTCCGTCGCCGGTGGGCGGAACTGACCGGGTACGCCTCGACCGCGCTCGCCCTCGCCGCCGCGCTCGCCGGGCTGGCGCCGCTGGTCGTACGGGGCGACGAGCCGGTGGCCCTCTACGCCGCGCTGGCCGCCCTGCTGGCGATGCTCGTCGGGTCGGGGGCCCGTCCGGCGGGCGCGCTCCGGCTGACCGGGCTCGGACTGGCGGCGGTCGCGCTCCTCGCCGTCGCCCCGGTGACCGTCACCGTGCTCGTCGCCCCGTACGGCGAGGTAGCCCCGCCCTGGTCCGGCGCGCCGGCGGGCGGCCCGGTGCGCGGCGCCGCCGCGGCCGGCGTGGCGCTGCTCGTGTTGACCGTGGCCGCCGCGCTGGCCGGCCGGGCCGCTGTCGACGGTCCGTCCGGGGCCGCTGTCGACGGTCCGTCCGGGGCCGCTGTCGACGGTCCGTCCCGGGCCGCTGTCGACGGTCCGTCCCGGGCCGCCGGCGGCTCGCTTCCGGCCGCCGGCCGGCCGTCCCGGGCGGGCGCCGGGCTGGCGGCGCTGCCGTTCGCCGCGGCGACGCTGCCCGTGCTCCTTGCCGCCGGCGGCGCCCCCTGGCCGGTGGTGCCGGCCGTCGTCCTGCTCGTCGGGCTGGCGGCCCTGCTGGCCGCCGCGCTGGCCCCGCCCCGGCCGCTGCTCGCCCCGGTGACCGTGCCGGTCGGGCTGGTGGCGACCGGGTCCGGGCTGGTCGGGCTGTTCGCCACCCGCGCCGGCACGCTGGGCGGTCTCGGCGCGCTGGTCGTGGCCGCCACGGTGGTGGCCGTCGTCGCCCGGACGGGCGCGGTGCGGCTGGCCGGCGCGCTGGCGGCGGTCGGCGCGGCGACCGGGTTCGCGCTCACCGCGGCGTTGGCGGCCGGCCTGCCGGCGCGCTCCGCGGCGTATCCGGTGCTGGCGGTGGCCGCGCTGGTCCTGGCCGTCGCCGCCCTGACGGCCCACCGGGCCGGGACCGTGGGGCGGGCGCTGGACGGCGCCGCCCAGGCCGTCGCCCTGGTCGCGCTGCTGCTGGCCGTCGGGTCGTACCGGCACGCCGCCGCGGTCTGCGTGCTGTGGGGCGTCGCGGTCGGGCTGCGGGTGCTGCCCCGCGGGCCGGCCGGGCGCCGGTGGACGTTCGCCGGCATCGCCGGGGGCAGTGAGCTGCTCGGTGCCTGGCTGCTGCTGGCCGCAGGTGGAGTGGCGCTGCTGGAGGCGTACGCGCTGCCGGCGGCGGGGCTCGCGCTGGCCGCCGGGACGGTGGCACTGCGTACCCGACCGGGGTTGAACAGTTGGCTCGCGCTCGGGCCCGGGCTGGCCGCCGGGCTGCTGCCCAGCCTGGTGTCGGTGCTGTTCGTCCCCGAGCCGCAGCCCTGGCGGCGGCTGCTCCTCGGGGCCGCCGCGCTGGCCGTGGTGCTGGCCGGGGCGGCCCGCCGCTGGCAGGCGCCCGTGCTGCTCGGCGGGGTCACGCTGACCCTGCTGGCGCTGCACGAGCTGGTCCGCGGCTGGGACCTGCTGCCCCGGTGGATCTTCCTGGCCGCCGGCGGGCTGGCCCTGATCGGCCTGGCCGCGACGTACGAGCGGCGTCGGCGCGACCTGGCCCGGCTCCGGGCGGCGGTCGGCCGGATGGGATGAGCCCGACGCCCGACGCCCGACGCCCGACGCGGGGCGCGGGGCGCTGGGCGCGGGGCGCTGGGCGCGGGCGGTGGCCCGGCCGGGGTGGGGCTCGCCCTACCCCGGATTCGGGGGCCGCCAGGGTTACTCAGCGCGACCGATCCCCGGAGACTCGACACCAGGCGCGCCGCCCGGCGTGACCCGGTTGTCGAGGTACGGGAGCGGAAATGGTGCTTGCAGCGGTGGCGGACCCGCCGGCCCGGCGGGGCAGCGACTACGCACAGTTGTCCCGTCGGATCGGCGCGGCGGGCCTGCTCGGGCGCCGGCCCGGCGGGTACGCCGTCCGGATCGCGCTGACCCTGGCGGCCTTCCTGGCCGGCTGGGCGGCCGTGCCGCTCGTCGGCGACTCGTGGTGGCAACTCCTGGTCGCGGCCGGCCTGGCGGTGGCCACGACGCAGGTGGCGTTCCTCGGGCACGACGCCGGGCACCGGCAGATGTTCCGCCGGCGGCGCCCCAGCGAGGTGGCCGGCCTGCTCGCCGGCAACCTGGCGGCGGGGCTCAGCTACGGCTGGTGGGTGGACAAGCACAACCGCCACCACGCCAACCCGAACCACGCCGACGAGGACCCGGACGTCGGGGCGGGCGCCCTGGTCTGGACGCACGAGCAGGCGGCCGCGACCCGGGGGTTCGGGCGGTGGCTGGCGCGGCGGCAGGCGTGGCTGTTCTTCCCGATGCTGCTGCTGGAGGGGCTGAACCTGCACGTGGCGAGCGTCCGGGCGCTCGTCGGGCGGGGGCCGGACGGGCGGTTCGCCACCCCGGTGCGGCACCGGGCGGTCGAGGGACTGCTGCTCGCGGCGCACGCCGCCGGCTACCTGGGCCTGCTGTTCACGGTGCTGTCGCCGGGCCGGGCGCTGGCGTTCGTCGCCGTCCACCAGGGACTGTGGGGGCTCTACATGGGGTGCGTGTTCGCGCCGAACCACAAGGGCATGCCGATGCCGACGGCCGGCGACGACCTGGACTTCCTGCGCAGGCAGGTGCTCACCTCGCGCAACGTCCGGGGCGGCCGGTTCGTGGACGTGGCGCTCGGCGGGCTCAACTTCCAGATCGAGCACCACCTGTTCCCGCACATGCCCCGGGGCAACCTGCGCCGGGCCCGGCCGATCGTGCGGGCGTACTGCGCGGAGCGGGGCATCCCGTACGTCGAGACCGGGCTGGTCGAGTCGTACCGGCAGGCGCTGGCCCACCTGCACGAGGTCGGGCGCCCGCTCCGCGGCCCCCGACCGGCCGCCCGGGACTGAGCCGCCGTACGCACCACGGGGCGGCACCGACCGGCGCCGCCCCGTCGCGTCGACCGAGCGGGCGCCAGCCGCCGGGACGCGGTGTCGGGCCGCGCGTTCCCGCAGTTCCCGGCCCCGTACGAGGTGGCGGGAGAGTGCCGGGCGGGCGCCTGCCGGTAGGGTCGGGCCATGGCAGACGTGCTCACCGCGGAGGCGGTGCGAGACGAGCTGGGCGCCCTGGCGGACTGGACGGGAGACCCGACCGGGATCAGCCGTGCCGTCGAGCTGGGCAACTTCCCGGCGGCCATCGCGGTGGTCGACCGGGTCGCCGTGGTGGCCGAGGAGCTCGACCACCACCCCGACATCGACATCCGGTGGCGGACCCTGACCTTCCGCTGCGTCACCCACTCCGCTGGCGGGGTCACCCACCGTGACCTGGAGCTGGCGCGGCGGATCGACGACATCCTCCGGAGCGCCCGATGAGATTCGAGATCAGCAAGGTGCTCGACGCCATCGAGGGGCGGGTCTGCACCGACCCGTCGCTGGCCCGGGCCGTCCTCGACCTGGCCGAGGTGATCCGCTACCAGGACCTCGACAGCGGCCGGCCGGCCAGCCTGCTCCGGCTCGGCATGGTGATCGACGCGCTCGCCCGCGAGCTGGAGGAGGACAGCGTCCCGGTCTACGCGGTGGTGCACCGGGCGCTGCTCTCCGACGCCGACCTGACCTCCAACGAGCGGATGGTCGTGCGCCGGTGGGCCGACGACGGCCTGGTGGAGGTGCTGGACAATCCGGGCGACCGGATGCTGGAGGTCGCCGACCTGCTCGGGCTGCCGGTGCTCAGCCGCGCCCGCTTCGACGGGCTGCGGGGCCGGTTCCCGTGGCTGGTCGAGCAGCCCGGCCGGGTGCTCGCCCCGGTGCCCGGCGCGGGCGGGCCGGTGTTCATCGCCCACGTCGGCGGCGGGAACGTGCCGGTCGCCGGAACCCGCTCGCCGGCCGGCGCGAAGCTGCTCGCCCGGCAGTGGCGCTGCCCCGAGCCGGGCTGCGCCCTGTTCGGCGGCGGCGGGGGCGGCGGGGCGTTCGCCGACCTCGCCCGGGTGGACCGGGCCCCGGCCGGCCAGCCGCCGCCGTCCCTGCGCAACGGGGTGCCGACCTGCCCCCGGCACCTCGCCCGGCTGGGCGACGCCGGGCCGCGCCCGCGTACCGAGGTGCTGGCGGTGCGGATCGGCGGGATGGTCCGCCGCCGCTTCGTGCTCACCGAGGGGCAGCCGGTGCTGGTCGGGCGCGCGCCGGACCAGCAGGGCGGAATCGTGCTCGGCCAGTGGCTCAACGACGAGGCGCGGCGCTGGATCAGCCGCAGCCACCTGCGGTTCGAGCTGCGGGCGACTGCTCCAGGTCGCGGCGCGGCGTCAGACGCGCCGAGCTGGAGTGGTCGGGGCGAGGTGATCGTGACGGACGTGAGCACCAACGGGTCCGGCATCCGCCCGGGCGGCTCGATGGCCGAGCCCGACCGCGTCCCGCTGTCCCCGCAGCAGTCCCGGGTGCTCGCCGCCAGGGACATGGTCGAGCTGTACCCGGGGGTGCAGGTCGGCCGCGCCGAGGAGCTGCCGACGGGTGCGCCGTTCACCCCCACCTCGGTGATGGCCGAGGCCCCCACCATGGCGATGCGGCTGCCCCGCCCCTGAGGCCGGCCGCCGCGGGGTGGGCGAGAACGACGGCGGGCGCCGGGACCGTGGTCCCGGCGCCCGTTCCGCGTACGCGATCAGCCGGCCAGCACGGCGGCGAGCTGGGCCACCAGGTGGTCGATCTCCTCGGCGGTGATCACCAGCGGCGGGGCGAGCCGGATGGTGGAGCCGTGCGTGTCCTTGGCCAGGATGCCCCGCTCCATCAGCCGCTCGCACGCCTGCCGGCCGGTCATCACGGCCGGGTCGATGTCCAGGCCCGCCCACAGGCCCCGGCCCCGGACGGCCAGCAGGCCCTTGCCGACCAGCCCCCGCAGGCCGGCGTGCAGCCGCTCGCCCAGCTCGGCCGAGCGGCGCTGGAACTCGCCCGTGCCCAGCAGCCGGACCACCTCCGTGGCGACCGCGCAGGCCAGCGGGTTGCCGCCGAACGTCGAGCCGTGCTGGCCCGGCTTCAGCACCCCGAGCACGTCGGCGTTCGCGGCCACGGCCGAGACCGGCACGATGCCGCCGCCGAGCGCCTTGCCCAGCAGGTACATGTCCGGCGTGACGCCCTCGTGGTCGCAGGCGAACGTCTCGCCGGTGCGGCCCAGGCCCGACTGGATCTCGTCGGCGAGGAACAGCACGTTGTTCTCGTCGCAGACCCGGCGCACGCCCGGCAGGTAACCCGCCGGCGGCACCACGACGCCCTGCTCGCCCTGGATCGGCTCGATCAGCACCGCGACGGTGTTCTCGTCGATCGCGGCGGCCAGCGCGTCGAGGTCGCCGTAGGGGACGACCGTGAAGCCCGGCGTGTACGGCCCGAAGTCGGCCCGGGCGTCCTCGTCGGTGGAGAAGCTCACGATGGTGGTGGTGCGGCCGTGGAAGTTGCCCTCGGCCACCACGATGTTCGCCTGGCCGGCCGGTACGCCCTTGACCTGGTAACCCCACTTGCGGGCCACCTTGATCGCGGTCTCCACCGCCTCCGCGCCCGTGTTCATCGGCAGGACCAGGTCTTTGCCGCACAGCTCGGCCAGCTCCCGGCAGAAGTCGGCGAACTGGTCGTGGATGAACGCCCGGCTGGTGAGGGTCAGCTTGTCCAGCTGCGCGTGCGCGGCGGCGATCAGCTGCGGGTGCCGGTGGCCGAAGTTGAGCGCCGAGTAGCCGGCGAGGCAGTCCAGGTAGCGGCGGTTGTCCACGTCGGTCAGCCAGACGCCCTCCGCCGAGCTGATCACCACCGGCAGCGGGTGGTAGTTGTGCGCCGTCCAGCGCTCCGCGTCCCGGACCGCACCCGGCGTCCGCAGCATGTCGTCGACGATCACCGATTCACCGCCAGGATGCCCCGTCCTTCAGGGCGGGAAGGAGTGACGGATATGTTGTCAGCCATGATCGTCCTTTCTGGTTAGATGAGTCCTGTGCGGACGGCGTACAGGTGCCGGGCATACCCGACGCCCGAGCAGGTGAGCGTGCTGAACCGTACGTTCGGGTGTGTACGCGTCGTCTGGAACCGCACTCTCGCCGCCCGCCACGTCCGCTGGCACACCGAACGGAGATCCACCTCCTACGCGGAGACGGACCGGGCGCTGACGGAGATGAAGAAGCAGCCCGACCCGGCGTTCCTGCGCGAGGTGTCGTCGGTGCCGTTGCAGCAGACCCTGCGGCACCAGCACACCGCCATGACCGCGTTCTTCGCCAAGCGGGCCCGGTACCCGCGGTACAAGTCCCGGCACGGCCGGCAGTCGGCTTCCTACACCCGGTCGGCGTTTCGCCTGCGCGACGGGAACCTGACGCTGGGCAAGACACCCGGTGTGCTGCGGTTCGTGTGGTCGTGGCCCGGCGTGGACGTGACCGCCCTGGACCCCACGATGGTGACGGTGTCCCGTGACCCGGACGGCCGCTGGTTCGTGAGCTTCGCCGTCGATGTCGCCGCGCCCACCGCACCCGAACCGACGGGCGGGGTGGTGGGGGTGGACCTCGGCCTGACCGATTTTGCGGTGCTGTCCACCGGCGAACGCATTCCCCACCCGAAACACATGGAACGGCGCGAACGCCGACTCAAGCGGTATCAGCGGATGATGGCCCGCAAGCAGAAGGGTTCCGCCAACCGCGCCAAAGCCAAGCGGAAGGCGGCCCGCGCGCATTCGCGGGTACGCGACGCGCGCCGGGACTTCCTCCACCAGCAGTCGACCGCCCTGGTACGCCGGTTCACCGCCATCGCCGTGGAGGACCTGGCGGTGGCAAACATGGTCCGCAACCCGTCCCTGGCCAAAGCGATCTCCCGCACCGGCTGGGCCGAGTTCCGCACCCTGCTCACCTACAAGGCCCACCGCGACGGCCGCACCCTCGCCGTCGTGGACCGCTGGTACCCGTCGTCGAAGACCTGCTCGACGTGCGGGCACCTGCTCGCCACCCTCTCCCTCGGCACACGCCACTGGACGTGCCCGAGTTGCGGCACCCGGCACGACCGGGACGTCAACGCCGCCAAGAACATCGCCGTCGCGGCCGGGCTGGTCGAGACACAAAACGCCTGCGGAGCGGACGTCAGACACGGGGACCTCCTTCCGTGCGGTCTGCAATGAACCAGGAACCCCAACCCGCGAGGGTGGGAATCCCCCGCCGCTAGGCGAGGGAGGATGTCAATTGTCTGCCTCTCCCTGGAGTCGCAACGTGCAGCACTTCGGTCCCCCGCCCGCCTTGCGCAGCTCGGACAGGTCGACACCGATGATCTCGTAGCCCCGGTCGCGCAGCTTCGCGGCGAGGTCGGTGGCCTGCTCGGGCAGCACCACGTGCCGGCCGTCGCTGACCGCGTTCAGGCCCAGCACCTCGGCGTCGGCCATGGTGGCGTGGACGGCGTCCGGGAACAGCCTGCGCAGCACGGCCTGGCTGCCGGGCGAGAACGCCTCCGGCAGGTACGCCACGGTGTGCTCGTCGAGCACGGTGAGCGCGGTGTCCAGGTGGTAGAAGCGCGGATCGACCAGCTGCATGGTGACCACCGGATAGCCGAAGACCTCCTGCAACTGGGCGTGGGAGGCGTGCGCGGTGCGGAACCCGGTGCCGGCGAGCAGGACGTCGCCGACCAGCAGCACGTCACCCTCGCCCTCGTTGACGTGCTTCGGGTCGTACAGCTCGAAACCGGCGGCCTCGAACCAGGCCCGGTACGCGGGGGCCTCGTCGGCGCGCTGCGGGTCGCGGAACTGCACGGCCATCGCCTTGCCGTCGATGACCGTGCCGCCGTTGGCGGCGAACACCATGTCGGGCAGGCCGGGCACGGGTTTGATCTCCTCGACGGCGTGGCCCAGGTCGCGGTAGACCTGACGCAGCCGTTCCCACTGGCGGATCGCCAGGTCGGCGTCCACGGGCGCCGTCGGGTCCATCCACGGGTTGATGGCGTAGTCGACGGCGAAGTACGTCGGCCGGCACATCAGGAAGCGCTGGCTCGTCGCGTCCATCGTCATTGTCCTGCTCCCAGGGGTCGGGCGCGCCCGGCCACCTTCGGCCCACGGGCTGGCGCCGTTGCCCAACGGTATGCGTGCGGGGACGGCGGCATCCACCGGCGGAAGTTGCGTTGACCGACTGATCGTTGCGTTTCAAGCCGGATCTACGGCGATCCGTTGCGTTCCTCGGATGCCGGTACCGATCCGGCCCCGGACATGCTTCGGGGGCGGCGAACCGCCGCCCCCGAGAAGAGGATGTGCCCGGCTGGTGAACCACCAGGGGGTCCGGGCCGCCGACACGACCGCCGGCGTTTCTACCTGCGCCGGCGCACCGCCGGCGGGACCCTGGTGCCCGTCAGAGCAGGCCGGCAAACTGTGAGTCGAGCCACTCCCGCAAGCGCTGCACCCAGTCGCCGTCGGTGGTCGGCCAGTCGAACTGGCCGGTCATCGCCAGCACCCCCAGCACCACCGCCGCCACGCCGAAGGCCATCCCCAGCAGGGCGTCGGTCTTGCCGGCCACGTGCCGGCGCCGCGTGGCGACCAGCCCGAGGACGGAGAGCACCGCCCCGAGCGCGCCCACCGCGATGCCGTACCCGGCAAGGGTGCCGGTCAGCACGAACAGCGTCCCGGCCACGCCGACGACGAGGCCCAGGGTGGCGAGCAGGCTGGCCCGCGGCTTCGGCCCGACCGCCACGGGCGGCTCCGGCGCCGGCCGGGGCTCCCCGTCCACCGGGTCCACCGGCCGTCGTGCTGCCCGGTCCCGGTCGAGATCGACGGTGCGTTCCTCGGCGTCCGTGGCGTCGAGGTCGGCCGGGCGTACCTCCTCGATCGTCGGACGGACGACCGTGGCGGAGCGGGCCACCGCCGCCCGCTCGGCCGCCCGCCGCTCGGCGTCCGCGGCGCGCTCGCCGTCGGTCGCCGTCGCGCTGCTGTGGTACGTCGTGTGCTCGTGGTCCAGGTCGGTCGCCACCGGCTCCCCGGTGGCGACGGTCGTGCCGGACCCGTTCGGGCCGTCGACACCGTCGTGGGCGGGGGCCGGCTCGTTCCGGCGCGTCAGCGAAGGAAGTTTCACCACATCACCTCCTGATCAGTGCGTGGAGGCCTTCCGGTGAGCGTCGGCGGCAGCCACGCGGGTAACGGCCAGGAGGTACCCAGTCGGCATGCCGCCGACACCGACGTCGCTCGACCGGTACACCTGGCGATGATCGTCTGTCGTTGAGCGGGACAACCGCCGGCGCGTCTTCTCTCCCACCCGCAGACGATCAAAGGGTGGCGGTCGCTCCCGGAGGTCGTGTCTATGCTTGGCAGCCGTGCCAGAGGGACACAGCATCCACCGCCTGGCGGCCCGACACGCCGAACTGTTCGCCGGTGACAAGGTGCACGCCGCCAGCCCGCAGGGCCGCTTCGCCGAGGGCGCGGCCCGGCTGTCCGGCACGGTCCTGGAGGGCACCGAGGCGTACGGCAAGCACCTGCTGCACCACTACGCGGGCGAGCTGACCCTGCACGTCCACCTCGGCCTGTACGGCAAGTTCGCCGACGGGCCGGGCGAGCCGCCGCCACCGGTCGGCCAGGTGCGGCTGCGGCTGACCAGCGACCTACACTGGCTGGACCTGCGCGGCCCCACCGCCTGCGAGCTGCTCACCCCGCCCGAGGTGGCGGCGCTGCGCGAGCGGCTCGGCCCCGACCCGCTGCGCCCCGACGCCGATCCCGCCCGCGCGTACGACCGGATCTCCAGCAGCCCGACGGCGCTCGCCGCGCTGCTGCTGGACCAGTCGGTGGTCGCCGGCACCGGGTTGATCTTCGTGACCGAGGCGCTGTTCCGGGCCGGGCTGCCGCCGACCCTGCCCGGCCGGGAACTCTCCCCGGCCGGCTGGCGGGCGCTCTGGGCGGACCTCGTGGCGCTGATGACCAAGGCCGTCGAGGTCGGCCGGATCGACACCGTCCGGGACGCCCACCTGCCCGAGGCGACGGGCCGCCCGCCCCGGGTGGACCGGCACGGCGGCGAGGTGTACGTCTACCGCCGACCCGGCGCGTCCTGCCACGTCTGCGGCGACGAGGTGCGCCGCGGCACCCTCGCCGGCCGCAACCTCTACTGGTGCCCCATCTGCCAGCCCAGTGAGGAAGGGCCCCCTCCCGACGCCTGAGCACCGGGCCGCCCGCGGGGTGGCGGTCGGAATCAGGCGCCGTCCAGCAGGCCATTGCGGTCAGCGGAGCCGGCGGACGTCCCCGTACGCCCGGTAGAAGCCGCCGCGGCCCGACTCCCGCACCTCGGTGACCAGGTAGCGCGCCCCCGGCTCCCGGATGCCCTTGGGGAACTGCACCGACCAGTCCCGCCGGTAGCCGTCGGAGAGCACGTGGATGCGCAGCCGGCCGCCCTGCTCCACGCACTCCACGACGACGCCGTCGGAGTCGTCGGTGGTCACCTCCACCGTGGTCCAGGCGGCCGGCTCGGGCAGCCGCGGCGGCGCCTTGACGTCCACCACCTCGGGGACGCTGCCCGCCTCCGCGGCCCGGATCGCCGGCTCGCTGGCGTCGATGCAGGCCAGGTAGCCGCTGGTGGTCACCACGTAGAGCCGCTCCTCGTGGTACTGCATCGAGTACGCCGAGCCGCAGCCGGTGCCGAGCTTCCACAGCCGGTTGCCGGCCTCGTCGAAGCAGTAGATCGAGGACTGGTTGTCGCCGGCGAAGACGTACCGGCCGCCCTCGGCGGTGGCGCAGGAGAAGACGGCGGCGTCGCAGCGGTACGTCCGCTCGACGCGCCCGTTCTTGCGCAGCCGCACCACGTCGCGCCGGCCCGTGCCGGCGAAGACCGCGTCGCGCTCCTGCCAGCCGAAGAGCACCGCCCCGGTCGGGGTGTGCCACAGCTCCCGCCCGGTACGCCAGTCGTAGCCGGTGACCCCCTGGGTGTGCCCGTGGTAGAGCGCGTCGGCGTCGCAGCGGACCATCCAGGCGGACCGGCCCCGCCCCGGCCGGCGCCAGAGGAACTCGTCCTCGTGGTCGATCGCGGCGATCCCGCCGTCGGCGTCGGAGACGCCCAGCACCCCGTCGTGGATGTCCAGCCAGTAGATGTCGATGTCCGGGGCGATCGCGTACGCCACCCGGGGCATTTTGCCCGACAGGTCGTAGACGTTGCCGTCGTCGCAGCCGGCGTAGATCCAGGCGTCGTCGGCGACGATGCACTTCACCCCGTCGGGGAGCCGGACCTGGCTGCGTACCCGGGCGTCGTGGCCGAGCGTGGTGATCACGCCGCGCTCGTTGCCGACCATGCAGCTCTGCCCGTCGACGAAGATGCCGAACGCGGGCGCCCCCGAGTCGTACCGCCAGAGGACCGGGGCGGTGCGGGCGGTGGAGCGGGTGCTGACGATCTGCCGGCGGGAGATCGGCCGCTTCTGCCGCACGCCGCGCACCGCCGGGGCGTACCCCTTGCGGACCTTCTCGCCGATCTTCTTCGCCGCCGCGGCCCGCGCCTTCGCGTTGTCCGTGAACGTGCTGGTCTTCACCTGGCCCTGGTCGCCGATCCGGCCGTAGCGCACGGTCATTGCGGTGTCGTCCACCACGACCTCGTAGAATTTGTGCGCACCACCGTCCACTTCGGACAGTTCGAGGTAGGTCGTCTCCTGCGACATGGGATGCCTCCGAGGGAAAAGACGCCGGGAACCCGGCACCGCGACAGCGCGCACACGCTAACCGCGCCCCCCGACAAGAACTCCCTACCGGCCGGCGCGGGCCAGGGCGTCGACCGCCTTGCGGGCGGCGATCAGCACCGGATCCCAGACCGGCGCGTACGGCGGGGCGTAGCCGAGGTCGAGGCCGGTCATCTCGTCCACCGTCATGCCGTTCCACAGCGCCACGGCCAGGGCGTCGATCCGCTTCGCCGCCTCCGACCAGCCGACGATCTGCGCCCCGAGCAGCCGCCCGCCGGGACGCTCGGCGATCAGCTTCACCGTCATCGACCGGGCGCCCGGGTAGTACCCGGCCCGGTTGGTGGACTCGGTGACCACCGAGACGAACTCGAAGCCGCTGGCCGCCGCGTCCCGCTCGCGCAGCCCGGTACGCCCCACCTCCAGGTCGCAGACCTTGGTCACCGCCGTGCCGATCACGCCCGGGAAGGTCGCGTACCCGCCGCCGATGTTGATCCCGGCGACCCGGCCCTGCTTGTTGGCGTGCGTGCCCAGCGGCACATGCACCGGCAGCCCGCTGACCCGGTGCAGGGTCTCCACGCAGTCGCCCGCCGCCCACACCCCCGGCACCCCGGCCACCCGCATCCGCAGGTCCACCCGGACCCCGCCGGTGGGCCCCAGCGGCAGGCCGGCGGCCTCGGCGAGCGCGGTGTTGGGGCGTACCCCGAGGCCCAGGACCACGACGTCGGCCGGCACCGGCCCGTCGGACGTGACCACCGCGGACACCCGGCCGTCGCGCTCCTCGACCCCGGTCACCTCGACCCCGGTACGGATGCCGATGCCGACGCCCCGCATCGCCTCGGCGACCAGGGCGCCCATGTCCTCGTCGACGGTGGACATCGGCTGCTCGGACTGCTCGACCAGGGTGACCTCCAGCCCCCGCTGGACGAGCGCCTCGGCCATCTCCACCCCGACGTAGCCGCCGCCGACCACCACCGCCCGCCGGGGCGCGGGGTCGGCGTCCAGCCACTCACGCAGCGCCGCGCCGTCGTCGAGGGTCTGCACGCCGAAGACCCCGGCGGCCGTGGTGTCGGCCCAGCCGGGCTTCGTGGGCACCGCGCCGGCGGCGTACACCAGGTCGTCGAACCGCTCGCGGACCTCGCCGCCGCCGTCGAGGTCGCGGGCGACCACCTCCCGGCGCGTCAGGTCGATCGCGGTGACCTCGTGCCGCAGCCGGACGTCGATGTCGAAGTCGTCCCGGAACGCCGCGGGGGAGCGGGCGACGAGCTGATCCCGCTCCGGGACCACACCGCTGATCCAGTACGGGATGCCGCACGCCGAGTACGACGTGAACCGCCCCCGCTCGAACGCCACGATCTCCAGGTCGGACCGGTCGCGGCGGCGCCGGGCCTGCGACGCCGCCGTCATGCCGGCGGCGTCCCCACCGACGACGATCAGCCGTTGCGCCACGACCACCATCCTGTCACGGCGCGCTCACCCACGGGTCTGTCGCGCCACGTCCCGTACCACGTCGACCAGGCTGCCGGTACGCGCGAAGACCGCCCGCTGCCGGGCCGCGCCGCTGCCGTGCCGGCGCAGCGCGCCCAGCAGGTCGGTCACCTCCGCCAGGTCGCCGTGCCGCTCCACTTCGGGGCGCAGCTGTTCGACGAGGCGGTCCAGCAGCTCCCACGCGGGGCGCAGCTCGCCGTCGGTCAGGTCGACCGCGTCGCCCTCCAGCCCGTCGTGGGCGGCCCGCCAGTGCGCGGCGACCAGCAGGTGGTGGTCGGTGCGGATCGCCGGGCGGCCCGCGGCGATGTCCCGCAGCGCGGTGGCCACCAGTGCCCGCACCAGCGCGGCGACCAGCACCGCGTCGTCCACCGACGGGCAGACGTCGCCGATGCGCAGCTCCACCGTCGGGTACCGCGCCGACAGCCGGGCGTACCAGTAGAGCATCCCCTCGTCGAGCATCACGCCACTGGCGATGAGCTGCCGGATCAGCCGCTCGTAGTGCTCGTGCGACTCCAGGTACGGCGTCGGCGCCACCGACGGCCAGCGTTCCCACTCCACCGAACGCCAGCTCGCGTACCCGGTGTCCTCGCCGCGCGCGAACGGGGAGTTGGCGGTCATCGCGTGCAGCACCGGCAGCCAGGGCCGGACGTGGTTGAGCACCTGCACCCCGGTCTCCGGGTCGGGCACGCCGACGTGCACGTGCATGCCGTTGTTGCCCGGCCCGGGCACCAGCAGCCGGTACCGCTCGATCATCTTGTCGAAGCGGGGCTTGTCGACCACCGGCGGGACGGGGCCGTCCACCGGTCCGGTGCCGATGGCCAGCAGCCGTACGCCGGCCCGCTCGGCGGCCTCGGACAGCGCCCGCCGCAGCACCCCGAGAGAGTGCCGGATCGAGGACAGCTCCAGCCCGGGCGGGGTGCCGATCTCGATCTGGCTGGTCTGGAACTCGCGCTCCACCTGCCCGCGCAGCTCCGCCGGCACCTGCTCCAGCACCAGGTCCACGGCGGGCACGGCGGCGCCGGTGTGCGGGTCGACGAGCAGGAACTCCTCCTCCACGCCGACGGTGAGCAGGTCCGTGTCGCCCGGGGCCGCATGCCGTTCCCGCTGGGCCACCGCTCCGCCCATCGCCCTCACCGTCCGTTCGCTGCCGGTCGCGGCGCCGTGCCGCGTCGTCGACCGGCCATTACCCGCAGTGTCCGACCGGGGAAACGCCGCCGCCTGCGTGTCGCCCCGACGCGCCCGGATCCATCGACGTTCGTTGACACGTTACGGGCTGGGGCGTACAACCTGAGAGAGCGCTCTCTCATCATCCTCCCGTCCCGCAGAGAGGCACGTCCCATGGAACCTGCCCGCACGACTCCCCTCCCCCGGCGGCGCCGACTCTCGCTGGCGGTGGCGGTGGCGGCCACCGCCGCCACCGCCCTGGCCGGCACGACCCTGTCCGCGAACGCCGCCGTGCCGCCGCCCCCGTCCGGCTGGAGCCTGGTCTGGAGCGACGACTTCACCGGGGCGGCGAACACGCTCCCGTCCGGCGCCAACTGGATCATCGACACCGGCACCAGCTACCCGGGCGGGCCGCCGAACTGGGGCACCGGCGAGATCCAGACGTACACGAACAGCACCGCCAACGTTGCCCACGACGGCGCCGGCAACCTGCGCATCACGCCGCTGCGGAACGCCTCCGGCGGCTGGACCTCGGCGCGGATCGAGACGGTCCGGAGCAACTTCAAGCCGTCGTCCGGTGGGGTGCTGGCCATCGAGGGCCGGATCCGGATGCCGAACGTGACCGGTGCGGAGGCCCTCGGCTACTGGCCGGCGTTCTGGGCCCTCGGCTCGCCCTACCGGGGCAACTACCAGAACTGGCCCGGGATCGGCGAGTTCGACGTGATGGAGAACGTCAACGGGATCAACTCGGTGTGGGGGGTGCTGCACTGCGGTTTCGCCCCCGGCGGCCCGTGCAACGAGTTCAACGGCCTCGGCGCCTCCCGGGCCTGCCCGGGCAGCACCTGCCAGTCGGCGTTCCACACCTACCGCTTCGAGTGGGACGCCTCGACCAGCCCCCAGCAGCTGCGCTGGTACGTCGACGGGCAGCTCTACCACACGGTCAGCCAGACCCAGGTCGGCGAGCCGTACTGGACGCAGATGACCGGGCACGGCGGGTACTTCCTGCTGCTGAACGTGGCGATGGGCGGTGGCTTCCCGAACGGGGTGGCCGGCTTCACCACGCCGACCGCCTCGACCGTGTCCGGCCGGTCGATGCTCGTCGACTACGTGGCCGTGTACAACCGGGGCGGCACCCCGCCGACGACCCCGCCGCCCACCGGGACCGTGGACGCGTACGGGACGATCCAGGCCGAGGCGTTCAACGCCCAGAGCGGGGTGATCGTCGAGGCGTGCTCCGAGGGTGGACAGAACATCGGCGCGGTGCGCAACGGCGACTGGGTCCGCTTCGACAACGTCGAGTTCGGCTCGACCCCGCCCCTGGACTTCGTGGCCCGGGTGGCCTCGGGGGCGGCCGGCGGGGTGAGCGGCCTGGTGGAGGTGCGGATCGACAGCCCCACGGCCACCCCGATCGGCAGCTTCGCGATCGCGAACACGGGCGGCTGGCAGAGTTGGCGCTCGGTGCCGGGCAACGTCGGCGCGGTCACCGGCCGGCACACGGTGTACCTGACGTTCACCAGCGGCCAGCCCGCCGACTTCGTCAACGTCAACTGGTTCACCTTCCGCCACTGACCCCCTCGGGTGCCGGGGAGCCCCGCGCTCCCCGGCCCCACCCCCACCCCTTCGCCTCCGCGATCTTGCACTTACTGCCCCGGCAACGCGGGCAGATCGCCCATGTTGTGGGCACAAAGTGCAAGATCGCGGAGTTTTTCGTGTTCGCCCACCCGTGCACGCCTCTGGACAGAAATAGTTAACAGTCTTAATAATTGACGCAAGAGTCGACGGCCATGAATGCCATGTCCCGGGTGGAGGCGTGCATGAAGCGTTCGAGATCCCTCGTCCTTGCCCTGGTCGCGGCGCTGGCCGCGAGCGTCGGAGCGGCCTGGGTGGCGTTGCCCGCGTACGCCGCCGGAGCCACCGCGAGCTTCGTGAAGACCTCCGACTGGGGGACCGGCTGGGAGGGGAAGTACACGATCACCAACGGCGGGACGAGCACCGTCAACGGCTGGACCCTCACCTTCGACCTGCCCGCCGGCAGCACGCTGGGCTCCTTCTGGGACGCCCGGCTGACCATGTCCGGCCAGCGGGTCACCGCCGTCAACCTGACCTGGAACGGCACCCTCGCCCCGGGGGCCACCGCCTCGTTCGGCTTCCTCGTCGCCGGCTCCGGCAGCCCGACGAACTGCCAGCTCAACGGCGCGCCCTGCGGCGGCGGCCCCACCCCGACGACGGCGCCGCCGACGACCACCCCGCCCCCCACCACCCCGCCGCCCACCGGCCTGCCGACGCACCTGCTCACCGGGTACTGGCACAACTTCGTCAACCCGGCCGTCGAGCTGCGGCTGCGTGCCGTCCCCACCGAGTACGACCTGGTCGCGGTGGCCTTCGGCGAGGCCACCGGCACGCCCGGCGCGGTCGCCTTCGCCGTCGACCCCGGCCTGTCCACCGCGGTCGGCGGCTACACCGACGCCGACTTCACCGCCGACGTGCGGACGCTGCACGAGCGCGGCAAGAAGGTCATCCTCTCCGTCGGCGGCGAGACCGGCCGGGTCGCCGTCAACGACGCCGCCTCCGCGACCGCGTTCGCCGACAGCACGTACGCGCTGATCCAGCGGTACGGCTTCGACGGCGTCGACATCGACCTGGAGAACGGGCTCAACCCGACGTACATGGCGCAGGCGCTGCGCGCCCTGCGGGCCCGGGTCGGGGCCGGCCTGATCATCGCGATGGCCCCGCAGACCATCGACATGCAGAACCCGGCCACCAGCTACTTCAGGCTGGCGCTGGACATCCGGGACATCCTCACCGTGGTCAACACCCAGTTCTACAACTCCGGCGCGATGCTCGGCTGCGACAACAACGCCGCGTACAGCCAGGGCACGGTGAACTTCATCGTCGCGCTCGCCTGCATCCAGTTGGAGGCCGGCCTGCGCCCCGACCAGGTCGGGCTCGGCCTGCCGGCCGGCCCCGGCGCGGCCGGCGGCGGGGTCGTCGCGCCCAGCGTGGTCAACGCCGCCCTCGACTGCCTCGCCAAGGGCACCAACTGCGGCAGCTTCCGGCCGCCGCGCACGTACCCGGGCATCCGGGGCGCGATGACCTGGTCCGTGAACTGGGACGTCAGCAACGGCAACGGCTTCGCGCGCACCGTCAAGCCGCACCTCGACACCCTGCCCTGACCCGGACGCGACCGGGCCAGCCCCGCCCAGCCGGGCGGACCCCCCCCACCGGTCCCTGGAGGCCACCGTGAAACTCCGCTCACCGCGCGCGGCCACGTTCGCCGCCGCGCTCGCCGCCGCCGTCGTCGCGGCCACCGTCGCGGCCCCGCCGGCCGCGTACGCCGCCACCGCCACGTTCACCCGCACCGTGACCTGGGAAACCGGGTACGAGGGGAAGTTCACCGTCACCAACGACACCTCGACCACGATCAGCTCCTGGAACGTCCAGTTCGACCTGCCCACCGGCAGCACCCTCGGCGCCTTCTGGGACGCCCTGCTGACCACCTCCGGCCAGCACGTCACCGCCGTCAACCAGTCCTGGAACGGCACCCTCGCCCCGGGCGCCAGCACCACCTTCGGTTTCAACGTCAACGGCACCGGCCTCCCGACGAACTGCACCGTCAACGGCGGCTCCTGCACGGGCGGGGGCCCGTCCGGTCCGGCCACGCCCGGCGGGCTGCGGGTCACCGGCACCACCAACTCGTCGGTCTCGCTGGCCTGGAACGCGGTCAGCGGCACCGTGACCGGCTACCGGGTGTACGAGGGCTCGACCGTCCGGGCCACCGTCACCGGCACCTCGGCGACGGTGTCCGGGCTCGCCACCTGCTCGGCGCACAGCTACACCGTGACGGCGTACAACTCCTCCGGCGAGTCGGCGAAGTCGGCGCCGGTCTCCGCCACCACCACCGGCTGCACCGGCGGCAGCGGGCCGATGGCCGCCGCGCCCTACCTCTACCCGGGCTGGGGCGACCCGCCCGCGCCCGCCACGGTGATGGGGGCGACCGGGATCAAATGGTTCACCATGGCGTTCGTCCTCTCCGGC
Organism: Micromonospora sp. NPDC048830; assembly: GCF_043198215.1. Taxonomy (NCBI): domain Bacteria; kingdom Bacillati; phylum Actinomycetota; class Actinomycetes; order Micromonosporales; family Micromonosporaceae; genus Micromonospora; species Micromonospora sp. NPDC048830. The sequence continues at coordinate 371,820 of NZ_JBICUP010000002.1, forward strand.
GGCGGCTGCACCCCGGCGTGGGACGGCTCCGGCCCGCTCACCGGGGGCGTGCACGCCAGCACCATCGCCGCGATCCGGGCCGCCGGCGGCGACATCATTCCGTCCTTCGGCGGGTGGAGCGGCAACAAGCTCGGCCCGAACTGCTCCTCGGCCAGCGCCCTCGCCGGGGCGTACCAGCAGGTCATCAACGCGTACGGGCTGAAGGCGATCGACATCGACATCGAGAACAGCGACGAGTTCGAGAACGAGGTGGTGCAGGACCGCATCCTCGGCGCGCTGAAGATCGTCAAGCAGAACAACCCGGGCATCAAGACGATCGTCACGTTCGGCACCACGACCACCGGGCCGTCCTGGTGGGGCACCCGCCTGGTCAACCAGGCCGCCGCGCTCGGCGCGAACATCGACACCTTCACGATCATGCCGTTCGACTTCGGGGGCGGCGCGAACATGTACCAGAACACGGTCAACGCCGCCGAGGGGCTGAAGAACGCGCTGAAGACCGCCTTCGGCTGGTCCGACGCGACCGCGTACGCGCACATGGGGCTCTCCGGCATGAACGGCCTCTCCGACCAGCAGGAGCTGACCTCACCGGCCACCTGGACGCAGATCCGCGACTGGGCGAAGGCCCGCGGCCTGTCCCGGTTCACGTTCTGGTCGGTCAACCGCGACCGCCCCTGCCCGGGCGGGGGAGTGGTGTCCAACTGCTCCGGCATCAGCCAGAACACCTGGGAGTTCACCTCCATCACCGCCCGCTACTGAAAGGAGGGACCCCTTCCTGACGCCTCGGGTCGAGAAGGGGTGCCCCGCTCACCGCCGGTGCCCGCGCGGGTCGTACCACCCGCGCGGGCGCCGCTGCGGCGGGCCCGGCGGCGTAGCTTCTTCGCCACCCAGGCGGCGGCCGTGACCACGAAGGCCGCGAGGATCGCGTAGTTGAACCAGCTGCTGTACCGGTCGACCTCCTGCCAGCGCGACCCGAGCGCGAAGCCCGCGCCCACGATCAGCCCGTTCCACACGCCGCTGCCCAGCGTGGTCAGCAGGACGAACTCGCCCAGCGGCATCCGGTTCGCCCCGGCGGGAATCGAGACGAGGCTGCGGACCACCGGCACCACCCGGCCGATCAGCACGGCCCACCTGCCGTGCCGCTCGAACCAGCGGTCGGCCCGCTCCAGGTCGCCCCGGTCGACCAGCGGGACGCGGTCCAGCCACCGCTTCAGCCGCTCCTCGCCGAGCGCCCCGCCGAGCCAGTACAGCACCAGCGCCCCGAGCAGCGAGCCGATCGTCGCGGCGAGCACGATCAGGACGACGTTGAAGCGGCCCTCGGCGGCGAGGTAGCCGGCCATGGCCAGCACGATCTCGCTCGGGATCGGCGGGATGATGCTCTCCAGCGCCACCAGCAGGGCCACCCCGACGCCGCCCAGCGCGTCGATGACGCCGGCCACCCAGCCGGTCAGGCCGGTGAACCGCGCCGGGTCGACATCCTGGGCGAGAGCCATGGCCGTCCTTCCACACGAGCTGCCGGGATCCGAGGGGTCGTACCCGGGCCGCCCGCGGTTACACCGCCGGCCGCGTTCGACGGGACGAGACTCGGCCCCGTTCGACGGGACAGGAGGCCCGGTCGCGTTCGACGGGACAGGAGGCCCGGCCGCGTTCGACGGGACAGGAGGCCCGGTCGCGTTCGACGGGACAGCAGACGCGTTTGCGGGAAAGGAAAACCGGAGAAGGAACGGGGGCATGGGTGACAGGTGGTACTCCGAGGCCGTCGTCTACTGTCTCGACGTCGACACGTACGCCGACTCCGACGGCGACGGGGTCGGCGACTTCCGGGGCCTGATGGGGCGGCTGGACTATCTGGCCCGGCTCGGCGTGACCTGCCTGTGGCTGCACCCGATCCACCCGTCGCCGAACCGCGACGACGGCTACGACGTCACCGACTTCTACAACGTGGACCCCCGCTTCGGCACCCTCGGCGACTTCGCCGAGCTGCTGCACCAGGCGCGCAACCGGGGCATCCGGGTGATCATCGACCTGGTGGTCAACCACACCTCCGACGAGCACCCGTGGTTCCAGTCCGCCCGGTCCTCGCCGGACTCGCCGTACCGGGACTGGTTCGTCTGGTCCGAGCAGGAGCCGGCCGACCGCCGCCAGGGCATGGTCTTCCCCGGCGAGCAGCGGGAGACCTGGAGCTACGACCGCACCGCGAAGGCCTGGTACTATCACCGTTTCTACCGGTACCAGCCGGACCTCAACTTCACGAACCCGCAGGTCCGCGCGGAGGTCAAGAAGATCGTCTCGTTCTGGCTCCAGCTCGGCGTCTCCGGGTTCCGGATGGACGCGGTGCCGTTCATCATCGAGCTGACCGAGCCGGGCAACCCCGACTCGCCGAAGGACTTCGACTTCCTGACCGAGCTGCGCCAGCATGTGCAGTGGCGCCGGGGCGACGCCGTGCTGCTCGCCGAGGCCAACGTCGAGCCCGCCCAGTTGCCCACGTTCTTCGGCGACGCCGCCGGGTCGGGCAACCGGCTGCACATGCTCTTCGACTTCATGCTCAACGGGCGGCTCATGCTCGCCCTGGCCCGACGCGACCCGGAACCGATCGTCGAGGCGCTGCGGGACACCCCGAAGCTGCCGGCCGGTGGGCAGTGGGCCACCTTCCTGCGCAACCACGACGAGATCGACCTGTCCCGGCTCACCACCGAGCAGCGCAACCAGGTGTACGCCGAGTTCGGCCCCGACGAGCACATGCGCATCTACGACCGGGGCATCCGGCGGCGCCTCGCGCCGATGCTCGGCAACGACCGCCGGCGCATCGAACTGGCGTACTCGTTGCAGTTCTCGCTGCGCGGCACGCCGGTGCTGCGCTACGGCGAGGAGATCGGGATGGGGGAGGACCTGTCCCTGCCCGGCCGGCAGTCGATCCGTACCCCGATGCAGTGGTCGTACCAGCCGAACGCCGGCTTCTCCACGGCGGACCCGGAGAAGCTGGTCCGCCCGGTGGTCGACAGGGGCGACTTCTCGTACGAGAAGGTCAACGTGACCGCCCAGCGCGGCGACCCGCGGTCGTTGCTGGCGTGGTTCGAGCGGATGATCCGGACACTGCGCGAGGCGCCGGAGATCGGCTCCGGCTCGACGACCCACATCGACGTGCCGGTGCCGCCCGGGGTGCTCGCCCACCGGGCCGACGGCCCGACCGGGACGATGGTCTTCCTGCACAACCTCGGCACCGACGACGCGCAGGTCGACCTCGGCGTGCTCGCGGCGGAGGCGGACCTGCCGATCGACGTGCTCGCCGACCGCAACTACGGCGACGTGGGCAAGCTGGACGCGCTGAAGGTCGCCGGCCAGGGCTACCGCTGGATCCGCCTGCGCCGCGGCGAGGCCCTCTGACCGCCCACCGGGCACCGCCCGCCGGCTGGCAGCCGACGGCCTGGCCGTCGCCGTGGTGGACATCGAGGAGGCGGCCACCAAGGACACCGTGGACGCGATCGTCGCCGCCGGTGGCCGGGCGCTCGGGGTCGGCGCGGACGTGTCCGACCGGGCCCAGGTCGAGGCGGCCTACCCGGCGGCGAAGGCCGGCCTCCAGGGCTTCACCAAGACCCTCGCCATCGAGTTGGGTCCGTTCGGGATCACCGTCAACGCGGTCGCGCCCGGGTTCATCGAATGTCTTCCGTGGAAACCCCCGGCTTTAGCCGTGGGGAGGAAACGGAACCCCTGCGGAGCAGGTCAGGGATAGCCCATTCGCCGCCAAGGCGGATGGGCGTCTGGTCACACGTTGCGCTGGTTCTCGACATACCTCTTGACCACCTCCACAGTGGCGCCGCCGGTCGTGGCGACGAAGTACGAGTTGGTCC